>CAZYUT010000072.1:0-10294 GCA_964650735.1 uncultured Hyphomicrobiaceae bacterium
TCGTCTTGTCGCGGTTGTTGCCCATCAGATGCGGCTTCAGCCGCTCCTTGGCCTCTGGCGACTTGACGAAAACGAAGCGCGCCGGAGAGCAGTTGGCGCTGGTCGGCCCCATCTTGGTCAGGCCGATAATTGCGTGAAGCTGTTCGTCCGTGACCTCGCGATCGTGCCAGGCATTGTGGGTGCGCGCCTCGCGGAAAAGCTGGTCAAGCGCCGCGTCGTCCAGTGGCTTGGCCATGGTCTCCCCATTTATCTACGTCAAATCCGCGCCGAGTTTACCGGCGCGGCCTGCTTACATCACGGGGCGAACGGCCTGGACCTCCGGGACAAAATGGCGCAGCAGGTTCTCGATACCCTGCTGGAGCGTCGCCGTGGAAGACGGGCAGCCCGCGCAGGCGCCACGCATGTGCAGATACACGACGCCGTCGCGATAGGCGTGGAAGGTGATGTCGCCGCCGTCCTGTGCAACAGCCGGGCGCACGCGCGTATCGAGCAGCTCCTTGATGGTCTTGACCGTGTCGGCGTCTTCTTCAGCGTAGCTTTCCTCGCCGGTCTGCTCTTCTGCCGTATCAGTCACGACCGGCGCGTCGGACATGAAGTGCTCCATGATCGCGCCGAGCACGGCCGGGCGCAGATGCTGCCAGTCGTCGCTGTCGCGCTTGCTCACCGAGATGAAATCGGTCGCCAGAAACACGGCCTCCACGCCGTCGATGTCGAACAAGCGCGCGGCAAGCGGTGAAGCTTCGGCCGCCTCGGACGGATCGCGGAAATCGCGCGTGCCGGCTGGAAGCACCTCGCGGCCCGGGATGAATTTGAGCGTCGCCGGATTCGGCGTTGCTTCGGTCTGGATGAACATCATGCACCTCGGAGTTGGCTAATACCGGCAACCATGCCGGCCGATTTAGAACCCTTATAAACTTCTCTAAGTTTGGGCTTGCTGCGCACGAATTGCAAGCCGCCGCGCGCCGTGTTGGGTCAAATCTGAGGACCAACCGAGCCATCAGGCCGTCGGCCGCTCAGGATCGGTCACGCGGGCGACAGCCAGCACGTCCACCGCGACCACGCCCGCCTCCTTCAGCGCCAGCGCGCAGGCCTCCACGGTCGCGCCCGTCGTGATCACATCGTCGACAAGAAGAACGCGTTTGCCCATCAGCGCGGCAGCGCGCCTTTCCGGCACGCGGAACGCACCCTCGACATTTGTTCGGCGCTCACCAAAAGCTAGGCCGACTTGTTGCTTGGTGTGGCGCACGCGTTTCAGCCCAAGCATCAGCGGCTTGTCATGTGCCCGCGCCAGCCGCCCGGCCAGCACCGCCGACTGGTTGAAGCGCCGGCGCAAGAGCCGCCAGGGATGCAGCGGCACTGGTGCGATTGTATCCGCTTCGGCAATCAGCGAGCGGCCCGCATCGCTCATCCAGCGCGTGAACAGCGGAACCGCCTCGTGCCGGTCGGCGTATTTGAACGCATGGATGAGGTCCCGCGCCACGCCCTCGAAGGCCAGCGCGGCCCGCGCGCGGTCGTAAAGCGGCGGATAACGCAGCGCCATGGACGAGACCGGCTGATCTCCGGCATCATACGGGAGCGGAATACCGAGCCGGTCACATAGCGGCGGGCGGATGAAGCGAAGGCCGCTCCAGCAGCGCGGGCAAAGCGCGTTGTGCTCGTCGAGCGGATCGTGGCACGCGACGCAGATGGGCGGCAGGACGAGATCGCCCAGATAGCGCAGCCCGGCGGCGGCCCAACTCCGCAGGCTCGCGCGCCCAACATGTGACGGAAGCGACACGGAAATCACCTCTCACGCGAAACGCTCGGACTATAGCAGGCCCAGCACCCATGACCAGCCCGGAACTGTTTGACCGCAAGATGCTTGTACGCCAGCGGGATCGCGCGGCTCAGCGCATCGGGGCGCATGACTTCTTAATCCAACGCGCGACGGATGACATCGTCGAGCGGCTCTGGGGCATCCAGCGCGAATTTCCGGTCGCGGTGAACCTCGGCGCGCATCATGGCGTGCTGTCGCGCGCGATCGCCGCGGTGCCGAGCGTCGGTACAGTCATCAGCGTGGAGGAAAGCGCGGGCCTGCTGCGTCAGTGCCCCGACCCTCGCGTGCGCGCCGATATGGAAATGCCGCCATTCGGCGGGGAGCGGCTCGATCTGGTCGTCTCGGCGCTGGCGCTGCAATTCGCGAATGACTTGCCGGGCACGCTGGTGCAAATCCGGCGCGCGCTCAAGCCGGACGGACTGTTCCTCGCCGCGCTGTTCGGTGGGGCGACGCTGCAGGAGCTGCGCGCCGCGCTGATGACCGCAGAGACGGAGATCACCGGCGGGGCCGCGCCGCGCGTCGCGCCGATGGCCGATGTCCGCGATTTCGGCGGGCTGTTGCAGCGCGCCGGCTTCAACCTGCCGGTGAGCGACACCGATGTTGTGCAGGTCAGCTACGCGACGCCGTTTGCGCTGATGGAAGAACTGCGCGGAATGGGCGCGGCCAATGCACTGCGTGAGCGCGCGAGCCGGCCGCTGCGCCGCGATGTGCTGATGCGCGCGGCGGAGATTTACGCCGAGCATTACGGGACCGAGGATGGGCGCGTCACCGCGACCTTCGAGATCATCACGCTGACCGGCTGGGCGCCGCACGAGAGCCAGCAGAAGCCGCTGCGTCCCGGCTCGGCGCAGGCACGGTTGGCAGAGGCGCTCGGCACCGAGGAGCGCAGCTGCGGCGTCAAGGCCGACCCGGGCCCGGTCAGAAAGCCGGAGTGAACCCGGCGGCTTCCAGATCGCGAATGAGCTTCGAGGCGGCGGCCTGGTCGAGCGGCGTCAGCGGCGGGCGCACGGTCCGCAGGGACGGAGCGTCGCGGTAATGCGCCAGCACGGCCTTGAGCGCCGGGATGGTGCCGGCCTCGCGGATCACCGCGCGGATCTTCGAAATCTGCGCCTGCAGATCCTCGGCCTCCGGCTCCTCCCACTTCTGGTAAAGCTCAGCGATCATCGGAGCGTTGATGTTGGCCATCGCCGTGATGGTGCCCGCACCGCCCGCGCGCCGGTTCTCCAGCAGGAAATCCTCGCTGCCCGAGAACACAGCGAAGCCCGGCAGCGCCTTCAGCACCGCCTCGGTGTATGCCCAATCGCCGGTGGAATCCTTGAGACCCACCACGGTGTCGGGGAAGGCCTCGGCCAGCCGCTTGACCAATGCGAGCGGCCAGCCGACCTGCGCCACCGGCGGGATGTGATAGAGGTAGATGTGCAGCGTCTTGCTGTCGATGCGGGCGATCAGCTCGCTGACATAGCGGAACAAGCCCTCGTCGCTGACATTCTTGTAGTAGAACGGCGGCAGCAGCAACACGCCGCGGCAGCCAAGCTCAATGGCCTGTCGCGTCAGCGTCAGCGTGTCCGCTAGCGAGCACAGGCCGGTGCCCGGCATCAACACGTCAGGATCGATGCCGTTGTCGATCAGCCCGCGCAGAAGCTGCTTGCGCTCGGTCTGGCCCAGCGATGTCGCCTCGCTCGTCGTGCCGAAGGGCGCAAGCGCGTCGCAGCCTTTTGAGAGCAGCCAGTGCGCGTGCTCGTAGAACCTGTCCTCGTCGATCGCCCCGTCATCCTTGACGGGCGTCAGCATCGGCGCAAAGACGCCGCTCATACGGTCATTGTTGGCCATGTTCAATCCTTCTGGTCAGGGCATCGGGATCTGCTGGTCCGGATTCGGCACGGCATAACCGCGCGTCACCGCCGGCCGTTCGGCGATCGCGAGATACCACCGCTTGACGTTCGGATAATCGTTCAGGGCGATGGTCTGATAATCGAAGCGCGCGATCCACGGGAAGATCGCCATATCCGCGATCGTGTAGACATCGGCAACGAATTCTCGATCCGCAAGCCGCCGGTCGAGCACGCCGTAAAGCCGCTTTCCTTCCGTGAGATAGCGCTGCTCGGCATACGCGCTCACGCCCGGGTTGAACTTGACGAAGTGATGAACCTGCCCCAGGAACGGGCCCGGCCCGCCCATCTGCCACATCAGCCATTCGACCGTGCGCCACTTGCCCTCGAAATCCTGCGGCCAGAACTGCCCGGTCTTCTCCGCCAGATACATCAGGATCGCGCCGGATTCCATCAGCGTCAGCCCGGTGTCGTGATCGCGGATCGCCGGGATCTTGTTGTTCGGGCTGAGCGCCAGGAACTCCGGCGAGAATTGCTCGTCCTGTCCGATGTTGATCGGAATGACGTTGTAGTCCAGCCCCATTTCTTCCAGCGCGATGGAGACCTTGCGCCCGTTCGGCGTCGCCCAAGTGTAAAGGTCGATCATGTGGCTTCCTCTGAGTGCATTGGATTGCGGGGTTATGACACGGGCGCGGGCGCGATGGCCAGCCGCCCGATATGGACGCGCATTTGATCCGCAAACCGGTGCCCACTTTTCGGAATGCGCTTCACGGCATGAGCCCGGCGAGGCGCATGGCAAAAATCCAGCCCGTGACCGTCAGCGCACTGAGGACAGTGGTAAAGAAGACGATCGCGGAAACGAACTGCGGCTGCGCGCGGTACTGTGCCGCGAAGATCGCCAGCATGATGCCAGTCGGCGTTGCCGTTCCGACGACGAAGAACGCGACCATCGCATCAGGAAAGCCCGTCGCTACCGCCAGCGCCCATGTCACCGCAGGCGCGGCGAGCAGCTTGATGGCCGCCGTACTCGCCAATGGGCCGCGCGCTGTCTCCGCCGTCACGGTCGTTAGCTGGGCGCCCAGCAAGAACAGCGCCAGCGGTGTAAACGCATCGCCCATAAGTTCCAGTGGCGTTGCGATCGCAACTGGCAAACTGACCTCGAAGCCCTTGATCAAGAGCCCGGCCGCCACGGCGGGCAGAACGGGCGAGCCGAACAGCAGCTTGGTCACGCTCGGCCCGTCCGGCCGCCCACGCGCCATCAGCCAGATGCCCACTGTCGAGACCAGCACCATGTGCGTGCTCACGGCGATGGTCTGGTGCAGCAGGAAGTCAGACGGAAAGGTCAGCGCGATCAGCGGCAGGCCATAATTTCCGCTATTGGGGAAGGCGATCAGCCAGCCGAACAGGTGCCGCGTATCCGCGCTTTGGCCGAGCACCAGCGCCAGCCCATAGCCAAGCAGATAATGCGCCGCGAACTGAAGCACCACGAACCAGGCTGTCGGCCAGATCTCGATCAGCGGGATTTCGGCCGAGGTGAGGAAGTGAACCAGTGCGGCGGGCAGGATGACATTCACCATCATCCGTGACAGCGTGTCGAGATCGAAGACGAGCCGCCGCTGGGCAAACCAGCCCAGCGCCACGAGCACGAGCACGGGCAGGGTAATGCCCGTCAGAATGTCGATAAAGATCGCCACGGATCGTTCCTGCCGGGGTCATGAGAAGAGCATACGCGCTGGCGGATTCATGCTGCATTTGCGTGGTTGTCAAGGGAGATAGGAGAGATTTGAGAAACGCCGGCCGGTAAGAAATGCGGCCCGCCGGGTCTCTCCGGCAGGCCGTTTTGCATCATGACGCCTCAGTCGTCGTCGTCTTCGTCGTCCGCCTCAGACCTGCGGACCTGCAGTTGCATGTATCCCTGCTCGCCGAGCCGGTCGAGCAGACCAAGCTGCGTCTCCAGCCACTCGATATGACCTTCCTCGTCGTGGACCAGATCGGTGAACAGATCACGGCTGACCAGGTCGCCTGCCTCCTGGCATGCCTGAGCTGCCTGGGTGTAGAACCGGCGCGCCTCATGCTCGTCGCGCAGGTCGGCCTCGAACATGTCGCGCAGCGTCTGCGCCCGGTTGACCTTGTTCATCGAGGTCATGTCCGGATCGCCCTCAAGGAACAGCATCCGCTCGATTAGCATGTTGGCATGACCCTGCTCCTCCTGCATTTCCTCGGTCATCTTGTCAGCGAGCCCTTCCAGGCCCCAATCCTTCAGGATGTGCGAATGCAGCAAGTATTGATGGGCCGCGGTGAACTCCATCGTCAGGGCCTTCTGCAGGTGCTCGATGACGACGTCTTCGCCTTTCATGACACTCTCCGTTCGTTGGCTTGCGGTGTGGGCGCGTTCGGTATCCATGACCCAAGAGATTGGGCGCGAGAGAAGATGCCGAACAATCGTTGACGGAACGCGACCAGGGCAGGCTCAGTTCCCGCCGCGCGCCGGATTGACGCGAACCCCCGGCGCGGGGCGCTCCAGCAGAACCTCGCGGCGAAAGCGGTAAAGCTGCGCGGGGCGGCCGCCGGTCGCCGGTTCGACGCCGCCGGCCGGCTCCACCAGCCCGGCATTGGCGACCAGACGGCGGAAGTTCTGCTTGTGGAGGCGGCTGCCCAGGATCGCCTCGACGGTGCACTGAAAGGTCGAAAGCGTGAACCGCTCCGGCAGCAACTCGAAGATCACCGGGCGGTACTTGATCTTCGCTCGCAGGCGGCTCATCGCAGTCGCGAGGATGCGACGGTGGTCATAGCGCATCGGGCAGCCAGGGCGCACGGGATTGTCCCAGCCGCGCGCGGCCTCGCGCCCGTCGTGCAGGGCCTCGGCGACCAACCCGGCCTCATAAAGCAGTTCGTACCGCTCCAGCGCCTTTTCCTCGTCCCAGCCGCCATCACCAAGCCCGAAGCAGATGTTCAGCCGGTCGCATCGGCGCAACGGGCGCGCCGGCGCGCCCGGGGTCGGCGGGCGGCTTGCCCAGTGCTTCAGGAGCGGCGTCAGCGCATTCACGATTGCAGGCGTTTCGCCCCGCCGGTCCTCCCAGGGGAAATAGTCGTACCAGGGCCGCCAGACCGCGCCGCCCGCGAATGTGAGCGTCTGTGCACGGGTTAGCGCCAAGTAGCCAATCGACATGACATGCGGGCCAGTGTCGCCGTAGCGCGCGTGCCGGCCGCGATCGCCGAAGGTGTAGAGTTGTTCGACATAGCCGAGCTGCAGGCCGGTCTGCTCAGCCACCCAGGACCGCAGTCCAATCTCCAGCGTGCGGTGGGCGAGTGGGTTGAACGGGCCGGAGGGCAGTGCGTCCAGGTCGTCCTTGTTGCGGACAACCAGGATTTGCGGTTCGCCCTCATGAACACAGATGATGGCGGCGCTCAGACCGATCTTGACGGACGGCGCCTCAAGCGCCCCGGATGGCCCGGGATTGTCCTGCGTCCGCTCGGCGATCTGGTTAACCGTGGGAGCCCTGACCAAGTTGAGAACCTTGCGAGGCAGCGTCGGACGGCCATGAAGTCGCCTCTTGCGACGCGCGCGCTCGTGGCGGCGCTGTCCTGCGCGAGGGGCGCAGCGCGATGAAGAAACCGGCGATGACGTCGATTAAGGCCGCCAACGTAATTACGAGGAACACTGACGTCGCAGCTTTCTCGACCATCAGAAACTGAATCACGCAGATGATGAGGATGATCGTCGAAAGCGCCTGATCCATTAGCGAAATGCCGCGCCGCCGCGCCGCCTTCATCAGTTCGACGAACAAGAACACCAGCGTCAGCAAGACGATCGAATCGCCCACGCCAAGCGACCAGCGCGCGCCGGACATCAGCGGAATCGTCAAAATTTCGCTCTGCATTGTCGCCTGCGCGCCCGCCACACCGGGAGCCGCAAAGCCGAACACGGCGATATCATAGACGATCAGGGAAACGGCAATCCACGGCACTGCCGCCAGCATGGTGATCTCCGTTCATCGCGCGGGCTTGGATCAATACTCTTCCTTAGGCTCAAGCACCTGCCGCCCGCGATACATGCCGGTCTTGAGGTCGATATGATGCGGCCGGCGCAGCTCGCCGGTATCCTTGTCCTCGACATAGGTCGGCTGCTGCAAAGAGTCGTGCGAACGCCGGTTGCCGCGCTTCATGCGCGAAACTTTTCGTTTCGGGACTGCCATTTTCGTTCTCCTGAAAATCCTGTGTGCGAGAGACCCCGCGCCAAAATGTTGTGTTGGTGTATAACGGGTATGAGCCGGGTTGACCAGCGTTTCGCGCTTCCCGGCGCGCACTGCGGGAGCCCGCGGATTGCTTGTCGCCATCCCCGAAATTTGCAAAACAAAACGGGATAGTGGGGCGCTCAACGCCGCCAATCCGTAAATGTAGAGCAACGACCGATGTTTAAAGAGCGTCTGGAGGCGAATGCAAGACGTGTTGAAGAACGCCTTCAGGATATGCTGAGCGGCGAAGGTGAAGGTGATTTTGCGCCGCCGGAGCGGCTGGCTGAGGCGATGCGTTACGGCACGCTTGGCGGCGGCAAGCGGTTGCGCCCGCATCTCATGATCGAAAGCGCGGCAATCTTTGGCGCGGAGCCCGAGGCGGCGCTTGACGCGGCAGCAGCGCTCGAATGCGTGCACTGCTACTCGCTGATCCACGACGACCTGCCGGCGATGGACGATGATGACCTGCGGCGAGGCCGGCCGACGGTGCACAAGGCGTTCGACGACGCGACCGCGATCCTGGCTGGCGACGCGCTGCTGACGCTGGCCTTCGAGATCATGGCGCGCGAGAGCACGCATCCCGACCCGGCGGCGCGGGCACGGCTCACTGCTGGATTGGCCCAGGCGGCGGGTTGGCGCGGCATGGCGGGCGGGCAGATGCTCGATCTGATGGCGCCGGGGCAAGAGCTTGACGCCGACGACATCGCGCGGCTGCAGGGCATGAAGACCGGCGCGCTTCTGAAATTCGCTTGCGAGGCCGGGGGGATCATCGGCGGTGCGGACGCAGGCGACATGGCCGCGCTCAGCAGCTACGGCGCGACGATCGGGCGGGCGTTCCAGCTTGCCGACGATCTGCTCGACGCCGAGGGCGACGCCGCCACGCTCGGCAAGGCGACGGCCAAGGACGAGGCTGCCGGTAAGGCGACGCTCGTGACGCTGCTGGGGCTGGAGGCGGCGAAGGCGCGGCTGCGCGAGCTGGAGCGGGAGGCGGTGCGCACGCTTGAGCCGTTTGGCGCGCGCGGCGAGATCCTGGCGGCCACGGCGGACTTTATCATCCGCCGCACGCACTGACTTACACCGGAGCGTCAGGTGACGCGCGACGCTTGACGCGTATCGCGCAACGTGTCACGTTACACCTTGATGTTGACCGGGAGCGTAATCAAGCACAAGGGGCTTAAACGGCTTGCCACGCGCGGCGACGCCAGCAAGATCGACTCACGATGGCTGCCTCGTGTGAAGCGTGTGCTGTATGGGCTGAATGCCGCTGCGCATCCGAC
This sequence comes from uncultured Hyphomicrobiaceae bacterium, assembly GCA_964650735.1. GTDB lineage: Bacteria > Pseudomonadota > Alphaproteobacteria > Rhizobiales > Rhodomicrobiaceae > Dichotomicrobium. The sequence goes on from CAZYUT010000072.1 coordinate 9,158, forward strand.
CGAGCTTAATGTGCCGGGCTATGACTTTCACGAACTCAAAGGGAACCGCGCTGGAACCTACGCGGTGAAGGTATCGGCAAATTATCGCATAACGTTCGATGGGATGACGAAGGGCCATTTGACGTCGACTTGGAGGACTATCATGGCTGACAAGAACGAGCTGCTTGCGTTCCGCCCGCCTCATCCGGGTGAGTATCTGCGCGAGGACATATTGCCGGCGCTCGACATGACCGTGTCGGAACTTGCCGCGCATCTCGGGGTGACACGGCAGACGCTATCGAGGCTCATCAACGAGAGGAGCGACGTGTCTGTCGACATGGCGCAGCGGCTGGGGCAGGCATTCGGAAACGGCGCGCGCTATTGGCTGGCGCTGCAGATGCAGTACGATCTATGGGAGGCGCAGCGGTCTAGCACGATCAGGGTGCCGCGGCTGAACTGGAAGGCGAACGCAGCGGCCTGAGCCTAATCGGCGCAGGCGCGCTCGCGGTAGCGCGACAACACATAGACGCGGATGGCGCTCGACAGGCCCGACGCGCCGCGCGCCTCGTCGATCTCGGCGACAATGTCGCCCACCGGCCGTTGCTCCTCCCGCGCGATGTCGCGCAGCGCCGACCAGAACGCATCCTCCAGCGAGATCGAGGTGCGGTGCCCGGCGATGTTCAGCGAATGCTTGCGCGGGCGCGCGTTGGCGGGCAGCGCGGTCATGACGGGCCGATCATCTTCTCGGGCCGGACGATGTCGTCGAACTCGGCCTCGGTCACATGGCCGAGCCGCACCGCTTCTTCCTTGAGCGTGGTGCCGTTCTTGTGCGCAGCCTTGGCAATCTCGGTGGCCTTGTCGTAGCCGATATGGGGCGCCAGCGCGGTCACCAGCATCAGCGAGCGCGCCATCAGTTCGCCAATGCGCGCACGGTCCGGCTCGATGCCCTCGATGCATTTGTCCGTCAGGCTCACGCAGGCATCGGCGAGCAGGCGGATGGATTGCAGCGTGTTGTAGGCCATGACCGGCTTGAACACGTTTAGTTCGAAATGCCCCTGGCTGCCCGCGAATGTCACCGCGGTATGGTTCCCCATGACCTGCGTGCAGACCATCGTCATCGCCTCGCACTGGGTCGGGTTGACCTTGCCCGGCATGATC
>CAZYUT010000073.1:0-10289 GCA_964650735.1 uncultured Hyphomicrobiaceae bacterium
ATGCGTGATGGCCTGAAGGGTGTGGCAGCCGGCATGAACCAGATGGACCTGAAGCGCGGCATGGACAAGGCCGTGGCGCAGGTCATTGCGTCGATCCGCAACGATGCCCGCGATGTGTCGTCCAGTGCCGAAGTGGCCCAGATCGGCACGATCTCGGCAAACGGCGAGAAAGAGATCGGCGACATGATCGCCGAAGCGATGGACAAGGTCGGCAACGACGGCGTCATTACGGTCGAAGAGGCCAAGAGCCTGGAGACCGAACTGGAAGTCGTCGAAGGCATGGAGTTCGATCGCGGTTATCTCTCGCCTTACTTCATCACGAATTCCGAGAAGATGGTCTGCGAACTCGATGACCCGTACATCCTCATCCACGAGAAGAAGCTGAACAACCTCCAGCCGCTGCTGCCGGTGCTGGAGTCGGTCGTGCAGTCCGGCAAGCCGCTTCTGATCATCGCCGAGGATGTCGAGGGCGAGGCGCTGGCTACCCTCGTGGTCAACAAGCTGCGCGGCGGCCTTAAGGTCGCGGCGGTGAAGGCGCCCGGCTTTGGCGATCGCCGCAAGGCCATGCTTCAGGATATCGCGGTGCTGACCGGCGGCCAGGTCGTCTCCGAGGAACTCGGCATCAAGCTTGAGAACGTCAACATGGATATGCTCGGTCGGGCCAAGCGTGTCTCGATCACCAAGGACGACACGACGATCGTCGACGGCGCTGGCGCGAAGGCCGATATCGAGGCCCGCGTGCAGCAAATCCGGGCGCAGATCGAGGACACGACCTCGGACTATGACCGGGAGAAGCTGCAGGAGCGTCTGGCGAAGCTGGCCGGCGGTGTGGCCGTCATCCGCGTCGGCGGCGCTTCGGAAATGGAAGTGAAGGAGCGTAAGGACCGTGTGGACGACGCCCTGAACGCCACCCGCGCCGCGGTCGAGGAAGGCATTGTGCCGGGTGGCGGCGTTGCCCTGCTGCGCGCGGTGAATGCCATCACCGTCGAAGGCGAAAACGCGGACCAGGATGCTGGCATCAAGATCGTCCGCCGCGCGCTTCAGGAGCCGATCCGTCAGATCGCCGAAAACGCTGGCGTGGAAGGCTCGATCGTGGTTGGCAAGGTGCTGGAGAAGAACGATCCGTCCTGGGGCTACAACGCCCAGCTCGACGAGTACATGGACCTCGTTGAAGCCGGCGTCATCGACCCGGCCAAGGTCGTTCGCACCGCGCTTCAGGATGCCGCCTCGGTCGCTGGTCTGATGATTACCACCGAAGCGGGCGTGGCCGAAGCGCCGAAGGACGACAAGGCTGGCGCTGGCGTCGGCGACATGGGCATGGGCGGCATGGGCGGCATGATGTAAGCCGCTTCGCGCCGTAACAGGCGCGGCTGTCGCCCGCGAGGCGTGCGGGGAGAGCCGTCCTTCGGGGCGGCTCTTCCTCTGTTGGGCGCGGCGCAACGCCGCCCGCTCCCCGCAACTCCTTTCAAATGCAAGGCGTTAAGGTTGCCCCGATGAGCGGCTCTGATATAGTCGCGGCGATTTTTGGTTTCGCCAGTCGCGAGGGGCTGATATGGACAACCCGGATCCAGAAAAATACGGTAAAAACAACATGGATTACCAGGAACACGAGCAGACCTATAAACTCTTCATCACCTTGACGCAGTGGGGCACGGCCATCGTCGCGATCATTCTCGTCCTCATGGCGCTTTTTCTGATTTGACAAAGGCGTGTGCGGTCGAGCGCGCATACGCTGTGCGCACAGCCACGTTTCGCATCAGCATGATCGGAGCTCACAATGATAAGGATCGCCGTTCCGGCCGAAGACGAGACGGAGCCCCGGGTGGCGCTGAGCCCCGAGACGGCGAAAAAGTATATCAAGCTCGGCTGCCAGGTCGTTATTGAGAAAGGCGCGGGCGAAAGCTCGTACTTCCCGGATCGCGAGTATGAAGCTGCGGGCGTGGAGCTTGCAGGGACGGCAGACGCGGCGATCGAGGGCGCTGATCTTGTGCTCAAGGTGCGCCCGCCAAGCGACGCGCATGTCAGCGCCATGAAAGCCGGCGCGGCGCTTGCGGCGATGCTGGAGCCTTACGGGCCGCGCGAGACGATCGACGCGCTAGCGCAGCAGGGCGTTCTGGCCTTCGCAATGGAACTGATGCCGCGCGTCACGCGCGCGCAGGCCATGGACGTGCTGTCCTCGCAATCGAACCTGGCCGGTTACAAGGCCGTGGTTGACGCGGCAGCCGGGTTTGGCCGGGCGATGCCTATGATGATGACGGCTGCCGGCACCGTGCCGCCAGCCAAGGTGTTCGTCATGGGCGCTGGCGTCGCGGGCCTGCAGGCGATCGCGACCGCGCGCCGGCTCGGCGGCGTTGTCAGCGCTACGGACGTGCGTCCGGCGGTAAAGGAGCAGGTCAAGTCGCTCGGCGCGAAATTCATAGCAGTTGAGGACGATGAGTTCCGCGAGGCGGAGACGGCCGGCGGCTACGCCAAGGAAATGTCTGACGAGTACAAGCGCAAGCAGAACGAGTTGATCGCCGAGCACATCAAGGCCCAGGATATCGTCATCACAACGGCGCTAATCCCTGGCCGCCCCGCTCCGCGCCTGATCTCGGCTGAGATGGTCGAGACCATGAAGCCCGGCGCGATCATCCTCGACATGGCGGCCGAGCGTGGCGGCAATTGCGAACTCACGCGCCCTGGCGAGGACATCGACCACCACGGCATCCGCATCATGGGCCCACTCAACATTCCCGGGCAGGTGCCGGGCGACGCCTCCAGCCTCTACGCGCGCAACCTTTACGCCTTCGCCGAACTGATGATCGACGCGCAAGCCGGGGCGATCCGGATCGATTGGGACGACGAACTCATCAAGGGCACGGCCCTGACGCGCGACGGCGACGTCATCCACCCGCTGCTCACGGGAGACAAGTAATGAAGCAGATGCTGCCGAGGCTCTTTCTGGCGTTTGCCGCGGCCTGGCCGATCGCGCTCGCAGGGACGCCAGCGCATGCGGCCGCCGGCGCCGCGGCGGGGATCGACCCGTTCATCTATCTGTTCGCCATTTTCGTGCTGGCGATCTTCGTCGGTTACTACGTGGTCTGGAGCGTCACGCCTGCTCTGCATACACCGTTGATGTCGGTGACAAACGCGGTGTCGTCCGTCATCGTCGTCGGCGCGCTGCTGTCGGTCGGTGTCGATGCGGCGGCTGAAGGCGCGGGGATCGCAAGCGTGTTCGGCTTCCTTGCGCTGGTGATGGCCGCGGTCAACATCTTCGGCGGTTTTCTCGTCACCCAGCGCATGCTGGGCATGTACAAGAAAAAAGAGAAGCAATAACGCGGCGCGGGGGGAACGCTCATGCCTGCTGAACTGGTCGCGCTGCTCTATCTGGCTGCCGGCGTTCTGTTCATTCTGACGCTGCGGGGGCTTTCGCACCCGGAGACGTCGCGTCGCGGCAACTACATGGGCATGGCCGGGATGGCCATTGCCGTGGTAACCACGCTTGCCGTCGCGGTGCCCAGCGCCGCGAAATTCCTGCTGATCATTCTCGGCATTGGCATTGGCGGCGGTATCGGCGCCTACATCGCCAGTCGCATCCCGATGACGGCAATGCCCCAGCTGGTCGCGGCTTTCCACAGCCTGGTCGGCCTTGCAGCGGTGTTCGTTGCGGCAGCCGCACTGAACGCGCCAGAGGCGTTCGGAATTGGCGCACCGGGCGAAATCTTTACGGTCTCGCTGATCGAGATGTCGATCGGGGCGGCCATCGGGGCAATCACCTTCACCGGTTCGGTCATCGCCTTCCTGAAACTGGACGGCAGGATGTCCGGCGCGCCGATCCTGCTGCCGGGCCGGCACCTCATCAACATCGCGATCGGCGCGATCATCATCTTGTTGATCCTCGCATTTTCGGTATCCGAGTCGCACGCAGCGTTCTGGGCGCTGACGCTTCTGGCCTTCGCCATCGGCGTGCTGCTGATTATCCCGATCGGCGGCGCGGATATGCCGGTTGTCGTATCGATGCTGAACTCCTATTCGGGCTGGGCAGCGGCGGGCATCGGCTTCACGATCAGCAACGTGGCGCTCATCGTGACCGGTGCGCTGGTCGGCTCGTCAGGCGCGATCTTGTCCTACATCATGTGCAAGGGCATGAACCGCTCCTTCATCTCGGTGATCCTGGGCGGTTTTGGCGGCGAACAGGCGGCCGCGGCCGATGACGGTATCGAGCGTACGGTGAAGCGCGGCTCGGCCGAGGACGCGGCCTTCCTGATGAAGAACGCTTCGAAGGTCATCATCGTACCTGGCTACGGCATGGCTGTTGCCCAGGCGCAGCACGCGCTGCGCGAACTGGCGGATTCCCTCAAGGAAGAAGGCGTGGACGTGGCCTACGCGATCCACCCGGTCGCTGGGCGCATGCCAGGGCATATGAATGTGCTGCTGGCCGAAGCGCAGGTGCCTTATGACGAAGTGTTCGAACTGGAAGACATCAACAATGAGTTCTCCCAGGCCGATGTGGTCTATGTCATCGGCGCAAACGACGTGACAAACCCGGCCGCGGAAGACGATCCGTCATCGCCGATTTATGGGATGCCGGTATTGCAGGTCTGGAAGGCGAACACGGTCATCTTCAACAAGCGCTCACTCGCCTCGGGCTATGCCGGGATCGACAACCCGCTCTTCTACCGGGACAATACGCTGATGGTGCTTGGCGACGCCAAGAAGATGACCGAAGAGATCGCCAAATCACTCTGAGACGCCCATCCACGCCGATCGCCCGCCGCTCTTTTCGCTAATCGAGGCGCGCTGTGGAAACCTTGACTGACGGCGAACGTCTATCTGCGTTCGCAAGAGAACTGATCGAGCAGGCGACGGCGTTCGGGATCAGCCTGGTCTCGGCGATTGTCATCCTAATCTCCGGCTATATCATCGCCGGTTGGGCCTACCGGACCGTGCGCAACCGCCTGCAACAGGCCGAGCAGTTCGACGCCACACTCATCCCTGTTCTGGCGCAGGTCGCGCGCTATTCGATCCTCGGCTTCACGCTGGTTCTGGTGCTAGCGCAGTTCGGCGTGCAGACCGCAAGCCTCATCGCCGTCATTGGCGCAGCTGGCCTCGCGATCGGCCTTGCGCTGCAGGGCACGCTACAAAACGTGGCCGCCGGTCTGATGTTGCTGATTTTGCGTCCATTTCAGGTTGGCGACTGGATCGAGGCAGCCGGCCACAGCGGCACCGCGGAGGAGATCGGCCTGTTCATGACCAAGCTGCGCGACTTTGAGGGTCTGTTCATCGCCGTGCCGAACTCGAAGATCTGGGCCGATACGATCGTCAACCACACGCGCAACCCGCATCGCCGCCTGGTCCTCACAGCGGGCATTTCCTATGACGATGACATCGACCAGGCGCGGGACGTTCTCAGGCGGATGGTCGAAGCAGACGCGCGTGTGCTGAGCGAGCCCGATCCGCCCGTCGTGCTGGTGGCAAGCTATGGCGAGAGCGCTGTGGATCTGCAGATTCGCGCTTGGACTCGGAATGAAGACTATTGGCCGCTGCGCTTCGACATGACCCGGGCGATCAAATATGCCCTTGACGACGCCCGGATCACGATCCCCTATCCGCACCGCCATGTCATCATCACCGCCAATGGCGAGCAGCGGATTCAGCCCGGAGAAAGCAAAGCGGCTGCGCCGGAACGCGCCGCGCGCAAGCCTGCGGCGAAGCCCTCGGCAGTATCCGCCAAGACGAAGACCCGCGGCAACGCTTCGTCCAAAACGAAGGCGCGCACCTCGAGCAGATCGGCAACGAAGTCAAGTTGATGGAGGCAGCGCTTATGGTCACGCCTCTTCCGAGCGGACCCGCTGCAGCCCATCATATGCGGGCTTGTAATCGGAGCGGATACTGAGCGCCCGGCGATAAGCAGAAGCCGCGCGCTTATTGTCGCCCGCACCTTCGGCAGCCCGGCCGGCAAGCGTCCACGCCTTCACGGAATCTTTCTGGGCAACGGCAGCCTTATAGAGATCCTGGTAGGCGTCGGCGTAATTCGACAGCGCCAGATGGCTGACGCCGCGGGCGTAGTGCGGCTCAATCTCATCGGGGCGATAGCTGATGGCCAGATCGAAATCCTCGATCGCGTTCTGATGTTGGGCGAGCTGCTGATAGACCAGCCCGCGATTGAAATACATCGCGGCATCGCCGCCCGCCAGATCGAGCGCGCGGCTGTAGTCAGCAAGTGCCGCTTCATACTTCTGCGCCTTGCGGAACACCTGGGCGCGCCCGCTGTAGGCGATGGCATAGTCGGGCGCGAGTTCGATGGCGCGGTCGTAGTCAGCCAGCGCCTCGCGCAGCTTGCCTGTCTTGGCATAGACCAGTGCGCGGTTCGCGTACGCCTGATAGAAGCGCGGCTCCAGCCGGATCGCGGCCGTGAAGTCGGCAATCGCCTTGTCGTGTTCGCCGACCTGGCCGAAGGCGGTGCCGCGGATGTTCAGCGCCTCGGGATCCTGCGGATTTTCCTGAACGACCTGCGTCAGCGAGGCGATGTTGCGCCTCTGTTCCTGAAGGGCCTGGTGGTCCGCGGAAGAAAGCTGCGACGTGACGGTGCTGGCTTGACAGCCCGCCAGTACGAGGGCTGCCGCGAGTACGCCGGCGATGCCCGGTGTCTTTCTGCCCTCGGCCGCATGCATGTGGCGAAATGCCTTGCCTTGCCAATGATCCTTCGGGGCATGACAGCCCCTTAACCGCTAAAATTCCAGTTATTGCGAGAATCAGGCTGAATTACGTTCCCTGCCCGCGCGCGACCGGCACAGTGGAAATCTCACGCCGGCAGCCTCCGGCCCCGATGACGGCGGGGCGCTGGGCAGGCGGTTAGCGGCTCTTGCGCTTGGACGGCAGCAGGCCTTCGCGCTGTGCGCGCTTGCGCGCCAGCTTGCGGGCGCGGCGGACGGCCTCGGCCTTTTCGCGTGCGCGGCGCACCGAGGGCTTTTCGTAGGCGTTGCGCAGCTTCATTTCGCGGAAGATGCCTTCGCGCTGCATCTTCTTCTTGAGCGCACGGAGCGCCTGGTCGACATTGTTGTCACGAACTTGTACTTGCACGTGGCCTCCTTTCATTCAGCAGAGAACAATAAAACGTCGCGCCGACGATGGCCGGCACGCTGGCTTATATATAGCAAGCGGTTTGCCGCACGTCTATCTGCAAGCGCCTCGCGCGCCGGAAAATCCGGCCTTAACCGCCGTGTGAGCGCGGCAAAAGATCGACATAGTGACCCATTTTGCGTCCCGGCGCGGCCTGCGACTTGCCGTAGATGTGCAGCGAGCGGTCCGGGTTGTAGCCGATCAGCGCGGCCCATTCCTCGATATCCGGGCCGATGATGTTGACCATCTCGGCGTCGCTGTGCCGTACGGTCGAGCCGAGCGGCCACCCGGCGATCGCGCGGATATGGTTCTCGAACTGGCTGATGGCGCAGGCCTCGATGGTCCAGTGGCCGGTGTTGTGCACGCGCGGCGCGACCTCGTTGACGAGGATACGGCTGGCGGCCCGATCCGCGAAGAACTCGACGGCCAGCACGCCGTGGTAGTCCAGTTCCCGCAAGATCGCCTCGGCGATCTGGCGCGCGGCCTTGAACTCGGCGTCGCTCAGGCCGGCCGGCACACGGCTTACCGCCAGCCGCCCCTGGATGTGCTGGTTGCGCGGCGGATCGTAGAATGCGCAAGGGCCGTCAAAGCCGCGCGCGGCGATCATCGAGAACTCGAAGTCGAAAGCAACGCCCTGCTCAAGGATCGCTGGACGTTCCCCGAGCCAGCGGCGCGCCTCAGGCAGGTCGGCGCGGCCATGAATGCGGAACTGGCCTTTGCCGTCGTAGCCCTGGCGGCGGGTCTTCAGGAACAGACCCTGGCGCGCGGATGGCCCGCCGAGCGCATCGAATGCAGCCTCGATCTGCGTTTCGCTATCCACGCGGGTCCACTCGGCCACCGGCGCAGCAATGGCGGTGAGCAGATCGCGCTCATGCAGCCGGTCCTGCGTGATGGCGAGCGAGCGGCGATTCGGGCGCAGCGGCGCGATCTCCTCTGCGATCTTCAGACTGTCGGCCGGGATGCTCTCGAATTCATAGGTCAGAACGTCAACCCCGCGGGCGAAGGCCGTCAGCGCCTCGGCATCTTCATAAGCCGCCTTGACGTAATGCGCGGCGACCTGTGCGGCAGGCGCGTCATCATCGGGCGCGAACACATGCGCGCGCAAGCCGAGTTTCGCCGCCGCCTGCGCCAGCATCTTGCCAAGCTGGCCGCCGCCAAGAATGCCGATCACGCTGCCGGGTTGAAGGGGTTCAGTCATCGTCCGTGGGTGTCTGCGCGACATCGGCGCTGCGTTGCGCGCGCCACTCGTCGAGCTTGGCCGCCAGCGCGGCGTCGTTCAATGCGAGGATTTGCACAGCCAGCAAGCCGGCGTTGGCCGCGCCTGGCTCGCCGATGGCCAGCGTGCCGACCGCAACGCCAGCAGGCATCTGCACGATGGACAACAGACTGTCCTGCCCCGACAGGGCCGCGCTCCTGACCGGCACGCCGAGGACGGGCAGAGGCGTCATTGCCGCAGCCATGCCAGGCAGGTGGGCCGCCCCGCCCGCGCCTGCGATGATGACCTTGAGGCCGCGGTCGCGCGCGGACTGCGCATAGTCGTAAAGTCGCGCCGGCGTGCGGTGCGCGGAGACGATGCGCGTCTCGTAGGGCACGCCAAACTGGTCCAGCAGATTGGCGGCCGCGCGCATGGTGGCCCAATCGGACTGGCTGCCCATGATGATGCCAACGAGGGGTTGATTCACGGCTTCGTCTCGTTATTGCCCTGCCTGCGGGTCGCTTCGGCCAGAATGAAAGCTCGAAGATATCGGCCGGGCGGCGCGGTGTGCAAGGCAGCGCGAAAGTTTCCACAGGCCGCGTGTACGCGCTTACGCAATGATATCGGGAAAAATCTGGTCCTCGATCCGCGCGATCTCATCCTTCAGCCAGAGCTTGCGCTTCTTCATACGGGTGATTTCGATCTGGTTCACGGCGGCAGCATTCTCCATCTCGACGATGCGCGCGTCCAGCTGGCGATGCTCGCGCTGGAGTTCGCTCAGACGCTGCCGCAAGTCGGGCTGTTCGTCGCTGCCGTGCATTTGCGCTCTCGTTTTCGCTGCCGCGGGAAGGCTCCAAGTATTGCCTTTCGCGGTTGCGAAGGCAAGCCAGCCGGGCCGGCGCGCAGCGGCTGTCACGGTTGACGGAAAATGCCGAAGCGCCTTATTCGTCGGGGTCTATCGAGCATCCCTCTCGATAGGTCCGGGGAGGCAGCGGTTCCCCCCGCTGTCTCCCTCCTTGCCAGGAGCGCCCCGGCCGTCCGTTAAGCTTCAACCTTTCGGCAACCGGAAGTTGCATTTTCACGTCACAGGACGCGCGCGCGTTGGACTCCTTGTCATTCATCTGTCATACTTCGGCTGTTTCGCGAAATTTTTCGCAACTCAACCATGGAGGCTGGTATGGCTCTTGAAGCGCATCTGGAAGGTCTGGCGAGCAAACATCGCGAGCTTGAAAAACAGATCACAGCCGAGCTGGCGCACGCATCTCACGACGACATGAAGATCGCCGCGCTGAAGCGTGAGAAGCTGCGCATCAAGGACCAGATGGAGCGCCTGAGAATGAGCCTGAGCCCAGCGGCATAGCGCGCTTGTTACTGATCGCGTAACGCCGCGCTGAGGCAGGAAAACGCAGACCGAGCGCCGGGAAGGCTGCCGCCTTCCACGGCGCTTTTTGTTTCCCGCGCCTGAGCGTGTTGCCGTTAGGGCACTGATGGGCTAGAACGAGCGCAACCGAAGCCATACCCCGATTTCATTGATGAGCAAGAAGCAAAAGAAGGCGCCGCGCCCCAAAGCCCGCCTCCCCAAGGGTATGCGGGATGTCGAGGCGCAGGAGCTGCGTGCGGTGGCGGAGATGACGGAGAAAATCCGCGCCGTCTATGAGCGCTACGGCTTCGAGCCGCTCGACACGCCCGCATTTGAATACACCGAGGCACTGGGAAAGTTTCTGCCCGATCAGGACCGGCCGAACGAGGGCGTGTTTTCGTTTCAGGACGAGGATGAGCAGTGGCTTTCCTTGCGCTATGATCTGACTGCGCCGCTGGCGCGCTATGTGGCGCAGAATTACGACGCGCTGCCTAAACCATTCCGCCGCTATCAGGCCGGGCCGGTGTGGCGCAACGAGAAGCCGGGGCCGGGGCGCTTCCGCCAGTTCATGCAGTTCGACGCCGATACGGTCGGGACGGACAACGTCGCGGCGGACGCGGAGATGTGCATGCT
>CAZYUT010000074.1:0-10271 GCA_964650735.1 uncultured Hyphomicrobiaceae bacterium
GAGATCTGCTACGCGACCGTCGCGATGGTCACGGATTACGACTGCTGGCACGACGACCACCGCGACGTGGACATCACCGACATCCTGCGCGTCGTGAAGGACAACGCCAGCAAGGCCGCGCGGCTGATCGCCCGGCTGGCGCGCGACTTCCCCGCTGAACACCCGGCCTGTCCACTCGGCTCCGACCGCGCGCTCGAACACGCCATTATAACCGCGCCCGAAGCGCGCGACCCTGCGCTCCTGGCAAAGCTCGACGCCGTGGCCGGGCGCGTTCTCAACGCCTCCTGACCGCCCAATCGGAGACGCCCATGACCACCCACCAAGCGAATGACGACCTCAAGGCGCTGGTGCGCACGATCCCTGACTTCCCGAAGCCGGGCATCATGTTCCGGGACATCACGACGCTGTTTCAGAACGCGCAGGGCTTCAAGGCGAGCGTGGAACGCTTGGCCGCGCCGTTCGCTGATGCGGGCATTGAGGCGGTCGCTGGGATCGAGGCGCGCGGGTTCATCCTTGGCGGCGCGGTGGCCGACCGCCTCGGCACGGGCTTCATCCCGATCCGCAAGAAGGGCAAGCTGCCAGCCAAGGCGATCGGAGAGGAGTATGAGCTTGAATACGGGGTGGACACGGTCGAGCTGCACGAGGACGCGATTCGCCCGGGCGAGAAGATTCTGCTGGTCGACGACCTGATCGCCACGGGCGGGACGGCGGCGGCAGCGGTGAGGCTGATCGAAAAGGCCGGGGGCGTGGTCGCGGGCGCGGCGTTCATCATCGACCTGCCGGATCTGGGCGGTTGCCGGCGGCTGGGCGAACAAGGCGTCAAATGCCACACGCTGATGGAATTCGAGGGCGACTAGGGTGAAGATCGACGGGCGGCATTACCGCACGATCTGGGTGGCCGAGGACGGCTGGTCGGTGGAGATCATCGACCAGACCAAGCTGCCGTTCAGCTTTGAAACCGCGCGGCTGACCACGCTGGCGGACGCCGCCCACGCGATCCGCACGATGCAGGTGCGCGGCGCGCCGCTGATCGGCGCGACGGCGGCTTATGGCGTGTGTCTGGCGCTGCGCGAGGATGCCTCGGACGAAGCGCTGGAGGCGGCCTGCGAGACGCTGATGGCCACGCGCCCGACGGCGGTGAACCTGCGCTGGGCGCTCGACGAGATGCTGGCCGCGGTGCGCAACCAGCCGCGCGAGAACCGGGTCGCAGCCGCCTATGCCCGCGCCGCTGCGCTGTGCGACCAGGACGTCGCGACTTGCCGCAAGATCGGCGAGAATGGGCTGCCGCTGATCCGTGAGGCCGCCGAGCGCAAGCCGGGCGAAACCGTCAACATCCTCACCCACTGCAACGCCGGCTGGCTCGCCTGCGTGGACTGGGGTACCGCGCTCGCGCCGATCTATATGGCGCATGATGCTGGCCTGCCGGTCCATGTCTGGGTGGACGAGACCCGCCCGCGCAACCAGGGCGCGGCGCTCACCGCCTTCGAGCTTGGCGCACACGGCGTTCCGCACACCATCATCGCGGACAACGCCGGCGGGCACCTGATGCAGACCGGGCAAGTCGACATGTGCATCACCGGCACCGACCGCACGACCGCGAACGGCGATGTGGCGAACAAGATCGGCACATATCTCAAGGCGCTGGCCGCGCATGACAACGGCGTGCCGTTTTACGTCGCGCTGCCGGGCAGCACGATCGACTGGACGCTGGAAGGCGGCGCGGACATCCCGATCGAGGAGCGCGGCGCGGAGGAGGTAACCCGCATGAATGGGCGCACGGCTGAGGGCGAGGTGTTGACGGTCGATATCACCGCGCCCGGCAGCCCGGCTGCGAACCCCGCCTTCGACGTGACGCCCGCGCGGCTCGTCTCCGGGCTCATCACCGAGCGCGGCGTCTGCGCGGCCACGCGCGAAGGGCTGGAAGATTTGTTCCGTATTGAGATGCCTATGACAAGTCGTCGCAGCGATTAACTAAAATTACTCATCTAAAAGATCTGTAGACAACCTGAGCGCGTAGACGACATACTACTTAACCGCGCTCAGGAGAAATCATGTGGTTTGAATTTGCTCTGCCTCCGCTTGCGGCGACAACTTTTGTCGCAATCATTCTGCTTAGCGCTGCCGAGCTTGTGCGTCACCGGATGGCGCGCAGGGCGGAAACGCGGGCCGCGCTCAAGCGGAAAACGATGGAGCAGTCCCGCTAAGCTTTTGCAGGCGTAGACCAGCGATCATGGCCGGCGCGAACTTCTCGCTCCGGCCATTTTCGTGCCAGCCACCTACACGCGCTCAACCCGCTAGGCGATCCGCGAGCGTGATCGCGCTCTGAAACGCGGCTTCCACCCCTCCGCCGATGCACCAGTCGCCGCACGCGGCAAGGCCGACCTCCGGCGCAAAAATGCAGCCCTCCGGCACGCCGGCGTTCGCGTGCGCGTAGCGCCAGCGATGCGTTGTCGCGTAGGCTGCCGCGCCCGCGTCTATCCCGGTCATCCGCGTGAACGCATCCAGCAGAAGCGGCTGGACGGTCTCGGGAGCTTCGTCGATGCGCGGCTCCGACCAGTCGCTGCGCGCATGGATCACGAAGGCGCCGCGGTCCCCATCGCGCCCTGGCTTCGCTGCGTTGCAGATGATCGAGGCGACCATCGGATCGTCGACCTCGGCCATGTCCCAGCCCGGATCGTGCGGCTGCGCAAACCCGAGCATGGTCGTGAAACCAGCGGTCATGTGGCGGGGTGTGAGCGCAAACGCCGCTAGGTCTGCGAAGAGTGCGGCGGTCTGCGGCCCTGGCGCGGTGCTGACAATCCAGTCGAACCGGCCGAGCGGGGTGCCCTCGCTGTCGGAAAGCGTTAGCGGCGTCCTGACCGGCGCGATCTGAACCTGCGTTCGCAGCGGCATGTCTGCGACGAGCGTCTTGCACAGCGCGTTCATGGCTGGGACTGCCACGAAGCGTTCGCCGTCATCTCGCCGGACCTCGCCATTGCCCGACAGCCGAACGAACCGCCCCGGCCAGCGCGCCACCAGCCCGCTTTCGATATGCGGCGCGAGAAATTCGCGGAACGCCGTGCTTTCGGCCGTGAAACAGGGCGCGCCGTGATCGAAGGCGAATTCATCCGTGCGCCGCGTGGCCATGCGCCCGCCCGCTCCGCGCGACTTTTCGAAGATCGTGACAGCATGGCCTGCCACCCGCAGCCGCCGGGCCAGCACCGCGCCGGCCAGACCTGCGCCGATGATTGCTATATTCAACCGCGCCCCCTCAAATCATCGGCAGCAATACGGCGAGCGCGGCGATGACGATCGCCGTGATGGCCGCGCGGAGCTGGTAAAACCAGGCCGCGTGCGCGCCCGCGCGCCAGAGCGCATGATCAATCGCGAACAGAGCGGCGAAAACCGCGATCAGGATCGCCAGCGAGAGCCAGAGCGTCGGCGCGAGCAGCGCCCCCCAGGCCGCCAGCGCGCAGACATTGCTGGAGATGAACAGGTTGAGCGGCATCGCCTTGTCCCGATAGACGAACAGGCCCCAGTGAATACCGGAGACGAAGCTTGCGATGACCGCGCCGTAGCCCAGCACCGCCTGCCAGACCGGCGCGGTCGCCACTGGGGGCGCCAGCTGCAGCGCTACGACCGCCGCGATGAAGGGCAGCGCGCCGGCAAAGGTGAGCACGCGCGCCAGAACACGATCATTCATGATGCACCCGTTTTGCGTATGCGCGGCGCACTGTTGTTGTTTGCTGACAACGCCAGACCATTTTCCCGCGCAAGCTTTGCGCCCGCGGCTCTCATCTTGTCTCGCCTCAGGCTTGGTTCTATAACTAGACTCACTTCGCGAAGAAACCCGCCCTTTCGCTTGCGAGGGCGCGTTAACGCGTTTGTTTTCTTTTGAGCAACACAGGAGACACCAACCATAGCACGCCGACCAATGAAGCGGCCCGCGCAGCGCGAAGAGGGACCGCGAATTAACGACGCGATTACGGCTCGTCAGGTGCAGCTGATTGATGACGAGGGGCAGAACCACGGTGTCATCGATCTGCAGGAGGCGCTTGATCGCGCGGCAGAGGCGGGTCTCGATCTTGTGGAGGTTTCCGGACAGGCGGAAACGCCAGTCTGCAAGATCATGGACTACGGCAAATATAAATACCAGGCCCAGAAGAAAGCCGCCGAAGCCCGTAAAAAGACCAAGACCGTCGAGGTGAAGGAAATCAAGATGCGCCCGAACATCGACGACCACGACTACGAAGTAAAAATGCGGGCAATCCGGCGTTTCTTCGAGGCGGGTGACAAGGTCAAGGTCACGCTGCGTTTCCGCGGACGCGAGATGGCGCATCAGCAGATCGGCATGAACCTGCTGCACAAGGTGCGCGACGATACCGAGGATTACGCGAAGGTCGAGCTTGAGCCGAAGCTCGAGGGCCGGCAAATGATCATGGTGCTCGCGCCACGCTGATCCGGACGCCGCGTCCTATTCATTCGAAAACAGGTCCGCATACGCGACGCGCAAGGTATTCTTCTGCACCTTGCCCATCGTGTTGCGGGGCAGGGCGTCCACGAAGATAACGCGCTTCGGCACCTTGTATTTCGCCAGCCGCGCGGCGAGCGCGCCGATAATCTCGGCCTCGCTTGGCCGCGCGCCGCCGTCCTGCGTCGCCACCGCCACCACGCCCTCGCCGAAATCAGGATGCGGCACACCGATCACGGCTGATTCGCCGACGCCCTCCAGCGCGTCCAGTTCGCTCTCGACCTCCTTAGGGTAAATGTTCAGGCCGCCACTGATGATCATGTCCTTCTCGCGCCCGACGATCGCCAGGCGGCCATCCTCCGAGAGTACGCCCTGATCGCCTGTGATCAGGTAGCCGTCCGCGCGCAACTCTTCGGCTGTCTTTTCCGGGCGGCGCCAATAGCCCTTGAAGACGTTCGGACCTTTGACCTCGACCATGCCGATCTCGCCAGCCGGGAGCACATGGCCGTTCTTGCCGGTGATGCGCACGCTCACGCCGGGCAGCGGATAGCCGACCGTACCGGGGATGCGCGCGCCTTCGTAGGGGTTGGACGCGATCATGCCGGCTTCGGTCATGCCGTAGCGTTCGAGAATTTTGTGGCCGGTGCGCTGCTCGAAGGCTTCGTGGGTGGCGGCGAGCAGCGGCGCGGATCCGGAGGTGAACAGACGCATATGCGCGGTCAGTTCGCGGTCCAGTTCCGGGCGCTCCAGCAAGCGCGTGTAATGTGTGGGCACACCCATCATCACGGTGGCGCGTGGCAGCGCCGCGATGATCTGGTCGAAATCCGGCTTCGGCAGCCAGATCATCGGCGAGCCGTTATAAAGCGCGGTGCCCATCGCCACGAACAGCCCGTGGACATGGTAGATCGGCAGAATGTGCAGCAGCACATCGCCAGGCTGAAAGCGCCAGACCTCCCACAGCGCGTGAATGTTGGTGGCGATATTGCCGTGGGTGATCATCGCGCCCTTGGGCTTGCCCGTCGTGCCCGAGGTGTAGATGATGCAGGCGGTGTCGCCGGCGCTGCGTGGTTCGCCCGGCGCGTCCGCCGGCTCCGCATCGGCCATGTCCGCCAGCGAGCCCTGCCCGGCGCTGTCCAGCGTCTCCACGGCCTTGACGCCATATTCCTCGGCCAACTGCCGGACCGGCTCATGCCTGTCAGGCGGCACGACGACCAGGCTTGGCTCCGCATCCGCCATGAAATAGGCCATCTCCGACAGCGTGTAAGCGGTGTTCAGCGGGTTCGCGATCGCGCCGATCTTCAGCGTAGCGAGGAGCAGCGCGACGTTCGCTACCGATTTTTCGACCTGGACCGACACCCGGTCGCCCGGCTGCACGCCCACTTTGCGCAGCGCGTTGGCATACTGATTCGTCAGCGCAACCAGCTCGCCATAGGTCATCTGGAACGACGGCGCATCGGATGCGGCGGGTTGATCGAACGCCAAAGCGTCGCCCGTTGGAAAGCGGCGGGCAAGGATGTCGTACAGGTTCTCGTTGGGCATTCGGTGCCGTTTCCCTTGATGATTGGCGTTGCGGCGCTGGGCGCATCCTAGCCGCTGCCAGCCTTGGCTATGCCGGGTGAGTGCAGATACTGGGGCGGTACGCTGGAGACGAGCGCGGCGAAGTTGGCGCCCTGCACGTCGATATGTCTGCGGGTGATGTTCTCGGCGCGCTGCCCATCGCCGGCGGCGATCGCTTCGAGGATTTCGCCGTGCTCACGGAACGACTCCAGCGGCCGGTTGTTGCGGCGCAGCTGAAACCGGCGATAGGGCGCTAAGCGGTTGCGCAGGAACAGCGTCTGCTCCGCGGCGTAGCTGTTGTGGCTGGCGCTATAGATCGCTTCGTGAAAAGCCGTGTTGGCGCGGTAAAAGCCGTCGGCGTCATCGGACTTCACATAACTGAGGCACTGTTGATGCGCTGCGCGGATGGCAGCAACCTCTGCGGCAGAGGCGCGTTCGGCGGCAAACCGCGCGCAGACGCCCTCAAGCGCGGCCATGAACTCGAACATCTCCAGAAGCTGCGGGATGCTCAGGCGCGCCACCTGCGCCCCGCGATGCGCCTTGATCTCGACCAGCCCTGAGGCTGCGAGCTGGCGCAGGGCTTCGCGCACGGGCGTGCGCGACGTGCCGAATCGCTTGGCCAGACCGACCTCATCCAGCCGGTCGCCCGGCTGGAGCGTGAATAGAAGAATATCCTTCTCAAGAGCGAGCCGCACGCGCTGGGCAGTCGATTCGGGCATGTTGGCTTGAAACTCCGCGCGATTCCCTGAGTGACGATTTTGGATTCACGGTCCCATGCCCGCCGGCGGCGCCGTTGGACGACGATCCGCGCGATCTCTTCTGATCCCGGCCCCGATTAACGACTCTGTTGTATACGCACCCGTTTATGATGTACACAATTCCTCAGGCGCGTTCAACAAGCGCCACACAAACACAGGAGGAGACGCAACATGACCATGTTCTTGCGAGGACTTTTTGCGGCAATAGGCGCGTTCGCGCTTATGTCGGCAGCCGCGCAGGCGGAGACGCTGCGCGCGTCGCACCAGTGGAACACGAACGATGTCCGCCACAAGATGGTGGAGATTATCAAGACTGAGGTCGAAAAGGCTGATGTCGGTCTGAACGTGAGGATCTATCCGTCTGCGTCGCTTTACAAGCCGAAAGAGCAGTGGGCTCCCCTTACAACCGGGCAACTCGATATCTCGGCCTTCCCGCTCGCTTACGCAGCGAGCCGCCACCCCGAGTTCGACGCGACGCTGATGCCGGGCCTGGTGAAAAACCATGAGCACGCCAAGCGTCTCAATGATTCCGAATTCATGCAGGACATCAAGAGGATCATCGACGAGGCGGGCGTGATGGTGATCGCCGACACCTGGCTCGCAGGCGGCTTCGCTTCGAAGACAAACTGCATCCTGGAGCCGGACGACATCAAGGGGCAAGTCTCGCGCGCGGCCGGCAAGGCTTTCGAGCGGATGCTCGTCGGCGCGGGCGCGTCCATCGCGTCGATGCCGTCTTCGGAAATCTACACTGCCATGCAGACCGGCGTTCTGGATGCCGCGAACACATCATCTGGCAGCTTTGTGTCCTACCGCATCTACGAGCAGGTGAAGTGCCTGACCGCTCCGGGCGAGCATGCGTTGTGGTTCATGTACGAGCCAATCCTGATTTCGAAGAAGAGCTTTAATGCGTTGACAGAAGAACAGCAGCAGGCGATCCTTGCCGCCGGGCAGGCGTCTGAAGAATACTTCTTCGAGCAGGCCAAGAAGCTCGACCAGACCATGGTCGACACCTTCACGGAGGCTGGCGTGGAGGTCGTCACCATGAACGCCGAGCAGGCGCAAATGTGGCGCGACATCGCTCAAGAGACCTCTTATGCCGAGTTCGCCAACAACGTTGAGGGCGGGCAGGAGTTGATCGGCAAGGCGCTCTCTGTCGAATAGGGCTGGAACCTGCCGCCGGGGCTGCGGGTCGCCTGGGCCCTGGCGGTCATCCCCGCTTGCAAGCCGTCTCGCTCGCGCGGGCGTCAGATTATGCCTTCGCCGGGCACGATGATGGCTCACCACATTGCAGGAGAGACCGTGCGCACATTCGTAAACGCCGTCAATGCGGTTTCGATGGTGTTTGGGATCGTGGCCGCCGCGCTGATTGGCGGCGCTATCCTGATTGTTTGCCAGATGGTGTTCGTGCGCTACGTGCTGAACGAATCCACGTCCTGGCAGACCGACACAGCAATCTTCATGCTCATCGCCGCGACGCTGCTCGGCAGCGCTTACGTGCTCCGTCAGGGCGGCCATGTCTCCGTCGATCTGGCTTGGGAAGCCGCCAGCGACGCCAATCGCCGGTATTTGCGCGTCATCGCCAATATCGGAACTTTCATCTTCGCAGCGATCCTTGCGGTGACCGGCTGGCACTACTTCTGGCAGGCTTGGACCGGTGGCTGGACCTCTGAAACTGTCGCGGAAATCCCGCTTTGGATTCCTTTCCTCTCGTTGCCGGTCGGCTTCGGAATGCTGGCGCTGCAAGCGCTCGCGGAGATCATGGACACACCGCGTGCGGTGCGTGCGCAGAGCACGGCCCAGACTGAAAGCGTGCTTAAAGAGGGGCGCTCAAGCCATGGCGCCTGAAACAACCGGCCTGCTTATCGCGCTGACCCTGATTGCGCTGATGTTGATCGGCATTCCTGTCGCTTTTGCGCTCGGACTGACCGCGATCATTTTTCTGTTCGCCTTTGAGGGGCTTGGCGCGCTTCCTGGTGTGGCGGAAACCTTCTTTGCCGGACTGGGCGAGTTCTCGCTTTTGTCTATCCCGATGTTCATAGTCATGGGCGCGGCGGTGGCCGCGTCTCCGGCGGGGCGCGACCTTTACGAGGCGCTAGACCGCTGGCTGAACCGGGTGCCGGGCGGGCTGGTGATCTCCAATATCGGCGCGTGCACGATCTTCTCCGCGCTGTCCGGTTCCTCACCCGCGACCTGCGCGGCGATCGGGAAGATGGGCATCCCCGAGATGCGAAGCCGCGGGTATCCCGATGGCATCGCCACCGGCTCGATTGCGGCGGGCGGCACGCTCGGCATTCTGGTGCCGCCCTCGATCACCATGATTGTCTACGGCATCGCCACGGAAACCTCGATTGGACGGCTGTTCCTGGCAGGCATTGTACCGGGATTGATGCTGGCCGGGCTGTTCATCGCCTGGTCGCTGTTTTACGCGAGGTGGAACGGCTACCAGCTTACCGGCCTGCGCGATTTCTCCTGGCGCGAACGCTTCGAGTCGCTGCCGAGGGTGTTGCCGTTCATCGCGATCATCGTGGGTATCCTCTATGTGCTATATGGCGGCGTCGCAACGCCGTCCGAGGCGGCAGGCGTCGGCGCGCTGTTCTGCATCATCCTCGCAGTTGTCATTTACGGACTTTGGCGGCCGTCCCACATCTGGCGCATCCTCTCGACCAGCATGAACGAGAGCGTGATGATCCTGATGATCATCGGCGCTTCGGCGCTGTTCTCTTTCACGCTGTCCTGGTTGTTCGTCACGCAATCGATTGCCGAGGCCATCGTTGCCGCCGACCTCAACCGCTGGGTGCTGATGGGCGTCATCAACGTGTTCCTGCTGATCGCCGGGCTGTTCCTGCCGCCTGTCGCGGTCATCCTGATGACGACGCCGATCCTGTTGCCGATCGTAACGCAGGCCGGGTTCGACCCGTACTGGTTCGCCGTGGTGCTGACCATCAATATGGAGATCGGACTCATCACACCGCCTGTGGGTCTCAATCTCTACGTCATCAACGGGATTGCGCCAGAGGTGCCGCTGCGCACGGTGCTGCTCGGCTCGCTTCCTTATATGCTGTGTATGGTAACAGCGATTATTCTGCTGTGTATCTTCCCGGAGATCGCCACATGGCTCCCGAATCAGTTGATGGGCCCGGCGATCAATTAGCGAATGCGGCGACATGAACACGTCATTCTTTCAGGAATTGCTCAGCGGCATCGCGGAACGCGGCCGCCAACTCATCGACCTGTCGATCGGCGGCCACGGTCACACCGATTCGATCGAGGAGCTGTCCCGCGCGCTGATGTCCTCGCGCGGCGAGGCAGCGGGCGTGGCGCTGGCACGCCGGATTTTGAATGCCTATGCGTCGCTGCCGCGCGAGCAGCGGCTGGCGTTTTTTCAGTTCCTCAATGAGACGTTCACGCCTGATGCACAGCGCGTGCGCGAAGCCGCCGAGCAATATCTGAACGCGCCGGGCGAGACCACGCTGCAAGAACTGACCAGAAGCGTCGAGCCGCCGATG
>CAZYUT010000075.1:0-10268 GCA_964650735.1 uncultured Hyphomicrobiaceae bacterium
GCACGCTGGCCTGCGCGGGCGCGCAAGGCTCGATCCACAAGATCGGCGCGCATGTGCAGGGCCGCTCGGCCTGCAACGGCTGGACCTTCTGGCATTTCCGCGACGCGGGCGAGCTGCGCCCGATCGACGTGCTGCGCGAGCGGCTGCGGGCACGGCTGGCGAACGTTAGGGGGCCTGCGCCGTGATCGAGGAGCGGCTCAACGCGCGGCCGGACTGGGCCTTTCTGCTCCGCGATATCTACGAGCATTACCGGATGAGTTCGGCCGGCGGCAGCCCGCGCATCCGCACGCACCAACGCCATGTGCGCGAGCGCATTGGCCGGGCGCTGAACGCCAACCCTGCCTTTCATGTCGATCAGCCGATAACGCTGCCGGTTTGCCGCTTCCTGGTGCGCGCGCTCAGCCGCGGTTATCAGACGCCGGCGCAGCCCATCGTTCGCTCGCTTGAGGCGGTCGCGCCGCTCCTGTCGTGGCGCTACGGCTATGATCGCATGCCGCGCAGCCTGGCGGACAAATACGCCTATGCCGAAATCATGGGGCCGAACGGGCCGGTTGTCTGGGAGGACCTGATCGTCGGGCTGGTGCTGTTCGCGCCGCGCACGGTCTATCCGACACACCGCCACATGGGCATCACGGAATCTTATGTCTGCTTAAGCGGCGCGGTGTCGCAGAACGACGCCGGCGTCTACGCGCCCGGTTCGCTGATCTTCAACCCGCCCGGCCACATGCACCGCATCACCACCGCCGACCGCGAACCGTGTCTGCTGGCCTATTGCTGGGTTGGGACAGCCGAGGACTTGCGGCACCAGGAGATGGCGTTTTCCCGCGCCCGGCGGCCGGAGGGAAGCATTCGGAATTGAACTCTGTGGTCATTGTGAGCGCAGCGACGCAATCCAGCTTCCGGCTCCACCGCTGAATTGCTTCGGCCCCTCGGGCCTCGCAATGACCGAGCGGCCGGCGGCTAATCGGCCCGGGCGCACCAGAAGGTGTACATGGCGTCAAACGTCCGCGGGTTTTCGCGCTCAAAAACCGCCCAGTCCTCCAGCCGGCCGGGCCAGGGGCTGTCCGGGAATTTTTGCAAAAAGCGCCGCACGACCAGCCCCGGCAGCGCGAAGCCCGCGAATTTCAGTTTCTGCGCGTCGAGAAACGCGGCGATCTCATCGAGCGTGAAGCTGACTTCCTGCGGGTGCAGCAGCAGATCGCGAAACTCGTTCAGCGTGTAGAAGTCCTTGGAATCGAACAGCGTCTCATCTGTCCTGCCTTCGATCAGCGCAGCGCGGAACGCCCGCGCCGCGGCATCCGCGCAGCCAGGACCGGGATAAGCAGGATGCCCGCGCAGCCGGCCGAGATTGGCGCGCGAGACCTTGCTGTAGAGCCCGACCAGCATGAGCCCGCCGGGCGCCAGCCGGCCAAGCAGCGCGCGCCAACCCGCCAGCGGATCACTCATGTGGTGCAGCACGCCGACAGCCTCTATGATGTGGTAAGGTCCATTCTCGCCCAGGTTGAGAATGTCGGCTTGCGCAAAAGTGATGTTGTCAGCGCCGAGCCGCTGCGCCATCCATTTGCCGTAGGCGAGGCTGGGCCGGCTCAGGTCGATCGCGGTCACATTCGCCGCCGGGCCGTAGCTCGTGGCCGATGCGACAGCATGCTGGCCCGTGCCCGCGCCTGCGATCAGGACCTCGAAGGCGTCCTCCATGAAGCCGAGCCGCGCTTCCGGGAAAAAACGCGAAAGCGTGCGCTTCGCGCGGCCCCGGGACGGCATGTGCAGGCTTGTCCAGCGCGGATAGGGACTGGTCTGGTATTGCGAAGCGACCTTGCGCGAGACGGGATCGTCGATCGTGCCGAGCTGCGCGATGTTTTCGGCGATCTGCGCGCGCTGGCTCTCGGCCTCCAGCAGCGGCTTGAGCATCTCTCCGAGCGTCTTTGGCCGGATTTTCTGGCAGTCGGCGGGGCTCAGATGCGGCGCGGCGACCTCGCGCACCGGCGCGTAGAGCAGATGGAGCAGCAGGTCGCGCCCGGCATCGGCGTCGCCGTCTTTCACCGCCTGCCAGTCGATCTCCAGCGCGGCCAACCGCTCGTCTTCCTCCGGCGTCGTCGGAAAGACATGATCGTTGAGCTGGCACTGCTGCGCGAGCGCGACCGCGAAAGCGAACAGGTCGCGGTCGATGAACCGCTCGGCCGGCACATCCAGCAGCAGGGTGCGCCGCAGCCCGGTCAGCAACCATTCCACGTCGATAGACTTGTTGACGCCACTGGCCAGCGCGCGGTGCAGCAGCGGCTCGGCCAACACATCCGCCGTACGCTTCACCACCAGCGCGCCCGGGTCAGTTTGTGCCACCAGCCCGCGGGCGTCGCGCAGATGGGCGATAGCGACTTCGCAGAGCCGCTGCCGGTCGACATTCGGCGCGGTCATCGCAGCCTTCAGCCCCACCGGGTCGAGATCGCTGTAATCGTCCAGCCCGAATATGCCTACGACCCGCGACAGGCTGCGCGCAGCGCTCTCGTCGTCGGGTTTGAGCCTGACCGCGCGCGTCAGGTTGACAATCGCCGCGTCGATTTCGCCGATGCGCTCCTGCGTGCGGGCAAGCCGAACCAGCGGCGCGGCGTTGCGCGGCTCGGTGCGGTGCGCCTTCTCGAAGAACTGCCGCGCGCGCAAATAGCGCCCCGCCTCGAATTCGCGGGCGCCAAGCGCCATCCAGTTGGAGCGCCGCGCCGGACGCTTACCTAGCCGCGCCATGAGCCCGACGCGTCCCTCACAGCCACGGGCGGGCGGCTTGCGCGCGTTCTTCGTAGGCGGCGATCTTGTCCGCCCGCTCCATCGTCAGGCCGATGTCGTCCAGGCCTTCCAGCAGGCATTTTTTGCGGAACGGGTCGATCTCGAACGCGATTCGCCCGCCGTCGGGGCCGGTGATAGCCTGAGCTTCGAGGTCCACCGTCAGCGTCGCGTTCGCGCCGCGTGCGGCGTCGTCCAGCAGCTTGTCGATGTCCTCCTGCGGCAGGCGAATCGGCAGGATGCCGTTCTTGAAGCAATTGTTGTAGAAGATGTCGGCAAAGCTCGGCGCGATGATGCAGCGGATACCGAAATCCAGCAGCGCCCAGGGGGCGTGCTCGCGGCTGGAGCCGCAGCCGAAATTGTCGCCGGCGATCAGGATCTTGGCATTTCGGTAAGCCGGCTTGTTCAGGACGAAATCGGGGTTTTCGTGGCCGTTTTCGTCAAAGCGCATTTCGTGGAACAGGTTCTTGCCCAGCCCGGTGCGCTTGATGGTTTTCAGGAACTGCTTGGGGATGATCATGTCCGTATCGACATTGATCATCGGAAGCGGCGCTGCGACGCCAGTAAGAGTGGTGAACTTTTCCATGACTCGTTCGTTTCGGTTGTTGTTGTTTCCGCACACCTAGCGCAGATTGCGCGCGCGGCCAAGCGGAGATCAGAGCGACGCGTTCAGCCCGGGCGTGTCGGCGAAGCAGGCGCGGATATGGGCGCAGCGCTCCGGCCCGGCCGGATGCGTTGGGCTCGCCTTGGCCTGCCCGATGAAGCTGCAGACGGTCTCCACCCCCTGCGCATCGAGCCAGCCGTCGCGCCGGCCTTGGCGGACGGCGTAGCAGTCAGCCGCCAGCTCGCCGCGCCCAACGAACTGATGCGCGCATTCATGCCCATAGACATAGCGCTTCAGCGTCATCGGCAACTTGGAAAACCGTTCTTTGTTCACGATCAGGAAGCCGTAATAGGCCGCTGCATAGTCATCGAGCGTGTCCGCGATCACGGTCGGACGGTGCCCACAAGACAATTGCGCGCCGTCGATCTGTAACGCGCCCGCGGGGACGATCTCGCCCTTGCCGCCGATGAAGCTCAGATACTGCTCCGGCGTCGGGTCAGCATAAAGGTGGCGCAAGGCGGCCGTCGCGGCCAACCCGGCCGCCATCACCCCGCCTATCAGCGCGATCGCCAGCAATGTGCGCATAATTTCTATTTTCCCAGCCGGGTCGTTTCAGAGCGTTCCCAATCGACCAGTGCTACGTCATGCCCGTGCTCGACACGGGCATCAATCATCGAGGGTTTGGGATTTGTTGCCTGGGTTGCCGGGTCAAGCCCGGCAATGACGAAGGTTGTACCGATCCGATCTGACCGCATACTGCTTTAGTCCGCATCCTGTTCGATCGCCTCCATATCGGCGTCAGAAAAGCCGAAATGATGGCCGATTTCGTGAATGTAGACGTGGCGGATCACCGCGTCGACATTCTCCCCGGTCTCGCGCGCGTAGTTCAGGATCGGCAGGCGATAAAGGAAGATCATGTCCGGGCCGTCCCCGCTCTGCAGAACGCTTTTGAACGGCAGGCCGATGCCGTGATAAAGCCCGAGCAGGCCAAGCGGGTGGTCAATGCCGAGCGCGTCCAGCGTTTCGCGGTCAGCATAGTCCTGCACCTGCGTGACCAGATTGCCGGTCGCAGCCCGGAACTCTGCTGGCAGAGCTTCCCAGGTTTGCTGCGCAATCTCGATGAATTCGGCTTCGGTCATTGTGGGCGTTTCCTCCTGCGCAGCAATTAAGGCGCGGGTGCGCGGGGCGCAACGTCAGGCGGCTTCGGCGTGGCGCTGCTTGACGGTGGCGAAGGCCCAGTCCAGCCAGGGCATCAGGGCTTCGAGGTCCGACCTCTCGACCGTTGCGCCCGTCCAGATGCGCAGGCCCGCCGGCGCGTCGCGGTGAGAGGCGATGTCATACGCCACGCCTTCGTCGGCGAGCAGGGCGGCGATGTCGCGTGCGACCGCTTCGCGGCTTGCGGCTTCCATGTTCGCCACGTCAGGATCGACGATCAACAGACAGACTGAGGTGTTGGACCGTACGCTTGCCGCCTCGGCGAGGAAGTCGATCCAGACGGTGCGCTCCACCCAGTCCGTAATGACTTTCAGGTTGCGGTTTGCGCGGTCGATCAGCGCGGGCAGCCCGCCGATGCTTTCCGCCCAGACGAGCGCATCGAGATGATCCTCCACGCAGAGCATGGACGGCGTGTTGATCGTCGCGCCCTCGAAGATGCCCTCGTTCAGCGCGCCGTCCTTGGTCAGCCGGAACAGCTTGGGCAGCGGCCAGGGCGGCGTGTAGCTCTCCAGCCGTTCGACAGCGCGTGGGCTGAGCGCGATCATGCCGTGCTGCGCCTCGCCGCCCAGCGCCTTCTGCCATGACCAGGTCGTGACGTCGAGTTTTGGCCAGTCCAGTTCCTGCGCGAACGCTGCTGAGGTTGCGTCGCAAATCGTCAGGCCCTCGCGGTTATCGGTGATCCAGTCGGCGCTGGGAATGCGCACGCCCGAGGTCGTGCCGTTCCATGTAAAGACGACATCGCGGTCGAAGCTCACCTGTGTGAGATCGGGAAGCTGTCCGTAGTCCGCTTCGTAAACCCTGACGTCTTCCAGCCGGAGTTGTTCGACCGCGTCCTTCGCCCAGGTCTTGCCGAAGCTCTCCCAGGCGAGAATATCCGCGCCGCGCGCGCCCAGCAGCGACCACATGGCCGCCTCGAACGCGCCAGTGTTGGAGCCGGGCAGGATGCCAACGCGATAGGCGGGCGGGATACGCAGGATTTCACGGGATTTGTCGATGATCGCCTTGAGCCGCGCCCTGGCATCATTCGCGCGGTGCGAGCGGCCGATCAGCGCGCCGCGCAGCGCCTCTGGCGACCACCCGGGTCGTTTGGCGCATGGCCCGGATGAGAAAAGCGGGTTGGCGGGGCGGATATCCGGGCGCGGTGGCGTGTTCATGGCGTTGGCTTTCGCTCGCATTCGGTCAATACACAGGGTTGACGTCGAGGCTTATGACCCTCAGCGCTGGCAAGTCAACAACGAGCGCCTGCGCGCCGCGACATTAAACTGTCATGCGATCTTCGGTAAACTCCTGGCCACATCGCAACCGCACTCAGAGGGATACTCCATGAAACGTCTGGTGCTCGCATTGCTGATCGCCGCGTTCACGCCACTCGCTGCGCAGGCGCAGGGCAACGTCATCTTCTTTCACCCAGACGGCGCCGGTCTCAACCATTGGACCGCGCTGCGCATGAAGGAAGTCGGCCCCGATGGCCGGCTGAACTATGACGCGCTTCCCGCGATGGCGATCTATGCCGGACACATGAAGGATGCGCTGACAGGCACTTCGCATGGCGGCGCGACCGTTCACGCCTACGGCGTCAAGGTTCAAGGCGACAGCTTCGGTTTGGACGGCACGACGCCGATCACGGCTGCCTCGGGCGTTGACAAATCGCTGATGCAGCAGGCGCGGGACGAAGGCCGCGCGGTCGGCATTGTCCAGACCGGGCATATTGCGGAGCCAGGCACCGCCGTTTTCCTTGCTTCCTCGGAAGATCGCAGCAACCGCGACGAGATCGCCGCCAAAGTGATTGCATCCGGCGCGCAAGTCATCATGGCGGGTGGCGAGAGGTTCCTTCTTCCTGAAGGCGTGCAAGGCCAGCACGGCGCAGGCGTGCGCAAAGATGGACGCAATCTGATCGAGGAGGCTGAAAAGGCGGGCTACACGGTCGTGTATAACGCTGGGCAACTCGCTGATCTCAATCTGTCGGAAGTTGACAAGCTTCTGGGCGTGTTCGCCTCAAACCACACCTTCAACGACGAGCCTGAAGAGACAAATGCGCGCGCGGGCAAGCCTCCCTACGTGCCGGGCGCGCCGACGGTCGCGCAAATGGCCCAGGCCGCGCTGGCGATCCTGTCGCGGTCGGATGACGGGTTTTTCCTCGTCGTAGAGGAAGAGGGCACCGACAACCTCGCCAATGCCAACAATGCGCGCGGCACGCTAGAGGCGCTGCGCCGCGCCGATCAGGCTGTTGGCCTGCTGCACGAATTCGTACGCGAAAACCCAAACACGCTGCTGCTGATGACCTCGGACAGCGACGCTGGCGGGATGCAGGTCCTCGGCCCCGACCCGCGCTATGCGATCGCGCCTACCGCCGCCGTGCCGGGCCAGGGTCCGAATGGCGCGCCGCTTGATGGGAAAGGGGGCGCCGGAACGCCGCCATTCCTCTCGGCTCCGGACCGCAACGGCAACACCTGGCCTTTCGCTATCGCCTGGGCGAGCTATTTCGACGTGTCGGGGGGGATCCTCGTGCGCGCTGCGGGCATGAACGCGCACATGGTGCGCGGCGTCGTCGACAGCACGGAAATCTACGACATCATGCACGCGACGCTGTTTGGCCAGAAGCCAAAGCGTTAATTCGTCTTCGTGCCGAGCTGCGCGTCGAACGCGCCGCTCAGGTGCGCTTTGATGATAGCAAGCGTTTCTGCGGGCTGTTCCTCTTGCGGGGCATGCCCGCAGCCGCGGACGATCCGCAACAGGGCGCGGGGCATGTTCGCCGCGAGCTGGCGTCCCATCTCGATCGGAACAACCCGGTCGCGGTCGCACCACACGATCAGCGTCGGTACGGTGATGTTGGGATATTGCCGCGCGATCGTTTCGATATCCTCCGGGATGATGTTCCGGATCGACTCGATGACGGCATGTTTACCTCCGGTCGTGGCCAGTGGCGCAGAATAGCGCGCGATGGCCTCTGGCGTGACGGCCCCTTCCTGCTCATAGGCCAGCCGGAGCGCCTGCTCAATCTGCACGTCAGGGGGGATCACCGACATGCTCAGATCGCCGATGACAGGGAGCTGAATTAGGTCGAAGAATACCGGCGTGCTCTGCGGGTAAGCGATGCTGTTGAGCAGAACAAGCCGGTCAATGCGTTGGCGTCCGGCCTTCGCGTCATCGAGCGCGAGCAGCAACGAGATTCCGCCGCCGTAGGAGTGGCCGATAAGCGTGATGTCGGTCAGGCCCTTGCGATCGATGATCTCCTTGATCAAGTCCGCCTGGGCGCGAACGGTATAAGGCCCTTCAAGCGGCTTCTCCGACGCGCCGAAGCCCTTGAGATCAATCGTAATCACCCTTTGGCTGTCGGCCAGTTCGGGCGCGATGCGGTGCCAGGTATAGCTGTTCGTGCCCAGCCCATGGATGAGCACGACGGGCTTGCCCTGCCCGCTATCGTTGACCGCGAGACGCACCGGCGGATCGCCAACTTCCATGTAATTCTGCGAGGGCACCGCCGCTTCGGTTGCGCTGGACAACTCAGCCAGGCCCGACCCGCAGCCGGATAGGGCCAGAACGAGCGCCAACGCCACTCCTGCGCCCGCGATCTGGCGCATCGTTTTCCGTCCTGCAAAACCCATACGCCCAACACTGCCCATTGCTTCTGGCCACAATCACCAAGCCAAGCGAAAGCGTGGGGCGGCCATGCGTCAAGCCAATTCGGCGCTTAGAACTCGCCCCCAACACACCATGCCCGCCGGTTGTGGCGCGAATGCGTCGCTTCACAAGCGCCGTAACACTTCGTTGACAATGAGTTAACGAAATGCGTAAATCGCGACGGGTAGGGGAGTAACATAAGCGTTGAAAAATGGGTTCGATCGGGGGCCGGCGGCCGGGCACACACGCGCGCCGCTCGGGATACTTATTGCCTGCACTTGCCGTTGGGTTAGCAACCGCTTTTTCCGCCGCGCCTTCGCGGGCCTTGGACCTTTCCGACCTTTTCGCGCCGGATCTCGCGGACGCCGACTGGACCAGCGGGGCGGATGTTTTCGGCGGCATCGATATCACCGATAGCGCGCTGTTCAGCTATGGCGGCCTGACCTTTGCTCCGGCTGGCCTCGATGAAGCTGGCTTGCGCTTCCGGCTCTTCTCTGCCGCGGGCCAATATAACTACGATGCAACCGTTAACCTCGGCGCTCCCGGCATGTTTACGGTGAACCGGGAGGTGGACGTGCTTCGGGCCGAAGCGCTTGTTGGCTGGCAGCTTCGCGCGGGGATGATGACCGCCACGCTCTTCGCCGGAGTGGCCTATGAAGAGCAGGCAATCACGCCCGATGATCCGGAAAACGCGCTGGCGGGCGAGCACGTGGGTGCGAAGGTGGCGCTAGAGACCTGGTTCGATCTGGCGTCCTGGGCCTGGCTGAGCGCCGATGCCTCATACGCAACGACCTTCGATGCCTATTCCGGCGCGGTGAAGGCCGGCCTGCGCCCGGCGCACTGGTTTTCGTTCGGGCCGGAAGCAAAAGCGTTCGGCGACCGGGAATTCGACAGCCACCGGCTGGGCGGCTTCGCCCGTTGGCACTGCGGCGGCTGCGATGTGACGGTTTCCGGCGGGGTTTCCGGCGATTATGACGATGACACGGGCGCTTACGGCGCGCTGTCTTTCTACCGGCGTTTCTAATCCGCGAAGATGCCGCGCGGCATGTGAAAGCTGACCGTCCAGTTCGGCGCATCGACAAGCTGGCTGATGCGCAGGCCGCCCGCCACGCTGCAAAGCATGTAGGCATCGACGGGCGCGAGGCTGTGCCGGCGGGCGAGCAGGTCGATCATCCCGCGCAGCGCGTCGCGCGCGGCCCTGCGCAGATCGGGGCCGATCCCCATCGTCACGTCGACCGGGCCAGCGGGCGGCATTTCGGCGCTGGGCCGGATCAGGCGCGGAAATGCAGCGGCGTCGCCCTTCTCCAGGTCTAGCCGCACCGTCACCTCCATCGATGTCTCGATCGCTGTGCCGCAGACCTCGCCGTCGCCCTGGGCGGCGTGGGTGTCGCCGATCGACAGAAGCGCGCCTTCGACCTCGACCGGGAGGTACAGAACGCTGCCCGCGACGAGATCGCGGACGTCCATGTTGCCGCCGGTGCGCAGCGGCGGGAGGATGTCGTGCGGGCCTGGCGCGGCGGGGGCGACGCCGATCGTGCCGGTGAACGGCGCGAGCGGGATTTGCGCGATGCTGCCGAACATCAGCGGCGTCTGTCCGGCCGGGTCATAGTGCCAGTGGCGTAGCGCCGGTTCGGTGAAATCCTCGCTGAGCAGCCCGAAGCCGGGGATGTTCGCCGTCCAGCCCCAGCCGGAGGGTCGATAGCTTTCCATCGTCACGACCAGCGTGTCGCCTGGCTCCGCGCCCTCGACGTAGACTGGCCCGGTGACCGGGTTCACACGGTTCCTCACATCGGTCCGCAGAATGTCCGGGCCGCTGTCGGGTGTGATCACGCCGTCCCAGGCGTCGCGCACGGTGAGGCTGAGCGTGTCGCCCGGTGCGGCGGTTGCCACCGGCGGGATCGTACGGTCCCAGGCGTAATGGCGGTGGGTGTCGTGGATAGTGCGGTGAAGCATGGAATTCCGATCCTCTGGCGCGGCGGCAATCCGGCGGCGGCTGCCAGCGTATAGTAGCGGGCACCGTAATGAAACCGCTTGGGGGATTTGCCGTGAACAGCTT
>CAZYUT010000076.1:0-10196 GCA_964650735.1 uncultured Hyphomicrobiaceae bacterium
CAGGAACGACCCAGCCGTCAACCTCGAACATCTGGTGATCCCACATGATCTCGAACGGCTGATTTTCGTTCACCTGCGCGTTGAAGATACGGCCGTTGTAGGCGGTCACGATCACTGCCTCTTCGTCCGCAAGCATCTGCGGCGGCTGCGCGCCTTCGGTCCACCAGATCACATTGTCCTTGATCTCGTCGAGCTTGGCGAAAGCGCGGTCCTGGCCTTCCTTGGTCGCCAGCACTTCGTAGACTTGCTCAGGCTCAACACCATCGGCGATCAGGGCCCACTCGAGGTTCTTTTGCGGGATCCTCTGGAGCGCGCGGGTGCCCGGGAACTTCTCGAGATCCCAAATGTCCTCAATCGTCTGCGGGCCGCCATCGGGGAACGCCTCGGTGTTGTAGGCGAACATCGTGGCGTAAAGGATGCTCGGTACGAAGCAGTCACCCAGCGTGCCTTCGATGAAGTCAGCGGTCGGTGAAGCGCCGTCCGGAGCCGGTGCGAACCACTCGTCGTGGTCGATCTCCATCACCAGGCCTTCATCGCAAGCGCGCTGCGCATCGGCCTGAAGCATATCGACGATGTCCCAGGTCACGTTGCCGGCCTCGACCTGCGAGCGGATACCGGCCAGCGCCTGCGCCGACTTGTCCTCGTTGAAGATCTTCACGCCCGTCTTTTCGGTGTAGGGCTCATGATAGGCGCGCACCTGCGAGTCGGTGTAGGCGCCGCCCCAGGAGACGATCGTGAGTTGCTTCTCCTGCGCATAGGCAAACGTTGTCGAAGCAGCCATCACGCCCGCAGCCAGCAGGCCCAAGCTTCTGATTTTCATGTGGTCAGTTCCTCCTGTTAACCAATCGGTTAAGGTCGTCGTCATTGTGTTGACTTCGATCCCGAGCAACGGATGTTGCCAGGAACATGCGGAGGTGCGCTCCCCCCGGAGGCGCACACGATGGGCGTTGATCGCCTTCTTGTTGTTGCGGTCCCAACCCTGCAAAGCCATTCGGCGCCCTGCTTTCTGATGCGCAGGAACGCCTTGACCTTGAGGCCGGGACCCGGAGACACCGTCACAACGGCATCGGATCGAGGGCGCGGCAGTCCTGGCTGGCCCAGCCGACCATTGCCGTCTCCCCTTCCTTGATAATCTTGTGGCCGTGGGTGTTGGGGACCTTGACGATGAAATCCTCATGGCCCGCAACGGACATGCGCGTGCGGATGTGGTCGCCGAGATAGATCAGCTCCTCGATGCGGCCCTCCAGCGCGTTGGGCATCGTCCCTTCATCCGGGTTGATCTCTACGCGTTCGGGGCGCAGCGACAGCGTGGTGCGCGCGCCAACCTCCTCCACGGCGACCGCCAGTGCCTCGACCACATGCCCGTCGTCGATTTCGACCTGGCACAGGCCGTCATTGCCAAGCGACTTCACCGTGCCGTTCAGCTTGTTGTTCTCGCCGATAAACTGGGCGACGAAACTGTTTTCCGGCTCCTCGTAGAGCACGTCGGGCGTGGAAAGCTGCTGGATAACGCCGTCGTTGAACACGGCGACGCGATCGGACATGGTCAGCGCCTCGGACTGGTCGTGCGTCACGTAAACGACCGTTACGCCGAGGTTTTCGTGAATGTGCTTGATTTCGTATTGCATATGCTCGCGCAGCTGCTTGTCGAGCGCACCGAGCGGCTCATCCATGAGCACAAGCTGCGGCTCGAACACCAGCGCGCGCGCCAGCGCGATCCGCTGCTGCTGGCCGCCGGACAGTTGAGCGGGACGGCGCCCGCCGAACTGGCTCATCTGGACCATGTCCAGAGCGCGCGCGATCTTCTCCTTGATCTCCGCCTTCGGCAGCTTTCGCACCTGCAGCGGGAATGCGAGGTTCTCCCAGACGGTCATGTGCGGGAACAGTGCGTAGTTTTGAAACACCATCCCGATCTCGCGCTTGTGCGGCGGCACGTTGTTGATGGGTTGGCCGTTCAGAAAAATCTCGCCATGCGTTGCCGGCTCGAATCCGGCGAGCATCATCAGGCAGGTGGTCTTGCCGGACCCCGACGGTCCTAGCAAGGTGATGAACTCGCCCTTGGCAATGTTCAGATTGAGGTCTTTCACGACCAGCGTTTCGCCGTCGTAGCTTTTTTGAACGCGCTCGAACCGGACATAAGCGTCTTCCGGTTGCGTCTCCGCGACCTTCTGGGTTTCGGCCGTGGGTGTCGACAGCTGATCCACGTCGGAATTGCCCTCCGTTCCTGAGCGTCTTTCGCCTTGGCCCGTTACAGGCATGTTCCATGCCACTGCCATAGAGCATGCCATGCGCAGTTCAGATCATTTGCAAGCCATGCTTATAGCTCGTATCAGAGTTGCTGATAGGCTATAGCCCGGATTAACGATGATCAAGGCCAACTTTCGTGGATGCGCGGGTTGAGAGTCCTCAGATCAGCCTGAAAACGAAGCAGGATCGGCGATGACAACGCGCGGAAAACATCCTGCGCCGAGCGATGCGGCGGCCCGGAAGGCGGTCCCTGCTGTGGTCTGCTATCCAACCGGGACGCTGCCGCCGTTTGATCCGACGTTTTATCAGGCGTCGCGGGACGGGATGGCGCAAATCGCAGAACTCATCGTGCCGCCCCGCGACGCAAAGGCGTTTCGCGTGCCCGCCGGGCACATTTTCCGGATCGCCATAACCGACGGCCCGCAGGTCGGCGACCTTAACCTTTGGAATGCGGACGATTTGTCCGAGCGGTTCTTCAGCGGCAAAACCCGCGCGCTGCACGGTACGCATGTCACCACCGGCGACCGGCTCTGGAGCAACTTGCCGCATCTGCGCCCGATGGCGACGATCACGCGCGACACGCTCGACTGGTACGGTTGGGACAACGACGGCGCCGGCGTGCATGATGTGATCGGCACACGTTGCGACCCTTACACCAATCGCCTCCTGAGCGGCGCGGACTACGACCGCTGCTGCCACTCGAACCTGACGCGGGCGCTAGCCGCCGCACGGGACATCCCGCCTGAGGAGGCCGAACCGCATATTCACGATGTCCTCAACGTGTTCATGTGCACAGGCTTTACGCAGGACACCCATCAGTATTTCATGAAGGCGAGCCCGGCGCGCCCGGGCGACTTCATCGAGTTCTTCGCGGAGATCGACCTGCTCGCGGCTCTGTCAACCTGCCCCGGCGGAGATTGCGGCGCCGAGCACTCAAGCGATGCGGCGGTGTGCTATTCCCTCCGAGTGGAGATTCACCGGCCGCCGGCAGAGGCGCTTGCGCAGTGGCAGCCGCCCGCGCGCAATCCCTATGCCGGGAGGCACGGAATGCGCTGAGAATGCTGGCGCGCTACCGGCCGGAGCGAACACCGGGATCAGGACCGGTAGCGCCTCATTCTCTCTTGCGAAGATAACGAATTTGGAGTTTGACCATGAGCCTGGCCGCGAGCGGGACACGAAGGTCCAATTCGCGGCTTGCATCCTGACCGAAAGGATCCCCAATGCTGCATGTTGACCTGCCCACCCGCGCCGAAACTGATCTCCTTGCCTCTCATCGCGGCGCGCCGGCCGTGTCGATCTATCTGCCGACCACCCCAGTAACGCAGGATACCCAGGCGGATCGCACTGCCTTGAAGAACGCTCTGCGAGAGGCGGTCGCGCAACTGGAAGCCATCAACACGGACAAGCGCGCGATCTGGCCGATTGAGGAAGCGATCACCGAAATCATCGACGATGATCCGTTCTGGGCGACCCAGGCCAATAGCCTCGCCGTCTTCGCCGGTCCGGGCATCCTGCGGACCTTCCGTCTGGCAAACAAGCTCGAAGCTTCCGTGCATGTATCGGACCGTTTCCACCTGAAGCCGCTTCTCCGGTCGGTGACGTTTCCCCAGGACGCGTATGTGCTCGCCATCAGTATCGGGGGCGTTCGCCTCATCGAGGTCTCGGCGGACCTGCCCGCGCACGAGGTCCGCGTGCCCGGCCTGCCGCGGGACTACAGCGATGCGCTCGGCAAGCGCGGCCACCTTGAACAGGGCACGATGGGCCGCACTGGCAGCATGAGCGAAAACGCGCTGCTCAACCGCTATTGCCGCGCGGTCGATACAGCGTTGCGCACGATCCTGGCGGGTCACGAGCGTCCATTGATCGTCGCCGCCAGTGAACCTCTCGCGTCGATCTACCGCGCAGTGTCGAGTTACCCGCACACAGCCGCGAGGGTCATCGCGGGAAGCGCCGAACGCACGCCCGATCATGAGCTTGCTGAGGCGGCCCGGCGGATTCTCGACGAGATCCACGCTGAGGAATTGGGCGCTCTGGCCCGTCTCTACGCCACCCGCGAGAACGAAGGGCGCGCTACTGGCGACATCGCGCAGGCCGCCCGCGCTGCGACCTTCGGCGCGGTCGACACCTTGATCGTCGACATGAACGACGTCGTTCCCGGCACGGTCGATGACGACACCGGCGCCGTCACATTCGCCGATGGGGCTGGCGCTGAAACCTATGGCGTGATCGACGAAATCGCCTCGCGGGCGATGAAGACCGGCGCGCGTGTGATCGCGGCGCGAAAGGGGGACATTCCGGGCGGCGGCAGCTTGGCGGCGATCCTCCGCTTCCCGATCTGACGCTCGTAGGCTGACAGCAGTCGCCAGCCGCTGCGCGCTTGATCACTCTTGGTCAGCGTGCAGTTGGTGAGCAGCTTTGTCGCGCGGCCGCAGATCTGTCTCGACCCTCGCGCGGCAGGTCGTCGCCGCTCACGGCAGCATCTCCGGGCTGGCCGCCGTCTGCCGCGTGCCGAACCAGTGGGTCACCAGCGGTGCGGTGCCCTCGACCAGGCTCGCGCGCACCTCCGCCTCCAGCGCACGGGTCTCGGCGGTCTGGCGGGCGCGCTGGCGCAAATGTTCGCCCCATGAGCCGACGATGTTGGTTTCGATGTAGCGATGCGGTTCGGCGGCATGCTCGAAGAGGTTCCAGAATAGCGTGCCGCTGGCTTTCCGCGTGGCCGAGAGCTGAGCCATCGCCTTCCGGAAGGCAGCGGCCTTGGCCGGCTCCACGCGATATTCGACGGTAATGTAAACCGGGCCGCGCTCGGCCTCCGGTTCTCCCGCGATATTGGGGGCGGGCCAGGCGCCGTCGCCGATGCGGCCGGAGGGGTCATCTGCCTGAGGCAGGCGCAGACGATGCGTGCCAAGCCCCGTGACGATCTGGAGAGCGGCAGCCAGCCCGAAC
Source organism: uncultured Hyphomicrobiaceae bacterium (assembly GCA_964650735.1). Lineage (GTDB taxonomy): Bacteria > Pseudomonadota > Alphaproteobacteria > Rhizobiales > Rhodomicrobiaceae > Dichotomicrobium. The sequence goes on from CAZYUT010000076.1 coordinate 5,191, forward strand.
GCCGCATCCAGGCCCAGCGCTCCGGCGAGCCAGCCGAAGCCCGCGCCGCCCGCCGCCATGCCAAGGCCGAAGACCAGCATGAAAAGCGCCGCTGCCCGGCCCTTGACCCAGCGCGGCGCTGCGGACTGGGCTCCGCCCATCAGGATCGCCAGCGTCGTCATCCAGCCAAAGCCTGCAACCAACATCGCCGGCCAGACAAGGATCGGCAGAACGGCAACGGCCAGGAGCGCAGCCGCGACAGCGCCGCTGGCCAACAACAGCAATCGGTCGGCCGCGAACCGCGCACGTAGGCGCGGCAGCATCCCGCCAGTTACCACCGAGCCGACGCCCACCAGGCCGAGCAAAATGCCGTAGGTCTCGGGCCCCGCGCCGGGCAGCGTGCGGGCGACCAGCGGCAGAAGCGCCCAGAGCGCGCTGGCCGGCAGCGCGAAGGCCAGGGTCCGCAAAAGCACCGCCCGGAGCCTCGGCGCGGCGGAGGCGTAGCGCAAACCCGCCGCAAGGGCTTCCATCGCCCTTTCCCGGGGCGCTGAGGCGGGCGGCTGCAGCGGCGGTGTCCAGGCCGCAAAGACTGCGATGACAGCGGCGAAGGTAAGCGCGTTGAAAAGGAATACCGCCCCCGCGCCAAAAGCTGCCACGGCGAGGCCGCCAAGCGCCGGCCCGGCTGCGCGGGCCACGTTAAATGAAATCCCGTTAAGCGCAACAGCCTGAACAAGGTCGTCGTCGCCCACGAGTTCGGGAAGCACGGCCTGCGACGCGGGCGCGACGAAGGCCGCGCCAGCGGCCCCCGCGAAGGTCAGCAAGAGCAGCGCCGTGGGTTCGATCACGCCCGCTATCGTCGCCAGCCCCAGCGCCACAGACACGGCCATCATCCAGACCTGCGCCGCGATCAGCACCCGCCGCTTGTCAGCCACGTCGGCGATCACGCCCGCGGGCAACGTGAACAGCACCAGCGCCGCCATCGCCGCCGACTGCACCAGCGCCACGAGCAGCGGATCGGGCGTGAGTTCGGTCATCAGCCAGGCCCGCCCGACCTCCTGCATGAAGGCGCCGAGGTTCGAGACTGCCGTCGCGAGGAACAGCGCGAGGAAGACTGGATGGCGCAGCGGGGCCAGCGCGCCGCGCGGCGCAGCAGGTGACGTTGCGGTCCCACCCGTTGTGGGGGCCTCCAGCGCCTTCGTGCCGCGGCTCATATCCCCTCCATTGTTGCCGTGGTCGAACCGTCGAACACCCTTTCCACGGTCCAGCCCTCCTTGTGTTCGGCGTGGAGCGCGGCGAAGGCCTCGGCGATGCGGTCCGGGTCGAAGGGGCCGCCGGGCGCGACCTGGCCCGCGATGGTGACAGTGCCCAGATGGATGCCGCGCGCGGCGAATTCGGGCGCTGCGGCATGGACGAGGGCCCGCACCGCTGCCTTCCCGGCCGCGAGCGCGGGCACCGTCCCGCCGTATTGCGGCGCCAGCGCGAGGCCTCCGCCGGTGACGATGATGCTGCCGCCGCCCGCGGCCTCCATCGCGGGCGCCACCGCCTGCGCGGCGACGAGCGCGCCGATGGTGGTCAGCCGCAGATCGGTCTCGAACTCGGCCGCATCGAGCGACAGCGCCGGCGTCTCGACCCAGCGCCCGCCATTCCAGACCAGGACCTCCGGCGCGCCTGTCTCTGCCACGATCCGCGCCAGCACATCGCGCAGCGCCGGCCAGTCGGTCACGTCGGCGGCGAAGCCGCGGGCCGTGCCGCCGATGCTCGCGATCTCGGCCACCATCGCGTCGAGCGCCTCCGGCCGGCGCGCGATCAACGCCACGGGATGCTCACTGCGGGCGAAGCGCTTCGCCACGGCGAGCCCAACCCCCGGCCCTGCGGCGGCGATGATGGCGGGTCGCCTGGTCGATCCTGCGTCCATGTCAGTTCTCCCTAATCCGCGTGAAGCGCTGCTCGACGAAGAGGTATTCCTCCTGGCCCGGAAACCGCGCATAGATCCGCTGCACGTTGTAGTCGTCGCTGACGATCTCGAACTCGAACCGCAGGTCGCGCTTGCGGCCCGTGGGCTCGGCGCCCATCCCGGCCTCGGTACTCTCGCCATAGAGCGAGAAGCGCTTGGGCGTCGCGCCGCCACGGCCCAGATAGATCATCTGGCCCGGCTCGAAGGTGTCGACGGTGACCCACTCGAACCGGCCTTCGAGACGATTGTAACCCAGCACACCGTCACGCGCCGACGGGTTGCCGAACACCGTTCCGCGCAGTTCCTCGCGCAAGTAGCGGCCGTCGAGCGTCCAGCGCCGCGTCGCGGTCACCTCATTGGACACGATGGGCTCGGCTCCGGGGCCGGGATAGACCAGCATCTCGACCGTCCAGTCGCCGACGAGGGGTTCGAGCCAGGCGTGCTCTTCGCCCGGCAGCGCTAGGCGGGCCGCCGCGGCGATGACGGGGCGTTCACTCTCGATCGTCATGGTCATTCCTCCCCGAGCACGAGCGGCGCCAACACCGGCGCGAACACCATCTCGAACTCCAGATTGGTCGCCGAGACGACGTTCTCCGTCACCATGCCGTCCTCGATCCGCATCACATGCGTCTCGTCGAAGAGGATCGAGCGGTTCGTGGCGGGCAGGCCGAGAAACTCGCCCGTGTGGGTCGCGCGGGCGCGAATGCGCATCATGGCGCGGTCCTCCGTCACGAAGCTGTCGACGATCTCGATGGGCGTCTCGAAGGTGAAGGCAGAGGCGAAGGCGAAGAAGGTCTCGACATACGCATCGCGGCCTTCGATGGGGGCGGTCGGGCTGAGGCCCGTGACCGCGACCACGTCGGGCGCGATGACGGCTTCAGCGGCCTCCGTGCTGCCCTGGCCGAGGAATTCGAGCACGAAGCGTTCCGCCACGGCCCGTGTGTCCTGTTGGGCGTCGGCCGGAGAGGCTGCCAATGCGGCGATGATTGCAAGGGAAAGAACGGGTTTCATGTCCGGGCTCCTGTCTGTTTTCGATGCCCGGTATATCGGCTGCGGCGGCTTTTAGGCTATTCCGCTTGGCAAATAATGGATATCAACAGCATCGATGGATTTGCGCACTATCGACCTCAACCTCATGCTCGCCTTCGAGGCGCTTCTCGCCGCGCGCAGCGTGACCGGGGCAGCGCAGCGCTTGGGCCTGCGCCAGCCAGCGATGAGCGCGGCGCTCGCGCGTCTGCGCGCGGCTCTCGGTGACGAGTTGTTCGTCCGCGTCGGCCAGACCATGCAGCCGACGCCCCGCGCGCTGCGGCTTGCCCCGGGGATCAGCGCTGCGCTGGACGGCCTGCGCGCGACGCTTGGACCGGAGGTGCCCTTTGATCCAGCGCGCGCGGAGCGGACCTTCGTCCTTGGGATGACCGATTACGCAGTGGCGCTGCTCGGCCCGCCGCTGGTAGAGCGGGCGCGTGCAGCAGGCGCCGGCCTCCATTTGCGTTTTGTGGCCTACGACAAGGACATGCTCGGCCCGATGATCGAAGGCGGGGTGCTCGATCTCGCGGTGGGCGTGTTTCCCGATCCGCCAGAGATGGCGGTGGTGACGCCGCTGTTCGAGGAACGCTTCACCGGCATCGCCAGGACCGGGCATCCCGCATTGGCCGGGGATCTCGATGCGGCTGGCTTCGCGGCTCTCGATCACGCTCTTTACACCACACGGCGCGATGCGTCCGGCGCCATCGATGCTGCACTCGCGCGGCTGGGCCTCAGCCGCCGGGTGGCGGTGACGGTGCCCTTCGTGTCGCTCCTGCCACCGCTTGTCGCCGCCTCCGACCTGGTCGCCGCGGTCCCTGTTCGTGCTGCTGAGGCGTTCGGTGACGCCAGGGTGGGGGTATTCCCGATCCCGCTCGATCTCGCTGCGTGGACATTGCAGATGCTCTGGAGCCCGCTTGCCCGGCGCGATAACGGCAGCGCCTGGCTTCGGGAGACGCTGCAAACCGTGGCGGGGCAGACTTCCTGAGGCGCGCGCCTTGTTTGCATGCGCGGCCAGCCGATCTTATTGGCGACCCCGGGACGACTCGAACGTCCGACCTAGTGATTAGAAGTCACTTGCTCTATCCAGCTGAGCTACGGGGCCACTGGCGCGCAGGCGCGCCTCAATGCGTCCATGTGCCAACGCGGCCGTAGCGGAAGTTGTCCGCATAGGCCTTTTTCACGCGCTTGCGCGGCGGCTTTTCCCGCACCCGGTACGGAATGCCGTGGCGCTTCGCGTAGGCGATCGCCTCATCCTTTGTGTCGAATTCCAGCCGCACCTGCGCGCGCGTGTCGCCGCTGCTGGTCCAGCCCATGAGCGGGTCTGTCTGACGCCTCTCGGCGCGCTCGAACTTCAGCACCCACTTGTCCAGGGCATGGCCGGACTGCATGGCCGTTTTGGCAGGCTGATATATCCAGGCAACCATCGGGTTTTCCTTGTCATACCTATCGAATGGTCGGGGCAGCAAGATTCGAACTTGCGACCCCCTGGTCCCAAACCAGGTGCGCTACCAGACTGCGCTATGCCCCGAACCTGCCTCTCGATGTAGTGTATGACGCCAGCCAACGGTAGCGGTCAAGCCCTCGCGCGACTGTTCCACGCGCTTTCGCGCATCAATGAAGCCGCCCGCCATTGGGCACCGGGCGCTCTGGCGCGATCAGCACGACCTCGCCGTTTTCATCGCTCAGGCCGAGGGTGAGCACTTCGGATTTCATCGGCCCGATCTGGCGCGGCGGGAAGTTGACGACGGCGAGCACTTGCCGCCCCACGAGATCCTCGGGCGCATAATTCGCAGTAATCTGGGCCGAGCTTTTCTTCTCGCCAATCTGCGGGCCGAAGTCGATTTTCAGCTTGTAGGCCGGCTTGCGCGCCTCGGGAAACGGCGCGGCCTCGACAATGGTGCCGACGCGGATGTCGACGGCGAGGAAATCGTCGATCGTGATGGTGCCGCCTGTCTTTGTCTCATCCATGTTGCCGCTCGCGATCAGATCGTCGTGCCGCCATTCGGCGATGCGCCCGCGGGGCCGCCCGGCATCGGCGGCGCGTCCG
>CAZYUT010000077.1:0-10142 GCA_964650735.1 uncultured Hyphomicrobiaceae bacterium
GGAATGTCGGCGGATACACTTTTCCCGTTCACCGTCATGGTGACTTGCGGCATGGTTTCCTCCCTTGCTCACGGCTGCGGACCTGTTGCGGCCCGTCTGTTTGACGCCGATCAAGTTGACCTGTGAGCCTAATGCAATTCAGCTTTTCAGCCAACCGTCAAAAACTGCGGCGCAGCCGGTCAATCCCCGGCTAGCGCGGCGCCGGCTGACACCAGCTGCTCAATCTGGGCAGGCTGGTAGCCCAGCTCGCTGAGCACCTCGCGCGTATGCATGCCCAGTGTCGGCGCATGCCGCCGCACGCCGCCCGGCGTAGCGGAAAACTTGACCGGCAGGCCGATCGTCTCGACCTCGCCGGCGACCGGATGGCGTGTCGGCACAACCATTTGGCGCGCCCGGGTCTGCGGGTCGGCGTGCATCTCGGTGATCGACAGAACCGGCCCGGCGGGAACGCCTGCCTCGTCCAGCAGCTTCAGCCACTCGTCCGTTGTGCGCGCCCTGAACATAGCCGTCAGGTTCTCTGATAATTCATCGAGATGCGCCATACGCGCGGCGTTCGAGGAAAAGCGTGGATCTTCATTCAGTTCCGGCGCGCCGAGCACTGCGATAAGCCGCTCCCAGTTCGACTGGTTGGCCGCGCCGATGTTGATCCAGCCGTCCGCCGTCTCGAACGCCTGATAGGGGGCATTGAGCGGATGGGCCGAGCCCATTGGCCCCGGCGGCGCTCCCGTGGCGAAGGCGATCGCGGATTGCCAATAGGTCTGGGTGATCGCGGCCTCAAACAGCGAAGTGTCGATCTTTTGGCCCTGGCCGGTCTGGAGCTTGTGCGCATAGGCCGCCGAGACGGCCATCGCGCCAAGAATGCCTGCCGTGATGTCGGAGACCGGGGGCCCGACCTTCACTGGCGGCCGGCCTGGCCCTTCGCCTGTGATCGACATGAGCCCCGACATGCCCTGCGCGATCAGGTCGAACCCCCCACGCCCGGCATAAGGCCCCGTCCGCCCGAAGCCGGAAATTTCGATATAGATCAGGCCGGGGTTTGCCTCGCGCAGTGTCTCGTAGCCCAGCCCGAGCTTTTCCATCGTGCCCTTGCGGTAGTTCTCGATCAGGACATCGGCATCCCTGAGCAGCCGGAACAGAACCTCGCGGGCCTCGGGCTGCTTGAGATCGAGCGCGATGCCGCGCTTGTTGCGGTTCATCATCATGAAGGCAGCGGATTCGCCTTTGATCTCCGGCGGGACGAAGCGGCGCGTATCATCGCCCTGCGGCTTTTCCACCTTGATGACATCCGCGCCCATATCAGCCAGCATCAACCCGCAGACCGGCCCAGCCATGATGTGCGCCAGCTCGATCACGCGCATTCCCGTCAGCGGGCCGTGGGCCGCGGCGGACATGGCTATTTCCCCTGCCAATTCGGCTTGCGCTTCGACAAAAAGGCGTCCAGCCCCTCGCGAAAATCCGCGCTCATGTAGCACATCTCGATCAGATCACGATCATCGACATGCGCGGCGGCGGCGCGCAGACGGCGCAGCCCCTCTTTCGTCGCGCGCAGGGTCAGCGGCGCGTGGCCCGCCAATATCTGCGCCAGTTCGCCTGCCCGCGCTTCCGGGTCCTCGACAATTTCGCTCACTAGCCCAATGGCCTTCGCCTCTTCCGCCTCGACAAGTCGCGCGGTCATCAGAATTTCCCGCACGCGAGCCGGACCCATCAGCTCGCTCAGCCGCGCGAGGTTGGACACCGAGAGGCAGTTGCCCAGCGTGCGCGCGACCGGAAAGCCGAATTTCAGCGTGCGGCTGGCAATGCGCAGATCGCACGCCGCCGCGATGGCCGCGCCGCCGCCGGTGCAGGCGCCATTGATCGCAGCGATGGTGGGCAGCGGGCAGCTTTCGATGGAGGCGAAGACCAGCTCCATCCGTTCCTCGTAGCCCCAGGCATCCTCGGGCCGGGAGAACGCGCGGAACTGCGTCATATCCGTGCCCGCGCCGAACGCCTTGCCGCCCGCGCCACGCATCACAAGCGCGCGCGCATCACCGCCCGGCTCTGCATTCGCGCAGATCTGCTGTAGACGGTCGTACATCGCGAAAGTGAAGGCGTTGCGCGCTTCGGGCCGGTTGAAGGTGATCCAGCCGATCCCGTCACGCACTTCGTAAAGGAGTTCGTCGATTCCGCTCATCGATCGCTCCTAACGGTAAAGCACCTCGACAAGGTACAGCGGTACAATCGGCACATAGGTACACAATAACAGCACGAGCAGCAGCACGCCGATGAAATATATGTTGACCTTGCTGACGTCCCAAACATTGGCCCGCGCTATCGAACACGCCGTAATCAGAACGCTCGCTACCGGCGGCGTCTGCTGGCCGATCGCCAGGTTGAGCGTGACGACCAATCCGAAATGCACCGGGTCAATGCCCACTTGCGTAATCAGCGGAATGACGATCGGCACCACCAGAATAATCGCTGCGGCGGAATGCAGAAAAAACCCGATCACCAGGAAGAAGACATTCAGGATCGCCAGGATCACCCACTTGTTGTCGGTAATATCGAGCAGCGCAGCGGCGAGGTCTTGAGGGATCTGCGCGCGGGTCAGGAAGCCGCCCATGAGCACCGACGCTGCGACCAGCACCATGACCACTGCGGTCTGCATCGCGCCGTCAAGCATGGCAAGGCGTAGCTGCTTGAAGTCCGTCTCGCGGTACCAGAAGCCGATGATGATCGCGGCCAGCACAGCCACACCCGCCGCCTCGGTGGCCGTCACGAACCCGCCGAAAATCCCGCCAAGGATGATGACAGGCAGCGCGAAGGTCGGCAGCGCCGCGATGAAGGTTCTGCGCAGCCGTGGCAGATCGAAGGCCGCCTCGACTGGCAGGTTGTAGCGGCGCGCGAAGTACCAGCACAGCAGCATCATGCCGGCCGCGCCGATGAGGCCTGGAACGATGCCGGCGACGAACAACTGTTCGATCGAGGTTCCTGCCGAAACCGCGTAGAGGATCATCGGGATCGACGGCGGGATGATGATCGCCAGCGACGCGGAAGACGATGTCAGTGCCGCGGCAAATGGCGCCGAATAGCCTCGCTTCTTCATCTGCGGGATCATCACCGAGCCAAGCGCGGCGACATCTGCGACGGCCGAGCCGGAGATCTCCGCAAAAAACAAAGACACGCCGACATTGACCATGGCGAGACCGCCGCGCACGAAGCCGATGAGCGCGGAGACGAAGTCGATCAGCCGCTGGGTGATGCCGGACGCGTTCATGATCGCCCCGGCGAGCACGAACATTGGGATCGCGATGAGCGAAAACTTGGTCGCGCCGTTGTACATGTCGAGCGCGGTGGTCACGAGCGCGCTCGGCCCTTCGGCTGCGAGGATGCCGAGCACCCCCGAGATCGCCAGCGCCACTGCGATCGGAACGTTGATGAAGATCATGAACAGGAGCGCGAGGAAGATGAAGAGGATAATCATACCCGTTCTTCCTCGACGATCTCCGGGTGTTCAAATGAGTGTCCGGCCATGGTCAGCCTGTAGTAATCTGGAAAGCTCAGCAGGCTGCAAATGATGAACAGCGCGCCCCCGATCGGAATGACCGACTGCGTGAGCTGCACCGGCACCCAGGTCAGGCTGACCAGCGACATACCCTGGAGCACCTGCAGCACCTGCCACCCCGACCATGTGAGGAGCGCGAAGAAGCCTATGACAAGGACCTCGCTGAAGATGACCATGAAGCGTCGGACCGGGATAGGCAGCGCCAGCAGGACGCCGTCGAAGCCGATGTGCCGGCGGCGAAGCGCAGCGAGCGCAGCGCCGTAGTAAGTGATCCAGGCCAGTTGTATGGCCGCGATTTCGTCATACCAGCTCAACGATGCACCCAGCTTCCGCGAAATCACCGCGTAGATGACCACGATCGACAGGGCGAACATCTGAATGATCAGAAACCACTCCAGCAGAAAACCAAGCGCGCGGGCGGCCTGACGCATTTTCGCTCAACCTCGGGCAAGGGGTCGCATAGCCGGTGGAAACCGGCCGCGAGATGCGGAGCGCCCCGCCCGAAGGCGAGGCGCAAGCTTAACCGGGATCAGTTGGTGGGCGCGAGGCTCATGACCCGCTCGACCAGTTCGGAACCGCCCTCAACCGTGGTTCCAAACTCGTCGTAGATCGGTTGCGAGGCCTCGATGAAGGCTTGCTTATCAGCCTCGTTGACCTCCATGTCCTGCCGCAGCTCGGCCAGCAGCTCTTCTTCGAGCCGGGCAGCCGTCTCATAGACGTATTCCTGCGTCTCGAGCGCGGCTTCCTGCAGGGCAGCCTGAACATCCTCCGGAAGACTTTCGAAGGTGCTCTTGCCGGTCAGGATATAGCCGGGCGTGTAGACATGACCGGTGATGGACAGATATTCCTGCACTTCCTGGAACTTGGCGGAAGCGATCTGCGCATAGGGGTTTTCCTGACCGTCGATCACGCCGGTCTGGAGCGCCGTGAACACGTCGGAAAAGGCCATCGGCGTCGGGTTAGCGCCGTAAGCCTGGAACATCTTCAGCCGCCACTCACCGCGCGGCGTGCGGAGCTTGATGCCTTCAAGGTCCGCCGGCACGTTGATCGGGCGAACGTTGTTGGTGATGTTGCGGAAGCCGTTCTCCCAAAACGCGAGGATCTTGTAACCGTTGCGCTCTGCGGCAGGCTGGAAGGTGTCGTCGAGCATTTCCTCAGATACGCGGCGAATGTGATCGCGGCTCTGAATGATATAAGGCATCTCGAAGACGCCAAATTCAGGCGAGACCGAAGACATCACCGACGACGGCAGTGAGAAGTGTACCTGGCCAAGCTTCAGCTTTTGGAGCAACTCCGTGTCATTGCCAAGCTGAGAAGAGCCGAAAACCTGGACTTCCGCCTTGTCGCCAAGCTTTTCATTGGCCCGGCGCGCGAACTCTTCCGCCGACAGCGCGAACAGCGACCCCGGCTCGCCCACGTGACCGAAACGAAGGACCAAGTCCGCGGACAAAGCCGGCGTAGCCGTCATTACCAGCGCGACAAGGCCGAAAAGAACCTGCTTCAGTTTCATGCTGTTTTCCTCCTCCCGTTAGACAGCGGTTGCAGGTCATGCCGTAGCGTGTGCAATAAACGCACAAACTAAGGCTCTTATTCGGCAGCGGTCTTGACCGGCTCCCGATAAGGCGAAGTTTCGGCCAGGTAGTCCATGGCCGCCTGTGTACCGCCTTTATGATGCGGAATGCCGGCGAGCGCCAGCCCCATCTCAACGCCTGACAGTGTGCCCATCAGACTGAGTTCGTTGAAGTCGCCCAGATGGCCGATGCGGAACACGCGGCCCGAAAGTTTGCTGAGACCCGCGCCGAGCGACATGTTGAAGTTCGAGAGGACAATTTCGCGCAAAATATCGGCGTCATGGCCCTCGGGCATCATCACCGCGGTCAGCGAGCTGGAATAGTGCCGCGGCTCAAGGCAAAGCAACTCCAGACCCCAGGCGCGGACGGTCCGCCGCGTCGCTTCGGCAAAACGGTCGTGGCGCGCAAACACGTTGTCGAGGCCTTCCTCTTCGAGCATGTCGATGGCTTCCACAAGCCCGTAAAGCATGTTGGTTGCCGGCGTGTAGGGGAAGAAACCGTTGGCGTTTGGCCCGAGCATGTCCTCCCAGTCCCAGTACGAGCGCGGCAACCGCGCAGTCTTGCTGGCTTCCATCGCCTTCTGGCTAATGGCGTTGAAACTGATGCCCGGCGGCAGCATCAGGCCCTTCTGCGAGCCGCCAACAATGACATCCACGCCCCACTCATCCATGCGCATGTCGATGGATGCCAGCGAGGAGATGGTGTCGACCATCAGCAGCGCCGGATGGCCCGCAGCGTCGATCGCGCGCCGCACCTCGTCAATGCGGGAGGCGCAGCCGGTCGAGGTCTCGTTCTGGACGACGCAGACGGCCTTGATCTCTGCCCCGGCATCCTGACGCAGCGCCTGCTCGATGGCTTCCGGATCCGCGCCGCGCCGCCAGTCGCCCTCCAGCACAACCGGCTGCAGCTCATGCCGTTCGGCCATTTTCCGCCAGAGCATCGCGAAATGGCCGGTCTCATACATCAACACTTTGTCGCCCGGCGACATGGTGTTGACCAGCGCGGCCTCCCATGCGCCCGTCCCCGACGCCGGGTATATGATGACCTCGCCCTTCGTGGTCCTCACCACGCGCTTCATGCCCGCCAACGCCTGTTTGCCAATCTCGGCGAAGCGCGGACCGCGGTGGTCGATCGTCGGGTAATCCATCGCCCGCAGGACGCGGTCAGGAACATTGGTGGGGCCGGGAATCTGGAGGAAATGGCGGCCGCTCGTGTTCATGCCCAATGCTCCCTTGCCTCGGTCTGCCAGTCTGCGCGCAATCCCTGGCGTTTGCCGTGATGCGTCATTGAAACGCTTGTTTTACACACCCTGACAGCCTAAGGATTAATTTTGAATTCATAATGCGAGTCAAGTGAAAATCCGCGAGCGGTATGGCATGAAGGGACTGGCCGAGCGGCTCAGTCGCGAGATCGAGGGCGAGGTGCTGTTCGATGCGTTCTCGCGCGGGCGCTACGCGACCGATGCTTCCATTTACCAGGTCATGCCGGCGGGCGTGGTGGTGCCCAAGCGGTTCGCGGACGTGGAGGCGGCGCTTGCACTGGCGCGGGAGCATGGCGTGCCGGTTACTGGGCGCGGCGGCGGCACCAGCCAGGCCGGACAGACCGTCAATCGCGGGCTGGTGATAGACTTCTCCAAGCACCTCAACCGCATCCGCGAACTGGATCTGGAGAACCGCCGCGCCGTCGTGGAGCCGGGGTTGGTGCTCGATGAGCTTAACCGACAGCTCAAGCCACATGGGCTGTGGTTCCCGGTCGATGTCTCGACCGCCTCGCGCGCGACGCTGGGCGGGATGACGGCAAACAACTCCTGCGGCTCGCGCTCGATCCGCTACGGCATGATGCGAGATCACGTGCAAGCGATCGATGCGCTCCTCGCCGATGGCACGCGCGCGAAGTTTGGGCCAGTGGATCGCGCGGACGCGCTCACGAATGATCAGGACGCCGCCCAGCGGCTGGTCCGCGACATGCTGGCGCTTGGTGCGCGGGAAGCAGGCGAGATCGCCGCGCGCTGGCCGAAGACGGCTCGTCACGTCGCCGGTTACAACCTCGACGCGCTGGTGCCGAACGGCCCAACCAACAACATGGCCAAGTTGCTCGTTGGTTCGGAGGGGACGCTGGCCCTGACCGAAGCGGTCGAGATCGCGCTGTCGCCGACGCTGGACAACAAGGTGCTGGGCGTCTGCCATTTTCCCGCCTTCCACGACGCCATGGAGGCGGTGCAACATCTTGTGACGCTTGATCCGGTCGCCGTTGAGCTGGTCGACCGCAACATGATCGCGCTGGGCCGCGACATCCCGATTTTCCGCGACACAATGGACCAGTTCGTGCGCGGCGACCCCGAGGCGCTGCTGCTCGTGGAGTTCGCGGAGGCCGACCCGTCTGAAAACCGGCGGCGCCTCGCCGCGCTGGGCGGCATGATGGCCGAACTCGGCTTCCGTTGGGGCGATCCCGGCAAGAAGGACGGCGGTGTGGTCGAGGCGATCGACCAGGCCTTTCAGGCTCGCATCTGGAGCGTGCGCAGCCAAGGCCTCAACATCATGATGTCGATGCGCGAGGAGGGAAAGCCCGTATCCTTTGTGGAGGACTGCGCGGTGGAACTGAAAGACCTCGCGCCGTTCACCGCGAAGCTCTCGGAGATTTTCGCCCGCCACGGCACCGGCGCGACCTGGTATGCGCACGCCTCCGTCGGCCTGCTGCATGTCCGGCCCGTGCTCAATCTCAAGCAGGAGAGCGGTGTGCGCGCGCTGCGGGCCATCGCAGAGGAGGCGTTTGAGACGGTCGCTCAATACCGCGGCTCGCATTCCGGCGAGCATGGCGATGGCATCGTGCGCTCCGAGTTTCACGAGCGCATCCTCGGACCGGGGATCGCCCGCGCGTTCGAGCAAGTGAAGGACCGCTTCGACCCAGATGGCGCGCTCAACCCGAACCGCATTGTCCGCCCGCCGAAGATGGACGACCGCAGCCTGTTCCGCTATCCGCCGGATTACGCGCAAGAGCCGCGCAAAACAGTGTTCGACTGGCAGGGCTGGCCAGGCGGGCTGCATGGCGCGGTGGAGATGTGCAACAACAACGGCGCGTGCCGGAAGCTCGCGGGCGGCGCGATGTGTCCGTCCTACCGCGCGACGCGCAATGAGCGCGACCTGACGCGCGGGCGGGCCAACACCCTGCGCCTGGCGCTGACCGGCCAGCTCGGCCCCGACGCATTCACCTCCGACGAGATGATGGAGACCATGAAGCTGTGCGTCTCCTGCAAGGCGTGCAAGCGCGAATGCCCAATGTCGGTGGATATGGCGAAGATGAAGATCGAGGTGCTGGCCGCGCGCGCGGAGAAACATGGCGTGGGCCTGCGCGACCGGCTGGTGGCCGAGTTGCCGCGCTATGCGCCGTGGCTGTCGAAAGCGCCGTTCCTCGCCAATGCGCGCGACACGCTGCCCGGTGCGGCGTGGCTGTCGGAGAAGCTGGTGGGGCTGAGCGCGAAGCGGCGGCTGCCGCGCTGGCGCAGCGACCTGTTCCGCGAGCCGGAAGGTGCGATGGCCGCGGATGTCTTGTTCTTCGCCGACACATTCAACCGCTATTTCGAGCCGGAGAACGCACGCGCAGCGATTGAGGTCCTCCGGGCGGCGGATGTGCGGCTCGGCTTCCCCGAGGCCAAGGGCCGCCCGTTATGCTGCGGCCGCACCTACCTGTCCGCTGGCCTCGCCCGCCACGCCAAGGCCGAGATGCAGCGCACCGCCGACGCCATCCGGCCCGTGATAGAAGCCGGCGGCGCGGTCGTCGGACTGGAGCCGTCCTGCGTGCTGACCTTCCGCGACGAGGCTCCACGCCTTATCTCAGATTGGACCGCTGAGATGGGCGCGCGGGTTCTGTTGCTTGAGGAATTTCTGGCCGAACATTTCGCGGCGGGTGGAAAGGTGCCTGATTTCGGGGCTATAGGGAATACGGCGTTGGTGCATGGGCACTGCCACCAGAAAGCTGCGGATGTGATGGGACCGGTTTATAAGGTGCTCGCACATGTGCCGGGGCTGGAGGTCAAGCCGATTGAAAGCTCATGCTGCGGCATGGCAGGGTCATTTGGCTATCAGGCGGAAACGTATGATGTGTCGCAGACGATGGGAGAATTGAGCTTGTTGCCAGCCGTGCGCACAGCGGACGCGGACGCTCTGATTGTGGCGGACGGCACCTCTTGCCGGCATCAGATCGCCGATGGCGCGGGCCGCGAGGCTGAGCACGTGGCGCGGATCTTGCAGCGCGCTTTGAAAGCTGGGAGAGCAGCAACGCATGGTAACGCTTGAGGGGCCGACACCGATCCAGCGCCGGTCGCTGCACGCGGAGCTGGCCGACCGGTTGCGCGAAATGATCGTGCAAGGCGAACTGGAGCCGGGCGCGAAAATCCCGGAGCGCGAGTTGTGCGAGGCGTTCAACGTGTCGCGCACGCCGCTGCGCGAAGCGCTGAAGGTGCTGGCCAGCGAGGGTTTCGTGATCCTGACGCCCAATCGTGGCGCGGCCGTCTCGAAGCTGACCCGCGCCGACATCGAGGAAGCCTTCCCGGTGATCGGCGCGCTGGAAGCGCTGGCGGGCGAGCTGGCCTGCGCGAATGCCACGGACGACGAAATCGCGCACATCGCGCGGCTGCACGCGCGGATGGCCGCGCACCACGCAGCGGGCGAGCGCGCGCCTTATTTCCGGCTGAACGAGCAGATCCACGACGCGATCGCCGCAGCGGCGCGCAACCCGACATTGCGCCAGATGCAGATGAGCCTCGCAAACCGGGTGCGCCGCGCCCGTTATTTCGCCAACATCTCTCAGGCGCGCTGGGATCAGGCGATGGCCGAGCACGAAGAGATCAACGCGGCGCTGAAGGCGCGGGACGGCAAGCGCCTTGCGGAAATCCTCAAGCGGCATCTGGAGCACAAGCTCGCCGCCGTCAGCGCCGCGCTGGAAGGCGCGAGGGATTAGGCCGCCGCGCCAAAGCATTTTCCGCAAAAGTGGAAACCGGTTTTGCGTGAGAAAATGCGATTCAAGAAAGCGCG
>CAZYUT010000078.1:0-10022 GCA_964650735.1 uncultured Hyphomicrobiaceae bacterium
TCGGCGACGTGGTCTGCGGCGGCTTCGGCCTGCCGATCGCACGCGACATGTGCCAGAAGGTGATCGTGGTCGGCTCGAACGACCTGCAATCGCTGTATGTCGCCAATAATGTCTGCTCGGCGGTCGAGTATTTCCGCAAGCTGGGCGGCAATGTCGGCGTCGCTGGCATGGTCGTGAACAAGGACGACGGCACTGGCGAAGCGAAGGCGTTCGCCGAGGCGGTGGGAATCCCGCTGCTCTCGGCGATCCCCGCGCATGACGACATCCGCCGCAAGAGCGCGAATTATGAGATCATCGGCAAGCCTGGAACGGCGTGGGCCTCAATGTTCGAGGAACTCGCCACCAACGTCGCCGAAGCTCCTCCCGTCCATCCCGTCCCGCTGACGCATGACCAGCTCCTCGGGCTGTTCAAGAGCAAGGATGTGGGCGGCGACTTCCAGCTTCAGCCTGCGACCTTCGAGGACATGTGCGGCAAGAACTATGTCGAGAAGCCTTCGCTCGAAGTCGTCTACGACACGGTTTGAGGGAGCGGGCGGGATGACGGACAAATCGGCATACAACGAAGGCGCGCGCCACGGCGAAGTGATCTATGACGCCACCGGGGATGTGCAGGTCGACACCGGATCAAAAATCGCGGACCACGAAGCCCGGCCGGAAGGCGCGCAAGTGAATCAGTCCGGTGATGGGACCGGCTGTCACGCCGGCGCGGACGAGATGCGCAAGGCCGCCGAATTGGCGGGCAAGAGCGAAACGCTTGAGCAATACGCCAAGGATTACCCCATCGGCCCGCATGACAAGCCACAGAGCATGTGCCCGGCCTTTGGCAGCTTGCGCGTGGGCCTGCGGATGCGCCGCACGGCAACCGTGCTGAGCGGTTCAGCCTGCTGCGTCTACGGCTTGACCTTCACCTCGCACTTTTATGGCGCGCGGCGCACGGTCGGCTATGTCCCGTTCAACTCGGAAACGCTCGTCACCGGAAAGCTGTTCGAGGACATCCGGGACGCAGTCCACGAACTGGCCGACCCCGAGAAGTACGACACGGTCATCGTCACAAATCTGTGCGTGCCGACCGCCTCGGGCGTGCCGCTTCAGCTTCTGCCTAAGGAAATCAACGGCGTCCGCATTGTCGGCATCGACGTGCCAGGCTTTGGCGTGCCGACCCATGCCGAGGCGAAGGACGTGCTCGCCGGCGCGATGCTTAACTATGCCCGCAATGAGGCCGAGCAAGGGCCGGTACAAGCACCGAGCACCCTGCAGACGGAACGGCCCACGGTCACGCTGCTCGGCGAAATGTTCCCTGCCGACCCGATCGGCATCGGACAGCTTCTTGCCCCGCTGGGTCTGGCGGCCGGACCAGTCGTTCCCACGCGGGAATGGCGCGAGCTATATGCGGCGCTGGACTGTGCGGTAGCTGCAGCCATCCACCCGTTCTACACCGCGAGCGTGCGCGAATTCGACCGGGCCGGACGGCCGGTCGTCGGCTCCGCGCCCGTGGGTTATGAGGGCACCGCCGATTGGCTGAAGGCGATTGGCCAGGCGGCCGGCGTCTCAGCCGACCAGATCGCCGCTGCGCAGAACGCCGCCCTGCCCGGCATCCGCGAAGCTCTCGACAACACCCCCATCAAGGGCCGCATCACGATGTCAGGCTATGAGGGATCGGAGCTTCTGGTCGCCCGGCTGCTGATCGAAAGCGGTGCAGATGTCCGCTATGTCGGCTCGGCCTGCCCCAAAACGAAGTGGTCGAACCCGGACCGCGAATGGCTGGAGGCGCGCGGCGTGCGCGTGCAGTTCCGCGCCTCGCTGGAGCAGGACGTTGCCGCGATGGAAGAATTCGATCCCCATCTCGCCATCGGCACCACGCCTGTGGTCCAGAAGGCGAAAGAGCGCGCAACGCCGGGCCTCTACTTCACCAACCTGATCTCCGCGCGCCCGCTGATGGGCCAGGCCGGATGCGGCTCGCTGGCGACGCTCCTCAACACAGCGATGGGCCAGAAAGACCGCTTTGACGGCATGAAGGCGTTCTTCAAGGGCGTCGGTGAAGGTTACACGGCAGGGGTCTGGGAAGACACGCCGCAGGACCGCCCCGACTTCAAAAAGAAGTATGCGCGCAAACTCGCCAAGGAACTCAAGGACACGGAGGCGGTGGGATGTTGATCCTCGATCATGACCGCGCCGGTGGCTATTGGGGCTCGGTCTACGTCTTTACGGCGATCAAGGGGTTGCAGGTTGTCATCGACGGCCCCGTCGGCTGCGAGAACCTGCCGGTGACCTCGGTGCTGCATTACACCGACGCCCTGCCCCCGCACGAATTGCCGATCGTTGTCACGGGGCTGGCAGAGGAAGAGCTGGGCCGCGAGGGCACCGAAGGCGCGATGAAGCGGGCCTGGGAAACGCTCGATAAGGACCTGCCGTCCGTCGTCGTGACCGGCTCGATCGCGGAGATGATCGGCGGCGGCGTCACGCCGGAAGGCACCAGCATCAAGCGGTTCCTGCCACGCACCATTGACGAGGATCAGTGGGAAAGCGCGGACCGCGCCATGAAGTGGCTGTGGACCGAGTTCGGCCCGAAGAAGATGCCCAAGCGCCGGCCCCGCAAGGAAGGCGAGAAGCCGAAGGTCAACATCATCGGCCCGATCTACGGGACCTTCAACACGCCGTCCGACCTGGCCGAAATCCGCCGGCTGATCGAAGGCATCGGCGCAGACGTCAACATGGTGTTCCCGCTCGGCAGCCATCTGGCCGACGTCGCCAACCTCGCGCAGGCCGATGTGAACGTCTGCATGTACCGCGAATTCGGCCGCCAGCTCTGCGAGGCGCTGGAGAAGCCGTTCTTGCAAGCGCCAATCGGGCTGGAGTCGACCACGCTGTTCCTGCGAAAGCTGGGCGAGCTTCTGGAGATCGATCCAGAACCGTTTATCGAGCGCGAAAAGCACACGACGATCAAGCCGTTATGGGATTTGTGGCGCTCTGTGACGCAGGATTTCTTCGGCACGGCGAGCTTCGGCGTCGTGGCGAACGAGACCTATGCGCGCGGCGTGCGCAACTTCCTGGAGAATGACATGGGCCTGCCCTGCCATTTCTCCTATGCGCGCAGCGCGGGCAAAAAGCCGGACAACGAGGCGGTGCGCCGCTCCGTCCAGAACGACACGCCGCTGATCGTGTTCGGCAGCTACAACGAGCGCATGTATCTGGCCGAGACCGGGGCGAAGGCGATGTACATCCCCGCCTCGTTCCCAGGCGCGATCATCAGGCGGCACACCGGCACGCCGTTCATGGGCTACGCCGGGGCGACCTATCTCGTGCAGGAAGTGTGCAACGCGCTATTTGATGCGCTGTTCTTCATCCTGCCCCTGGGCACCGATCTCGACAAGGCCGAGGCGACGCCAGCCCGGCTTTCGCGGCACACGACGCGGCCGTGGGAGGCCGACGCCCAGCAGCTTCTGGAAAAATACCTCGAGCGCGAACCTGTGCTCGTTCGCATCTCAGCGGCCAAGCGGCTGCGCGACCTTGCCGATAAGGACGCGCAGCTCATGGGCGAAGACCGCGTCACGGCCGAACGGGTGGCCCGGGCGCTCGAGAAAATCAAAGGGGGACAGGCGGCATGATCTTGATCGCGTTGTCACCACGCCCCCATCACCGGCTTTTCGCCCCTGCGTTCGCGTGCCCGGTCTCAACTGGGCGCTCGGCCCGCGGCGGCGAAAAGAAACGGACCGTTGCATCCGCCTGGAAGGTGGACGCGGTCCTGGCCTGCTCAAATGCGAGCATTTCAGGTTATCGCTTGAATAACCGACAAAGGGAGACTTGAGAAAATGGCCGATGCTCTAAAACACGACAGTTCAAGACTGACCCTCAGACGGCAAGAGGCTCGGGAGTCGCGGCTGTTGTACTGGCTGTGCTTCACCGTCTTCCTGGTCATCATTGCGTTCGCCCGGCTTATGCCTGGCAAGCGCCATGCGAGCGCTAACGGGTTGGCGGGCGTCCGCCGCACCGTCTTTGCCGAGGCCCGCGCTTCGGCAGGGACGCTGATTCCGTTCGCGTTTATGAAGTAGGCCAGTTCCGCGGCCACGCAAAGGCAGCACGACGGTCCTTCCATCGTCGTCCAACAAGAAGAGAGAGACGCACATGGCTGAGAGAGACAAGTCCTTGTCAGGACTGAATGAAGACGAGGCGAAGGAGTTTCACAGCATCTTCGTCGTTAGCTTCATCGCCTTTACCATTATTGCGCTGATTGCGCACCTGTTGGTGTGGAATTGGCGTCCGTGGGGTTGGGCAAGCGCCCAGCTGAATGACGCCGCGGTTTCCGTCGCGCAAATCGCGCAAACTCTAGTCTAAGGAGAACGATCATGTGGCGTGTTTGGCTGATCTTTGATCCGCGCCGGACCCTTGTGGCCCTGTTTACATTCCTTTTCGTGCTAGCGCTGTTGATCCATTTCATTCTGCTCAGCACGGAACGCTACAACTGGCTGCAACCCGCTCCAGCTGAACAGACAAGCGCGGTGGAAATCACGCTTCCTGAACATCTGGCGTAGCGATCAGGGCCTGCCCGGCCCGGAAACACGGCGCGCCGAAACACCAATTCGGTCCAGCCGTTTACGGCCGGGCAGGCTGCTTCGCCGACGCTAACCTGTCTGGCGTCAGGCGTCATACCCACACGTTCCTGACCTGAGGATCGGAAAATGGCATTACTGAATTTTGAGCGCAAATATCGCGTACGCGGAGGGACGCTCCTGGGAGGAGACTTGTTCGACTTTTGGGTCGGTCCCTTCTATGTGGGCTTCTTCGGCGTCCTGACGATATTCTTCTCGGCGTTGGGAACACTGCTCATCCTGTATGGCGCATCGCTGGGCCCAACCTGGAATATCTGGAAAATCAACATCGCGCCGCCAGACATCAGTTATGGACTTGGCTTCGCGCCGCTGGCCGAGGGCGGTCTTTGGCAGCTTATCACGATCTGCGCAATCGGCGCGTTCGTCTCATGGGCGCTGCGCCAGGCCGAGATCGCACGCAAGCTCGGCATGGGGTACCACATCCCCATCGCGTTCGGCGTTGCCATCTTTGCGTACGTCACGCTGGTCGTGTTCAGGCCGCTGCTCATGGGCGCATGGGGCCATGGCTTCCCTTACGGCATCTTCAGCCACCTCGACTGGGTGTCGAACGTCGGCTACCAGTACCTGCACTTCCATTACAATCCGGCGCATATGCTCGCGGTGACGTTCTTCTTCACCACGACCCTGGCGCTGTCGCTGCATGGCGGTCTGGTCTTGTCGGCAACGAACCCGCCGAAAGGCGAGACGGTCAAGACCCCGACCCACGAAGACACCTTCTTCCGGGATTTTATCGGCTACTCGGTCGGAACGCTTGGCATTCACCGGCTGGGCCTGTTCCTGGCGCTCAACGCCGGTTTCTGGAGCGCGGTGTGCATCATCATCAGTGGACCACTCTGGACACGCGGCTGGCCTGAATGGTGGAACTGGTGGCTCAACCTGCCGATCTGGGCCTAAGGGGCTAGGAGAAAGTTATGGCGGAATATCAGAATATTTTCACCCAAGTACAGGTCAGGGGGCCAGCCGAATACGGCGTCCCGCTGCCCGCGGACGACGAGCCGCGCTCCGGCCAACCCTTCTTCCAGTATCTGATCGGGAAGATTGGCAACGCGCAGATCGGCCCGATTTACTTGGGTTGGCTAGGTGTGACATCGATCGTGTGCGGTGTCATCGCCATTGAAATCATCGGGCTCAATATGTGGGCCTCGGTGAATTGGGATCCTGTGGAGTTTGTGAGGCAGCTTCCTTGGCTTGCGCTTGAGCCGCCGGGCCCGGAATACGGCCTCCAAGTCTTGCCACCGCTCAGCCAAGGCGGCTGGTGGCTGATCGCCGGCTTCTTCCTGACGGCCTCAATTCTGTTGTGGTGGGTACGCACCTACCGCCGGGCGCGTCAGCTGGGTATGGGCACGCATATTGCGTGGGCCTTCGCTGCGGCCATCTGGCTCTATCTGGTTTTGGGCTTCATCCGCCCGATCATGATGGGAAGCTGGGCAGAGGCTGTGCCCTTCGGCATCTTCCCGCACCTCGACTGGACGGCCGCCTTCTCGATCCGGTACGGCAACCTGTTCTACAACCCGTTCCATGCGCTATCGATCGTGTTCCTGTACGGCTCAACGCTTTTGTTCGCCATGCACGGCGCGACCATCCTCGCGGTGAGCCGTTACGGCGGCGAGCGAGAGATCGAGCAGATCACCGACCGCGGGACCGCAGGCGAGCGTGCCGCATTGTTCTGGAGGTGGACCATGGGCTTTAATGCTACAATGGAGTCCATTCATCGCTGGGCGTGGTGGTTCGCTGTCCTGACGCCGATCACCGGCGGCATTGGGATCCTGTTGACCGGAACGGTGGTGGACAACTGGTATCTGTGGGCAGTCAAGCACGACTTCGCGCCTGAGTATCCGCAAGTCATGCCGCCTGTCACCGACCCGGCCGCGCAATAGGAGGCATTCTCATGAAACTCGGAATCTCCGTAGGTCTGGTCATCGTCGTCATGCTGACGATCGCCATGATCTTTGCTCCGGACTGGGATCGCCCGCCGATCGAAGTCGAGCAGACTGGCTATCGCGGGGTTGCGATGGAGCATCTGACCAACCCCCGGAGGGTGGCGGCCAACCAGGATATCAACCGGGTGCCGCCCGAGCCCTACCCGCTGGATTCGACCGAGGGCGAGCGAGCCGGTGACTTTTACGAAAACGTTCAGGTTCTGGGCGACACCAGCGTGGACCAGTTCAACCGTCTGATGGTCGCGATCACGGAGTGGGTCGCACCGCAGGATGAGGGGTGCAACTATTGCCATGCGGTTGGCGAGCCGCTTTCGTCAGACTCGCTCTACACTAAAATCGTCTCTCGGCGCATGCTCCAGATGAACCAGCACATCAATGCCAACTGGACTCAGCATGTGGGCGATACGGGGGTAACCTGCTGGACCTGCCATCGCGGCCAGCCAGTTCCCGCGAACATCTGGTTCAACGATCCGCAGAAGGAGCGCATGGCCAGCTTCGTGCAGGCGCAGACTGGTCAAAACCGTCCTGACGAAACGGTGGGGCTGGCATCGCTGCCGCATGACTTTCCCGGACAGATCGCATCTCCCGAGGCAGAAATCCGCGTCATCCCGAACCGGGCGCTGCCAACATCTGCGGGCGGAGCGTCCATCCAGCACACTGAGCGCACCTATGGGCTGATGATCCACATGTCGGAGGCGCTCGGGGTGAACTGCACCTACTGCCACAATAGCCGTTCGCTCGGTGAGTGGAGTTCGAGCACCCCGGCGCGGGTGAACGCCTGGCACGGGCTGGAAATGGTCCGGAACCTCAACGTTGAATATCTGGTGCCGCTGCGCGACACCTATCCGGAAAACCGGCTTGGCCCGCTTGGGGACGCGCCGAAAGCCAACTGCGCGACATGCCACTACGGCGTGAACAAACCGCTCTATGGCGCGCAGATGGCGAAGGACTATCCATCGCTTCTGAGCGTGAGCCAGTAACAAGCAGCCTTAGCCTGCTTTGGCAAAACTTCAAGACGGCGCCTGGCGCGAGCCGGGCGCCGTCGTTTGTGTCCGGCGCGCCGCTGGAGCATCTCAGGGGTGGTCATTGCCGGTCAGATTATGATTGAGATTTGACTTGACTGGAGGTCTGCGCCGTTTCCGGGCGTTCCCGGAGGAACATTAGCGGCCCGATGAGCGCAGTCGCCTCGAAGTCCTTGGCCCAAGGCGGCGCCTGATCATGCGGGTGCACCCGGCTCGCGCCATCGGTTGGATCGGGCAAGAGACCATCCAACACCAGCGAAACACAGGCCAGCGCCTGATCGAAAGCGATACTGTTTTCGGTATAGCGAGCCCGGCCGTTGCCATTGGCGCTGCGCTGCGCTTCGATCCCCACATCGGCCAGAAGCGACTGCGCCAATTGCCGGGCCGTGATCGCATCAAGCCCTGTTTCGTCTTGCGTTTTGGAACACATCTGCTCAGCGCGATTGCGTAACGTCCAGGCCAACGCAATCAGCTCCGACTGGTTCCCGGTCTGGCTGCACCCCAAAATGGCCTCCGCGAACGCTTCGCGGACTGCTGACGCTGTACCTGCACGCATGATTTGCCCCCGGTTTTTTGGTTTATGGCAGTTCAATGGCTATTTGGGTTCTTTTCGCTGGCCGACCTTTATAAAAGTATGTCTTCGGCTGCACAATACCGAACAGCCGTGTTTGGTTCAAATCTCATATCTGAAGCCTTGTATACAACACGCAACCACGGCGATGAAAACTCCTGCGATCAAATCAGCGCAAGTTTAGAAACTCGTTTCATTGGGAGCAGAAATTGGGCTGAGACTCCGTTCGCGAGGCGCGCGTCAGCCTTAGTGACAGAGGCTTCGCGCGATACTGGGAATCACCCTATTTGACATACGTCAATTCCAGAGCCTGCACCTCAAATCCTACTGAACTGCCAACATTTCATGTCGAGTGTGTTTTTGCGGCATCTTTGCCCGCAGGTCTTGGACGAACCAACTCGGCAGCCCCCCTTGCCATCGCCTGAGAGCTGCCCAGCGATACCGATTTTCTTTGAACAGGCTTACCTCAGACCGACAAACTTGCGTCGTCTTCTCGCCGGCCTTCGGCTCCTGGCGCAGCCCCAGTTGTCACTTTTGCATGAAACGCTTTACAGCCCTATCTGTTCTGATTGAACAGTAGATACGCCGTCCTTCTTCTTGATTTCACGTGCGATTTCTGAGGAAACCGGTTCCCATACCGTATCAATTGCAGGACAGGCTTTTTCAGATCTCTCTCTAAGTGCGCTGCTCCTCACTTTCCTCAGGCGATGATACGGGTTCCGGCTCTGCTCCAGGCGAATTCACGCCGTCGCGCATCAGCATGGCAATGACGCCTGCCGCTGCGGCAACAGCCCCGAAAATTTGGTTCCACTCGTTCTCGCTCAGCCCGAACAAGCCGATGCCGGCGAGGAATGCCGCCACGCCCGCATAAGTCGAAGGCTCTCGCAGTCTCTCGATAATGAACGTCATCAACGATTTCTCCTTAGTTTCGCTCGGTGCCTCTTGAGTTGCAGGCAGGTGCTCGCTGACGCACTTGGCCTCACGCTCAATCAGCGCCTGAGCGGCGCTGTGCACCGACATCAGCCGGCGCGACCAGCCCAGTCCGAAGGTGCTGAACAAACTGGCAAGCCGCCCGTAGGCCCGCATACGCTGGGCCATGAATTCGGTCAGCAATGCAGACGGATTAGCCTTGCGCACCGCACCGAGCGTGATTGGCCCGATGATGCCGTCAACGCTGACTTTCAGCGCCGTCTGCAACAGGCGAGCTGCCCGGCCGGTACCCTGATTGACGCCGCCGTCGAAGAGCGCGAGGTCGATGCCCGCCGGCATCTCGTCGCAGCGCAGCGCGTCCCAGTAAAACCGGCGGTAGATGTCGCGGACGGTTGCAAGGTCGAGCGCGCGCACCTCTGCCTTGGAAACTTCGCGGCCACGATAACGCGCCAGCGTTGCCCGTGTGATGCCCATGTTCGTGGCGCCACCCGGGTCGTTGGGGTGATCCACGTAGCCGCCCTCAAACGTCAGGATATGGCGAAGGGCCGTCTCGAAGGTCTCTTTCAAGTCTGTTCCCTTGAAATAAAAAGGCCGCCCCCAGGGCGGCGCAAAAGCGGGTTTTGACTTTAGGCGTCTGGATCGCGTTGGCGACGACGACGGTCGCGCAGGAAGACCCATAGACGAGCTGAAGCAAGCGCAAGACCCAGCACCAGCGAAAGGGTCGTCAGGAACTCGTTCACGCGGGTCAACCATGGCGCCCAGGCTGGCGCGGAAATCAGGCCGCCAGCCAGCAGCGTGTCCTGCGCCTGATGCGTGAGATCGACTTTATTGGCCATCAGTCTCCATCGTTCTGTTGGATGCAACCAGATCATGCCACCGCCGTCCCGTCCTTCAAACGCTTCCAGCCGCCGCCATCGTGATAAGCGGCTTGCGCGCCGTCCGCGTCGTTGAA
>CAZYUT010000079.1:0-10020 GCA_964650735.1 uncultured Hyphomicrobiaceae bacterium
CGGCTGCGGTGCACGATCATCGCCAGCGCGTCGACCGGCTCCTCGTTCACCAGCAACGACATCTTCACCAGGTCGCCCGTCTCATAGCCGATCCAGTTGTAGTCGAATGACGCATAGCCACGCGTGACCGACTTCAGCCGGTCATAAAAGTCGAACACCACCTCGTTCAGCGGCAGCTCATAGACAACCATCGCGCGGCTGCCGGCATAGGTCAGCGTCTTTTGCCTTCCGCGGCGGTCCTCGCACAGCTTGAGCACCGGACCGAGATATTCATCCGGCACCAGAATGGTCGCCTCGATCCACGGCTCCTCGATATGGTCGATGTACACCGGGTCCGGCATGTCGGCAGGGTTGTGCAGTTCCTGCAGCTCGCCGCTGGTCATGTAGAGGTGGTAGACCACGCTCGGCGCGGTGGTGATCAGCTCGATACCAAACTCGCGCTCCAGCCGCTCGCGGATGATCTCAAGGTGCAAAAGCCCGAGGAAGCCGCAACGGAAGCCGAAGCCGAGCGCTGCGGAGTTTTCCGTCTCGTACTGAAAGCTGGCGTCGTTCAGCCGAAGCCGCCCGACCGCCTCGCGCAAATCCTCGAACTCAGACGAGTCGACCGGGAATAGTCCGCAGAATACCACCGGCTGGCTTTCCTTGTACCCAGTCAGCGGCTTGTCGCAGGGGCGCTTATCGTCCGTTATGGTGTCGCCCACGTTGGTTTCCGCCACTTCCTTAATGGAGGCGGTCAGGAAGCCGATCTCGCCTGCGGCCAGTTCGTCCACCGTCTGCTTGCCGGGGCGGAAAATGCCGACCCGGTCGACCGTGTAGACCGCGCCGTTCGACATGAAGCGGATGCGCTGGCCCTTACGAATGCGCCCGTCAAACACCCGCACAAGCACGACGACCCCGAGATAGCTGTCATACCAGCTATCGACCAGCAGCGCCTTGAGCGCCCCCTCGGCGTCGCCCTTCGGCGGCGGCAACCGCTCAATGATCGCCTCCAGCACATCGGATACGCCAAGGCCCGTCTTCGCGGAGATTTCCAGCGCATCGGACGCATCCAGCCCGATCACATCCTCGATCTGCGCGCGCACGCGCTCCGGTTCTGCCGCCGGCAGGTCGATCTTGTTGAGGACGGGGATGATTTCAAGGTCGTGGTCCAGCGCCTGATAGACATTGGCGAGCGTCTGCGCCTCCACGCCTTGGCTCGCGTCCACGACCAGCAGCGCGCCTTCGCACGCCTTCAGCGAGCGGCTGACCTCATAGGCGAAGTCCACATGGCCCGGCGTGTCCATCAGGTTCAGCTGATAGGTCATGTCGTCGGGCGCGGTGTAGTCCAGGCGCACGGTCTGCGCCTTAATCGTAATGCCGCGTTCGCGCTCGATATCCATCGAATCCAGCACCTGCTCGCGCATCTCCCGCTCGGTCAGGCCGCCGCACAACTGGATCAACCGGTCCGCCAGCGTGGACTTGCCGTGGTCGATATGGGCGATGATGGAGAAGTTGCGTATGCGCTCCAGCGGCGTCGCGCCGGGCGGCGTGGCGGGTGCGCGCGACTGGGACGGTTTGTCGTCCTTGCGCTTGGCTTTGGCAGGCTTGGTCGTGGTGGTCTCGGTCATACTGGGTGATCTAACACGGCCGGGTGATTGGTCAATATCGGATACGCGCGGCAAAGCCGGCGGGATGCGCGCGGCGTTGGCCGGTTCCTTCCTTACGCGCAATTTATCCGAAAACCGGTGCCCATCCCGGATCAAGTCCAGGACATGCTTTTCGGATCGCGCTTCAAAAGCCAAGATAGGGCAAAACGTTCACGCCGAACAGCCAGCCGTGACCGTGCAGGAAGCCAAGCCACAATAGCACGGCGGCGACGAGAAGATGATAGCCGATCGCCCGCAGGTTCAGTTCATTACGCCCGGCAACGATCGCGGCGAACGGCCAGAACGAGGTCTTCGCGCGCCAGCGCTGCCAAGCCGCGCCAAACTCCCGGGCTTTGCGCTGTTCCTGCCGCCAGGAGCCGAACAGGGCGACGACAATGATCGCGCCGAAGAACAAGAGGGCGCGCAGGCTCGGCTGCGAGATGATGTGCGTCACGCCCCATATGCCGACCCCCCACATCACAGGGTGCCGGGTCACCCCGAAAATGCCTTTCGAGACATCGATCTTCCGGATCGCGCCGCCCTGCCCCACCGCGGACGGGTTCGGCCGCCCCAAGCCGCCGGTGATAAGCGCGAAGGCCAACAGCAGCAATATCGCCTGAACCCAGACCCATGTGGCGCCCGGATACCAGAGCTGCGCCCCGCGCGGTGCGTCATAGAACGCCATCGCGAGCCAGATGAGCGTGACAAGCGAGATGATCGAGAATGCCAGCAAATAGACGGGCTCGCCGAACCGCTTGACCGCCCACCCCCGCAACGGCGACGAGGGCACCATGTGGAAGCCGGTAAAGGCGATGGCGGCGATGGCAAGCTCGATCATGGTCCCCTTCAGACCGCACTACTCATGCAAGCGTGCGGCCACGTCATCAACATCGCCCATGGCAAGGTACTGCAACTCCCTTATCAGCCGGATCGTCGGTTTCAAAGCGAAACAGATCGAGCCGATGAGAAACATCCACGTGCCTTCGTAGACGAGCCGCTCGTAGAAGAAAAACACCGACCCCATGATGAACAGAAAGGCTGCGGCAAAGTCCACCACCGTGTAGATAATCTCGTATGCTGCCCAAATGCGGGCATGGCGCGGCGTGCGGCTACGGTTCGCAGGATCGAAAAGTCTCATGCCGGTCCCTCAGTGGTTGCAGGCCAGCCCGAGGGATAACGCAAGAGCGGTGCGATTCTCTTAACCGCGATGCGCGTTGAGCCGTTCGAAGCCGGCGGCGAGATCGCGCTTGAGATCGTCAATGTCTTCCAGACCGATATGGAATCGCAGCGCCGGGCCTTCGGCGTCCCACGTCGTGGCCGAGCGGTACGGCGTTGGGTCGAACGGCACCACGAGGCTCTCGAAACCACCCCATGAGAACCCGAGCCCGAACAGCTTGAGACCGTCGAGCATGGCTGCCACCGCCTCGGGCGGGGCGTTGTGGAGCACGACCGAGAACAGCCCGGACGCGCCCGTGTAGTCGCGCCGCCAGATCTCATGGCCCGGGTGCTCGGGCAGCGCCGGGTGCAGCACACGCGAGACCTCCGGGCGCTCGGATAGCCAGCGGGCGATCTCCAGCC
This sequence comes from uncultured Hyphomicrobiaceae bacterium, assembly GCA_964650735.1. Lineage (GTDB taxonomy): Bacteria > Pseudomonadota > Alphaproteobacteria > Rhizobiales > Rhodomicrobiaceae > Dichotomicrobium. Next base: position 3,204 of record CAZYUT010000079.1, read on the forward strand.
CAGCCTGCTGGTGCCGCTCCAGCCGCACGCCCATGGTCCGCAGGCCGCGCAATCCCAGAAAACAGTCTTCCGGGCCAGGGCATAGGCCCAGATCGGTATGGGCCGACGCGATCCGTTCGGCCGCGCGCGCGTTCGCCGTGATTGCCCCGAGCATCGCGTCGGAATGGCCGACGATGTATTTGGTTGCCGATTGGATCGAGACGTCGACACCATGCGCGAAGGGCTTGAAATACAGCGGCGTGGCCCATGTGTTATCTGTCAGAACCCATGCCCCGCGCTGATGCGCCTCAGCGGCGATCGCCGGAATGTCCTGCATCTCGAAGCTCTTCGAGCCGGGGCTTTCTGTGAACACCAGCCGCGTGTTCTCGCGCATCAGTTCCGCGATGCCCTTGCCGATCACCGGGTCGTAGTACTCCGTCTCGACGCCAAGCCGCCGCAGCACCCGGTCGCAAAAGCGCCGCGTCGGCCGATAGACGCTGTCGGTGACGAGGATATGATCGCCCGCCTCGACGAAGGCGAGCAGCGCCGCGGAAATCGCCGCCAGCCCCGATGGCGTCAGCCGCGTGGATACCCCGCCCTCAAGCTCGGCAAGCGCTTCTTCCAGCAGGCGGATCGTCGGCGAACCGTTACGGCCGTAGGTGTAGCGGGCATTGCCCGACATCAGCGATTCGACATCCGGGAACAGCACGGTGGAGCCGCGCACCACCGGCGGGTTCACAAAGCCGAACTGCTCCGCAGCGTCGCGGCCCGAGTGCACCAGCCGGGTCAGCGCGCTTTTGCCGCGCGGATCCTCGCCATCGTGGTTGTCAGACATGGGATCTCCTTGTGCCGAGGCTTTTGGTGTGCCCGTACGACGCGCCGCGGTCAAGCTGCTGGCGCCGCCGCGGCTCGGCGGTCCGACGGTCCCCGAGTTGTCGGGCGGGAAGATCCGTCCGCCTGACTGAGGCCGATACGGCAGAACACCTGACGATTGACTTGTGCGAGATGGGTATGGCGCGCACCTGCGCGGCCGCTTGAGCGGGCGAAGGCCCTGCGGGCGCAAGGCGCAAGGACGATGAGGCGCGTTGGCTGCGAACCGTCCGGGTATTGAAGCGCTTGGGACGCATCTCGCCGGGCTAGCCGTCACGTCTCCGCATCCGCATGGGGAGGCTGGACCGCCTCTGGCCTGACAGAGGTCTTCGCCTCACCGCGTCTACCCGCCCAAACCCGGCCGCCAGTGCTCGCCCAAGCCGCTCAGTCGAGACGACCGCTGGCGTGCGCGAGCATCAGATAGATCTTGCCGGTCTCCGAGACGAGATAGTTTTGCAGGGTCTTGCTATCCTGGCCGGCCTGGCTGGCGTCCTTCAGCACCTTCTCGAAATCCGCCATGTAGCGGTCGGCGATGTGCCTGAAGGCAGTGTCGTTGCGATACCGCCGCTGCACCTGATCGAAAGTCGACTGGCCCTGGCGGTTATATACATCCCGGCTGATGACGCTCCGATCGCCGCGATGATAGCGCTTCCAGACCTCCACCACCGTGTCCTGGTCGACTGCATCGGCGATGTCTTTCATGTTGAAGTCGGCAGCACGGTCATCCCGGGGGGCAGGCTTTTCCTGCCGCGGCGCGGGCTCGGGCACCATCTCCGGGGGGCGGCCGTAAGCCTGTTCGTCGCGGCCGAGCGACTTCGACGCGCCAAACTCGCCAGCGCCAAATGAGAGCTCATCGTCATCCTCGGCCTCGGAGGCGCGCGCCAGCAAATCGCCCAGCGACCACTCGCCCGCCGGCTTTGCGCCCGCCGCGTCATCTTGCGCTTGCTCGGCAAGACGCTGCTGCTGACGGCCGGCTGGCGGTTCGCGCCGCTCGGGTGCGGCAGTCTCATCACTTGCGCCAAACCGCTCGTCCGCCTCGCGTTCATTGCGCGGCGCGCCTTCTAGCCGCTCGATCAGACCTGCCGTCAGCGCGCTGAAATCATCGTCCGGACGTGAGGCCGCGCGGCTCCGGCGGGCAGCAGATGCCGCCTCGTCGTCCCAGGAACCCCGCTTGGGCAGCTGCGCGGGGGCGCTGCGCTGTGTTTGCCATGCGTCTTCATCACGGCCGCGCTGGCGCAGTGCGGGCGGCTGTGCAGGCGCGCTGCGATAATTGCTGCCGTCCTGGCGAGATGGCGCCGGCCGATCGCCGTCCCGCGCCCTCGGCTGTTCGGAACGTGATACCGCGCCCGAATACCGGTGGCGGTTGGCGATGTCCGAAAGCGAATCCAGCGCCGCGAGCTGGTCCTGCAGCGCCTTACGCATAGCGGTCGCACTTTCGCGCGTGGTTTCTGGGATGGCCTTTGCCTGACGGCGCAACTCTGTGTTCGTCGTCTCCAGGTCCAGCGAAGCGCGCCGTGTCGTATCCTTGACCGACTGTGACGTCTCGGAGAAGCGCGAGGTCAGGGTATTGAGCTGCTCGCCGATCTGCTCGGACAGCATCGCGAAGCGGGACTTCAACTCCTCAATCGCCTCGAAGGTCTGCGCCTGCGTCATAGAACGCAACTTTTCGATCTCGCGCACTGCAGATTGGCTCTTCTCCGCCGAATCGTGCGCCAGCATTTCCGTGACGCTGCGGGCGCGGCTCTCGGCGCGCGAGAGTGAGTCCTCGAGCATGCTGGAATAGCTGTGCATCATCTTGTCGAGCTCGGCCGCGCGCTGGCCGATCGTCTCGATCAGTTTGCCAAGCTGGGCCTGGCGCTGCTCCATCACGCTGTCGACCCTGGTGTTCGATACTTCCAGGGCCTTGGCCGATTTCATGATCGTCGCGCCCTGCTCCTCAAACCGCTTGGTGAGGCTGTGGATCTGGTTCAGCATGCCGCTTGACATCTGCCGCAACGTCTCGGCCTGCGCTTCGAGCGCCTCAGAGCTCGCCCCGGTGCGCTCTGCGAGTTCACTCACCGCACGTTCGATATTCTCCGAACTCTTACCCACCGATCGCTCGATATAGGCAGCCTGCCGCGACAACGACTTTTCCATTGTCTCGGCGTGTTGATCCAGCGTCTGGCGGATGGCGCCAGACTGCCGGCTGAGCGCCTGCTCCAGCGCCTGAGCGCGCGAAACAAGGGAGTCCTCAATCCGCTTGGACCCGGCTCCGATGGTGTTGTGGAATTCCTTGGCGCGCTGGCCCAGGAGCGCCTCAAGCGCGCGCGTGCGCTCCGCAAGAGAGCTGTCGATGGCATGCGAATGCTCTGCAAGTACGCCCTGCAGCACCTTGGTCTTGTCGTTCAGACTGGTGTCCAAGGCGCGGGTCTTTTCCGAAAGCGCATTTTCGAGCGCCGACAGGTTCGTCGTGGCATCGGAAATGATGCTGTTGAGCCGCTGTTGTTCTCCGCCAAGCCGATCCAGCAACGCGGGAATCTCTTGCGCTACGCGCTCGCTCATACTCATGACGGAATGCACCAGACTGTTGCTTTTCGCCGAGATCGCCGCCGACGCCCGGTCAGAGGCCTGTTGGATTGCCGCGGTAACCTGCAAGCTCTGCTGATGGATGTTGTCGACGGTCCTGGCGCTGTGCTTGGTCATCTGCTCGTTGATCTGCGCACCGCGCTCGGCGAGCCTTGCATCGACGGCGTCGCCGGCCTCGGTGACCGCGGTCGTGATCTTTTGCGCCCGCGAAGTGATGGTATCGGACAGGCTATCCGTTGCCTTCGCGATTGACTGGGTGGCCTCCTCGCTCGCTGCCGCGATCTCGCGGCGCACGTCCCCGCCGATGCCGCGCAGCGCCTCGCTCACCCGCGCGCTATTGTTGGCAAGCGCCTCGCGCTCGCTCGCAAGCTCGTTGATAAGGCTGCGGATCCGGTGCTCATTCTCGCTGTAGGAACGCTCTAGCGCGGTCACTTCGTTATGCACCAGCGCTTCAAGCTCGCCAGCACGGCCAAGCGCGCGCGAGATCGCATCGTTCATAGCCGCGACTTGCCGCCGCACCGTCTGTCCAAGCGAGGCGACCGACTGTTCCGCCATCTTGTCCGGCTCGGCGAGGCGGACAGCCACTTCCGTCATCGCCGTGGACATCATCCGCAGTTCCTGCGCCCGCCAGATGAGATAGGCGAGGAACCAGAACATGGCGACCGGAACCACGGTGCCGGCAATCGTGCCAAGCATCACCGGGCTGGCAAAGAAATCGACAAAACCGTTGATCTCGCCGCCATGCTTGCTAAGCACCGACACGCCCACAGCGATCCCAAGGACCGCCCACACCGCGGAGGCGATACCCGCCACCATGAACGGCGAACGGGACGGCTTCTGCTGAAGCGCGTAGACGAGTCCGCCGATGGAAGGCATGTCGTCGTTGGCTGGAACCGGCGCGCGTGCCGCCGCGGCCGCGCTGCGGGGCGCCAGGCTTCTTTGGTGCGCGCTGCGCGCGCCGCGCTCGCCCTCAGCCGTTTCGCGCTGGGTCGAGCCGCTGTCGCGCGCGCCCTTGTGCGGCGTCCGGCGCGACGGCATGGAGATGGTCTTCGCGGAATTGCCGCCGCTCGACACCTCGGGCTCGGTCATGCCTGCCGTGTCTTTCGAGTTCCCGTGTTCCGCAGGGGGGCCGGCCTTCTGCGCTGTACTGCCCCGCGCTGCAGCGGAAGACGCCCCAGCTCCGGGCGCTTGGGCATGCGGCGGAGGCGCGCCGGGCGTTTGATCTGGCCGATCGCCCTCGGCCGGCTGTTGTTTCCGGGCTGCCTGCGGACCATTCAGCTTGCTTGCGCCAAAACCGCCGGCCTTGGCCGCGCTTTCGCCTGATCCCTGGGATTTCGATGGATTTTGAGCCATTCCGCGATCCGTTGAGGAATTTCGTTGCGACGAATTGGGTCAAGGCAGCAAGAAGAATATGCCGGCACCCCCCCTCTCCCTGACGAATCGCTAGAGAGCCTAGCATTCGCCGCGAGCGGCAACCAAAGGCTCCGACCCCTAAACCCGTCGAAATTCACATTTTTCTTTTCTGATGCAGCGTTGCACCAGGCATACTTCCCCTATTAGGTGTGGGTCTACCCTTTTTTTGCGGCCAAAAAAAGAAAGCCGTTGCATGACCGTGCGGTGCAGCGCACTGCAACAATCATCGCGCGAATCGAGCACCGATGAGGCTCCCGGGTCGTTTGGCGCGGTTGGCAAAATGCTTGGCCGTAGCCTATAGAAGAGCAGACGTCATCCCGGCGTCATCGTCGCGAAGCGGCAAGCCCTCAGCCAGCTTGCACTCGACCGCTATCCGGCTCACATAACCTGCGTGCAAACGACAATCGAGAGCAGCGAGTGAATGCCCACCATCACCTTTGTGCAACCTGACGGATCGAAGAATGTCGTCGAGGCCAAGAGCGGGCAGACGGCAATGGAAGCCGCGATCGCCAACAACGTTCCCGGCATCGTTGCGGAGTGCGGCGGCGCATGTTCATGCGCCACCTGTCACGTCTATGTCGGCGACGGGTGGAGCGAGCGTGTCGGCGGACCCTCCGAGATGGAGGAAGACATGCTGGACTTCGCTTTCGACGTGCGCCCGACCAGCCGGCTAAGCTGCCAGATCCGCCTGACTGACGAGATGGACGGGCTGGTTCTGCACGTCCCGGACGAGCAGGTTTGAACCGGCGCCGGCGCTCATCGTATCGTTACGCATCAAGACATTGAGACGGGGCTCTGGGCATGTATCAGGATTTCAGCGGCAACAACGGTTCAGGCGCGGTCAAGACCGACGCCCTCATCATCGGCGCCGGGCCCGTGGGCCTGTTCGCGGTATTCGAGCTAGGCCTTTTGGATATCAAGGCGCATCTGATCGATATTCTCGACCGGCCCGGCGGGCAGTGCACCGAGCTTTATCCGGAAAAGCCGATCTATGACATTCCCGCACTGCCGGTCGTGACCGGGCAGGAGCTGACCGACCGGCTGATGGAGCAGATCAAGCCGTTCGAGCCCGAGTTTCATTTCAGCCAGCGCGCCGAGACGCTGCGCCGGACAGATGATGGTTTTGTCGTCACCACCGATGCCGGCACGATCATCGAAACGAAGGTGGTCATTATCGCCGCAGGCGGTGGCTCCTTCACGCCGAAGCGCCCACCGCTTCCTGGCATCGAGGATTTCGAGAACACCTCGGTGTTCTATTCGGTGCGCCGGATGGAGGACTTCCGCGACCAGGACATCGTCATCGTCGGCGGCGGCGATTCAGCCCTCGACTGGACGCTCAACCTGCAGCCAATCGCGAAGAAGGTCACGCTCATCCACCGGCGCGACAAGTTCCGCGCGGCGCCAGACAGCGTCAACAAGATGTTCCAACTGGTCGAGAGCGGCGACATGGACTTTCATATGGGCCAGGTGACCGGGCTCAAAGGCGCGGACGGGCAGCTCGAAGCCGTCACCGTGAAGGGGCCGGCCGACACCTTCGAACTGCCGGCGACACGGTTGCTGCCGTTCTTCGGGCTGACGATGAAGCTCGGCCCGGTCGAGGATTGGGGGCTTGAGCTTAAAGACAACCTGATCGTCGTCGACACCGAAAAGTTCGAGAGCTCGCAGCAAGGGGTATTCGCGGTCGGCGACATCAACACATATCCGGGCAAGCTAAAGCTGATCCTGTCGGGCTTCCATGAGGCCGCGCTCATGGCGCAGCAGGCGCATCGTTATGTCCACCCAGAGAAGAAGCTGGTGTTCCAGTACACGACATCATCGAGCAGCCTGCAGCAGAAGCTGGGCGTGCGTTAAAGCGCGATCCGAAAAGTGGCCTCCGGTTTTCGGGACAAATCGCGCGTGATAAGAGCGCGATCCGAAAAGTGGTCTCCGGTTTTCGGACAAATCGCGCGTGATAAGAGCGCGATCCGAAAAGTGGTCTCCGGTTTTCGGA
>CAZYUT010000080.1:0-9996 GCA_964650735.1 uncultured Hyphomicrobiaceae bacterium
CCGGTGCCCATCCCGGATCAAGTCCGGGACAGGCTTTTGCTGAAAGTGCTCTAACGCCAATAATCCAGTCGAGAAATGGCCGATACCGAACAGAAGAAGACCGCCCGCGTCGCAAGCGGCCGTGAAAACCAGCGCAAGATCGTCGTGCGCCAGGCGCGGCTCGATGATGTGCCGGAGATCGCCGCGCTCAGCCAGCGCGTCTACGCGCCCGCGCCGGGTTACAGCCAGCGTGCGATCCGCAGCCAGATCATCAACTTCCCCGAGGGGCAATTCGTCGCGGAGTACGAAGGCCATATGGTCGGCCACTGCGCCACGTTCATCATCTCGGGCGAAGCGGCACTCAACCCTCATGGCTGGGCCGAAATCACGGGAGACGGCCTCGCCTCCCGCCACGACCCCGAGGGCGATTACCTCTATGGCATGGAGGTCAGCGTCGACCCGGATTTCCGGCGCCTGCGCATTGGCCGCCGGCTCTACGCCATGCGCGAGAAGCTGTGCCAGGAGTTGCGGCTCAAGGGCATCGTGTTCGGCGGCCGGATGCCGGGCTATGCGCGGCGTCAGCGTCAGTATCCGAACCCGGATGACTACGTGCAAGCGGTCAGCGACCGGAAAATCCGCGACACAGCGATCCGCTTTCACCTGTCCAACGGCTTCGAGCCGATCGGGGTGCTGAAGGATTACGACCCGGACGACAAGGAGTCGCTCGGCTACGCCACGCACATGGTCTGGCTGAATCCGTATTATGTCGAGTCGGGCGAGAAGCCAGGCTCCGCGCAGGCGATGGCGCAACCCGATCAGGTCCGTGTTGCCACGGTTCAGCTCCAGATGCGCGGCATCAAGGATGCCAGCGAGTTCGAACGGCAGATCGAGTATTTCGTCGACGTCGCTGCCGACTACCGCGCCGATTTCGTCCAGTTCCCGGAACTGATGACGCTGCAGCTTCTCTCCGCCGAGCCGGAGCCATTGCCGCCGAGCGAGGGGATCGCGCGGGTCGCTGACTACACCGACTGGTTCAAGGACTTCATGCAGCGGCTGGCGATGCGCTACAACATCAACATCATCGGCGGCACGCATCCGACGCGGGACGACGATGGCGAAATCCGCAACGCCGCATATATCTTTTTGCGCGACGGCTCGGTGCACCGGCAGGATAAGATCCACATCACTCCCGACGAGGCCTACTGGTGGAGCCTGAAGGGCGGCAATCGCGTCGATGTCATCAACACCGATTGCGGGCCCATTGGCGTGCTGGTCTGCTATGATTCGGAGTTCCCGGAGCTGGCGCGCCATCTCGTCAACCAGGGGGCGATGCTGCTGTTCGTGCCGTTCTGCACCGACGAGCCGCGCGGCTATCTGCGCGTGCGCTACTGCTGCCACGCTCGCGCGATCGAAAACCAGATCTATGTCATTCTGTCGGGCGTGGTCGGGAACCTGCCGAATGTGGAGAACATGGACATTCACTACGCGGAAAGCGCGATCCTGACGCCATGCGATTTTGCCTTCGCGCGCGACGGCGTCGCCGCTGACGCCGCGCCGAACACCGAGACCATCGTGTTCGCCGACCTCAAGCTGTCGGACCTGCGCGTGGCGCGTTCCTCGGGGTCAGTGCGCAACCTGCGGGATCGCCGGTTCGATCTCTATCGGGTGGTGTGGAATATGCGGCGCTCGTGAGGCGCCGGGGGCTGCTTCAGCCGTGAGCCGTGGAAGGAGGTTGCCATGTATATCGCCATGAACCGGTTCAAGGTGGCCAAGGGCCGCGAGGCGGAGTTCGAGGAAATGTGGATGAAGCGTGACTCGTACCTGCACGAGGTGCCCGGCTTCCGGGAATTCCATTTGCTGCGGGGGCCGGAACAGGACGACTACCGTCTCTACACCTCGCACTCGATGTGGGCTTCGTACGAAGCTTTTCAGGACTGGACGCGCTCGGAAGCCTTTCGCAAGGCGCATGCGAATGCTGGCAGCATGCCGGACGGGCTGACGCTTGGACCGCCGGCTTTTGAGGGTTTCGAGGTTGTGGGCGAGGTGAAATCGGAGCGCTGAGCTGACTGTCAGCTTCGCAGCGCAGGGCCTTCACCGGCGGCCACTTTTTCGCCTTAAAAACTGCCAGACCGCCCGAAAATTATCTGGACGCGGCGTGGCAACTGCGCTACATTCAAAATAATTCGAATTCGCCGCAACGTTGGATGACCCATCAGAGAGGATCGGAGGAACACTCCGGTCCTCTTTGCGTTTCAGCCCCTAGGCGGCAGTCGCGTTTGGCGAGGCTGTCACCTGTCCTTCCGCCACCAACGCCGCGGTGGCGCGCTCCGTCGCCTCGATAAGCCGTGTGCGAAACGCCTCGCGTGGGAGACCTGGCTGGATTGGTTCCAAGAACTCGATGACGATCGTACCCGGGTTTAGCCGCCAGGCATGACGTGGCCAGTACAGCCCGGAGTTGAGCGCCAGCGGCACGCAGGGTTTCCCCAACTCCTCGTATAGCATCACCACGCCGGGCTTGTAATCCGGCGGCGCGCCGGGCGCACGCCTCGTGCCTTCGGGGAAGATGAACACCTGCCGCCCTTCTTCCGCGCGCGTCCGCGCAACCCGCGCCATCTCGCGCAGCGCGACCGCCCCACGATCCCGCCGAACCGGGATCATCCCCATCTTGCGGGCGAATTGGCCGTAAAGCGGGATATCCATCAACTCCTTCTTCAGGATAACGGCCGGGTCAGGGAGATAGGCCATCGGCGCGATTGTGTCCCAGGCCGACTGATGCTTCGACGCGACGATGTAGCCGCCGTCGGGCAGCCGCTCCAGCCCGCGCACCTCCATGCGCACGCCGGCGATCCAGCGCAGCAGGAGGATGATTGTGCGTGCATAGAGCTTCCACGCCCGGATCACCCAACTGCGCTGCGCAAAGAACAGCGGCAGGCCGAATAGCATGAACAGGATGGTCGTTAGGTAAAACGCTGCGTGAAAGGCGATGGAGCGGACCAAGAGACGCCTCATACTGAAAGCGGGTCGAAGCAGCCGCGCACGCCGCTGCCGCCGGCCATCACGCGCACGCCTGTACAGCGCACGATGCTGGCGAGATATTTGACGAACTCGCTCGCCAGCAGGCGAAGTGTGCCTGGATGCACCCACCATGCGTCGAGACGCAGTCGCTGCGGTACAACCGGATAGGGGACGAGTTCGAGATCGGGGAGCGCCCGGCGCAACTCCACCAGCCCGCGCGGCATGTGATAGCTGGACGTGACGACGATGACCGAGCGGAACCCGCGCTCCGCTGCCCAGCGACGCGTCTCGTCGGCGTTGCCAATGGTGTCGAGCGCGTTGCGGTCAAGGTCGATGCAGCAGTCAAACAGCCGCTCGGCCTCGGGATTAATGCGCCGGAGCATCCCTTTCGTCGTTTTCGGATGTACGCCGGAGATCAACAGCCGTTGCCCGCGCCCGGCGGCCAGCAGGCGCACGGCCTCCGTGACGCGCGAATCGCCACCTGTCAGCACCACGATCGCATCGGCGCGGATGTTGCCGTTGGGCGGACGGTTATCGATCTGGCTCACAAATGCGAGCAAGCCGGCGACGAACAGGACAACGGCAGACAGCGCCGCCAGCAGCCCCCACCGCAGCACTGTGCGTAGCCCGGAGCGGCGCGCGCCCGCCATGTTCCTTGTTTGGTTTTCAAAGCGCGTTCGCATGGCTGTCCGCCTGCGCCAGATCATGCAGTTTACCGCTGGTCCCGGCCGCGTCCGCGCGCGGGGCCCGGGCGTCGTCAATAGCGCGCATATGCGGCGAGATCACGTTGAAATTGTTTGACGTTTGTCAGCCATTCTGCTGATCGAGTATCCGGTACACTCCGAACCGGGAGGTTATGCGGCAAATCACGGCGACAACCACCACAACCATCGCGAGCATCGCATAACCCAGCCAATCGAGTGTGCCCGCCCCAACGAGGCGGCGCAACTCGGCATCCGTCACCGGCGACGCGCCGAATAGCGACGGCAGCAGCGGAAACACCAGAAACACCAGCGCCGCCAGTCCCGCCCCGCCAGCGCCCGCCAATATGCCGAGCGTCTGAAAGTGCTTTTCAAACTGCTTCGCGATGAAGCGGTCGCGCGCACCCACGAAATGCAGCACCTCGACGATCTCGCGGTTTGAGGCCATGGCGCTTCGCGTGGCCGAGACGATGATCGCGACAGTCGCCAGCGCCACCAGCGCGATCACGCCAAGCCCGGCAACGGCCAGCGTGCTGGTCAGGCTGCGGATCTGAGCCTGCCAGCGGCTATGGTCATCCAGCATCGCGCCCTCGAACTCGCCCTCCAGCGCGACGCCCAGCGTCGGCAGATCGGGCGGATTTTCCCGGTCGAGTTGCACGGCGATCAGCCGGGGAAGCGGAAGCGCCTCCATCCCCTCCACCTTCCCCAGCCACGGCTCCACCAGCGCGCTGGTCTCCCGCTGGGACAGGACACGCACATCGGCAATACCGATCTGCTTGGAGAGGAAATCGCTGATCTCGGTCAGTTTCGCCTCCGTCTGGGTCGGATCGCCCGCAGGGCGCACCTGTACCGTCACCTCGCTCGCGACATCGCGCAGCCAGGCCGAAGCTGACTGGTTGATCATGTAGACGATGCCGGTGGTCAGGCTGGCGAGAAATGCCATGATCGTGATGACCACCACCAGCGAACGCCCCGTAACCGAGCGCGGCGGCACGATCGGCGAGTTGCGCAAGGCAATTTTCGGAACCGCAAGCGGCTGCTCGCGGATCACCGCAGGAAGGTTGCGCATGGTGTCGATGTTCATGGTCTAGCCAACAACCTGCAAGGTCCCGCGCTCAAGCTGGAGGCGCGGGGCACCGAATTGCCGCATCAGTTGATAATCGTGTGTCGCGATGATGACCGAGGTGCCCAGCCGGTTCAACTCAACGAACAGCCGCAGCAGTCGGCGGGCCATTTGCGGGTCGACGTTACCCGTCGGCTCGTCGGCGAGCAACAGCTCCGGTTTACCGATCACCGCCCTGGCGATCGCCGCGCGCTGCTTCTCACCGCCCGAAAGCACCGGCGGATAGGCATCCATCCGGTTGCCCAGCCCCACCCATTTCAGCAGTTCCGTGACATCTTCGCGGTATTCGGATGGTTTGCGCCCGTGCACGCGCAGCGGCAGCGAGATGTTCTCCCATGTCGTCATGTGGTCGAGCAGGCGGAAGTCCTGAAACACGATCCCGATGCGCCGGCGCGTCTTGGCCCGATCCTCGGGGTCGAGATTGCTGGTGTTCTTGCCAAACAGATGCACCGTGCCGCGCGTTGGCTTCAGCGACATGAATAACAGGCGCAGCAAGGTCGACTTGCCCGCGCCGGACGGGCCAGCCAGAAAGTAAAACGAGCCGGGCAGCAGCTGGAAGCTTACGTCCCGCAACACCTCTTCGCCCTCGTCATAGCGCAAGGCGACGTTCTCGAAGCGGATCACGGCATACTCCCGCTGGTTGATGAATGGGGGATTATCGCTGCGGGCTGTGGTTTTCTCAACGCATTGCCTTATTGGTATCAACGGAATTTGGCATTTACAGGAGTGTGGCGCAGGGCGGAAGCCCTCGCGCATCGCAACCGTATAAAGCGGGAGACGGCAAGATGGAATTCCGGTGCCCGGCCTGTAACACGAGTTACCGCGTGCCCGTGCGCCTCGATCAACAGGTGCGCTGCGCGCGCTGCAATCATGTCTGGCGCATAACAGAGTCCGATTTCGTCATGGAAGACGACGCGCCGGACGAAAGCGAAATGCCGGAGGCTTTCTCCAGCCCTGGCGCCGATGACATGGACGAAGAGTTGGACGAGCAGCCAGCCGCGCAGCAGCCAGACCACGACAGCATGACCGCAAGGTTTGACGAGCGTGGAGCGTGGGATGCCGGGCGGCAAGGCGAAGCGCGCGCGGAAGAAGCGGGTTGGCCCGAGCAGGACGAGGACGAGGACGCCCAGCAATGGGATTCGCAGCACGAGGCGGAACGGTTTGCGCGACACGACTTGTCGGTCGAGGACGATGCCAGCGACGCGGCGATCGACGAATCCTATGACAGCGGGCCGACTGAGGAAGACGCCCAGAGCTTCGACCGCCGGCTCGCCGATAGCTGGTTCTCCAACATGACTGAGCAGCCGGGCGATGCCGAGCGAGGGGATGCCGCCTCACATGCGTCGTTCGAGCGGATCATGGAGGGCATCGAGGAGGTCATCGCGGAGAGCAGCGGCGGTGGCGGTAGCGCTGCCGCGCGCGACGAACACGAGAGCGACGATCCGCTGCGCGCGCTGATGAACGAGGAGCGCATCCACAATTTTGGCGGCTCCCTGCAGGACCAGGAACCGCAGGCAGAGCAGGCTGATGAAAGCGGCGCGGATCCTTGGGGCGGAAAGGTCGTGCGGCTCGCGGCACGCGGCGGCGACAGGCGGGTCGAAGGCCGCGCGCAGGACGAAAACCGCCGGCGTGAGGATGACGGCGGGCCGGCCCAGGGCGGCGCGTCAGCCGAGCCGATGGCTGACCTGATCGACAAGATCGCCAGCGGCCGCGCTGAAGCATCGGATTTCGCCGAGCCAGAATTTGACGGCAAGGAGCTGCCGGGCGCAGCGCAAGTCGCGCGCGCTGCTGACGCCATACGCGACGCGCATTTCGAGGCGCTGCAAGCCGACCTGGAAGATGCTGCCCACGCCGTGGCGCACGGCTCGGAGAATGGTCAGGACACAGATGTTGCTGAAACCTGGGCGTCGGAGGGCTATCACGACGAAGAGCATGAAGAGGCCCAGCGCGAAAGTCTCGCCTTCGACACCGGGCAACAGGCTTTCGACACCAGCGATCGGTTTGACCATAGCGACGACGACGCCGACCAGCGCTTAGGCGATTTCGAGCCGAACGACACGCGCGATCACGACTGGCGCGACGACGGCGAGCCGCTTCACGACGAACCGGCCGACATTTTCGCAGCCGGCGCGAGCGCAAATCGCAGCGAGGACAATGCAACCACGGCAATGGACGCGCGGGATGACGACGTGCTTCTGGCCGAATACGACTTTGGCGACGCAGAAACCGAGACACCGCCGGACGAGGCGGAACAGGCGCGACGCGGCGCGGGAACACTGACCGTAGCCGCCGCCTGGGCGCTGTTCCTTGCGATCATGGCTGGGGCAACCGTCGCCGTCGTCGCGTTCCGCGATCAGGTCGCAGATGCGCTGCCGGCATCTGGGCCGGTCTATGCCGCGATCGGCTTGCCTGTCGATCCCCCGCCGCTGGTCTTCGGCGATGTCAGCTACAGTTGGGATGAGAGAACACCCAACACGCTCATCCTGTCGGGGCAGGTCAAAAACAACCGATCCGAGCTGACGGAAGTGCCTAACATGCAGATCACCGCCCGCAACGACAACGGCGAAGTGGTCGCCGAGGAGAGCAAGGTCCTTGAGCAGCCGGCGCTTCTGCCTGGCGAGACTTACAACTTCCGCATCAACTTCGAGGTCTCGCCCGACGAATTGCGGACGCTGGAACTGCGCTTCTGAGCAGGCTATTCGGCTGGCGTGGCCACGGCCTCCGGCTCCGCGTCGCGCAGATAGTGCGGATAGACGGTCAGGAGCCTGTAGGGCTTGTAATGCTGGTTGCGGATGAAGCCCTGCAACTGTCCGAGCGAGGCGGCCTTGTTCCACACGCGCTGCCCTTCCACCGTGCTGGTGCTGGAGCAGAGCTTGCGAACTGTCGCCGCCTGATGCCGCGCTTCGGAGTTTGACAGGAAAATCTGGGTCTCCAGGCTGCCAGCCAGATCGTCGGGGATGTCCACCGGAAACTGCGTCCCGATAGCAATAGCGATCCCAAATGCGCGGCCCTCGCGCGCCAGCTCCTGCAGGCGCTGACTGTCCTTCACGCGCCAAGCCTCGTCAAACACGAATAGCCGGCGCAGCACGCGCGGCGCCTCCCCGCGCAAGGCATGGCCGTGCGCCTGTATGATGATGAGTTCGGCGATCGCCGCCTTGATCTCGTCGTTCGGCAGGTCGTGGAGGTCGAGGACGATCTTGCGCTCCAGCAGATCGCCGAAAGTCAGCGGTGCGGTGTCATCACTTGGGAACAGGCCGAGATCGAACAGCGGATCGACGCGATTCAGAAGCGTCTGCGCCTCCTTGTGTTCGCGCAGATATTCAATGATGTCGCCAAAGCCCGGCGCGGTGATCTCACCTGCGCGGTACCAGCGCTGCAGGTCGATCCCGCGATCCTCAAAGCCGCGGCGCAACGCATTCTTCAGCCGCGCCTGCTGCTGCGTGCCCAGGCCAAACACCCGCTGGAAAATCTCGGAAATGGTATGGATATGACGGATCGGCTGCACCTCGCCCTGCATGCCCGGAACCGGGTGCAACGGATTGAACGGCAGCCCGGCGCGGCTGACGTCATAGACCGACAGGCCGAGCGGCTTGGCGAAGCTCTCCCCGGCATAGTCGTTCTTGAAGTCAAGAATGCACATCGGGTAGTCCGCACGCGCCATCGCGTCGATAAGCACGCGCAGCGTCTGCGTCTTGCCCGAGCCGGGATCGCCGGTGACAAGGAAGCCGAAATTGAGCAGCCGGTCGTCGGGATGGTGCGGATCCCAGTAGATCGGCGTTTTGGCGTCCGAGGTGCCAAGGAACACTTGGAAGCGGTCGGATGCGGCGGCGCGCGCCTCGTGCTTCTTGAAGTCGATAACCGCCTCTTCGGTGATGGCGGGCTCGGCCGGTTCTTCCGCTTCGCCGACGTCGACCGGCTGGGCAATCTCCTCTGCTGAGGGCTCCTGCGGGGCGATCTGATGCGGCGGCGCGGAATGCTCGCGGGCTTCCGGCTCATGCTCCATCTCCGGCGCGGGCGCGCTGATCTCGATCGTCGGCAGAAAGATCGCCCGCAGCGGCGCGATGCGGTTGAGCAGGAAGCCCGTCTCAGCCCGCCAGGCGCGGAAGCCGCCTTCGGACTGATGTGTTTCGATGAAGTCGCGTGCCGCGCGGAGCATCTGCCAGTCCGCCGGCTCGAAATCCACGACGATGCCGCCCGCCGCGCGCAACTTGTCCAGCGGCCCGGCAGCCTGCGCCGCCTTGCTGCGCGGGAAGCGCTGTTTTCCGACGATGACGGGGCGCGCGTCGCCGGCGTGGCGGCGCACTGATTCGATCTGCTTGGCGAGGCGATAGTCGCGGTTGATCGCTGTGCAGATGCCAAGGAAGCGCATTTCGTTCCGGCCCGCCTCGCCGCCGCTGAAAGTGAGCTGAAGGCCCATGGTCTGTGTCTCCTTCAGCGTGCTAGCCTCCGCGCGCACCTGCACCGGAGCGAGCTCCGCGGACAGCGCACTCGCCGCCCAGCGCAGCAGATCGAGCCGTGCTTCGTCGGTGTCCGGCAGGTCGAAGGAGGTGTGCTGGTCGAGATGGTCCTGCCAGGCTTTTGCATAATCCCGCGCGGACTGCGGCGCAGGCACGGCCGGCGCGGTATCATCAAAGAATTCCGCCTCTTCGGGCAACCGCTCAAGACTTGCGGCCATGGCACGGAAGCGCGCCAGTTCGGACAGCGCCTCGCGGATGCGCGCGCCGACGAGCCCGTCCACCAGCCAATCCGGGATCAGGTCCATCAGCGGCGCGCCATCTTCCACCTCCGCCAGCGCGGCAACACGGGCCATCCGCCGCTCGAACAGCGCGCGAAGCTGGTCACGGTTCGGCGGTTTGAGATAGACCGGCGCGAGCGACAGGCGGATGCGGTCACGCGTGGACTGGACCAGCTTGTCGTGAAGTTCCTCGTAGACGTTGCGCAGCGAGGCGAGCACAATCGAGATGTTCGGGAACTCCTGAACGAGGTTCACCGCCTTTTCGATAGCGCGCACGTAAAAGGACTCGTTGGCCAGCGACCAGAAGGATTCGAGCTGATCGAAGGCGAGCACGAATGCGCCATCCACGGCGCGCGCGGCCGTCGAGATGTCGCCCAGCCGACGGCGATATTGCTCCGGCCGCTCCAGCGCGGCGAAGCTCAGTCCCGGCACCTCGGTCTCTG
>CAZYUT010000081.1:0-9701 GCA_964650735.1 uncultured Hyphomicrobiaceae bacterium
GGTTCACCGCACCGGACGCTTCGTCGTCGCCGTCACGCCGCGCGCGGCCTGCCGTTCGCGGTAGAACACGTACAGCCCCGCAGCAAGGATCAGCGCCGTGCCGAGCCAGGTCAGCGTGTCGGGGAAGTCGCCGAAGACGAAATACCCCAGCGTGGTCGCGCCGACGATCTCCAGATACTGGAACGGCGCAAGCGCGCCCGCCTCCACGCGCTGGAACGCCATCGCGAACATCATGTGCGCCAGCGCAGCGATCGCGCCCATCGCGGCGAGATAATACCAGGTCCAGCCCGGCACCGGTTCGAAGCTAAAGACCGGCACATCGCCCCACGAGCCGATCAGCACCACGACAAAAATGATGAGCGTCGCCCAGCTCCCCGACCATGCCTGCATCGGCAGCCCGGCGAGCCGCGCCGACAACCCCCGGATGGTCGTGACATAGCAGGCGAAAAAGAATGCCGCCGCGACCGGCAGCAGCACGGCTGGGCCGAAGCTTTCCCAATTCGGCCGGATCACGATCATCGCGCCGATCAGCCCGACTGCAATGGCCCCAATCCGGCGCGGGCCGATCTTCTCGCCAAGCGCCAGCGCCGCGATGATCGTCAGCAGCAGCGGCTCGATGAAGAAGATCGAGATGGCCGTGGCCAGCGGCAGCAGGCTCACCGCCCAGATCAGGCAGATGACCGCCCCGGCCGCGAATGCGCCCGCCAGCATCAGCCAGCCGGTCAGCGCCCCCGGCCAGAACAACTCGCGCCGCGCTGTCAGGATCGTCATCAGGATCGCGCTCTGGATCGCGAAGCGGAACAGCGCGATCTGCCCAGGCGCGAGCCAGTCTGCGAGATACTTTGAAAAGGCATCCAGCATCGGCACCAGAAACACGCCGGCGATCATGAACAGGATTCCGGAGGTGGTGCGCAGGTCGCGCTCGGCGGCTGTCAGCGGCGGTGACGGCATGGCAAGACCGCGTTTGTCGGGTTGTGGCGCGGGGGCAGGCGAGGCTGCGCCGCTATTAACGCGTGATGCGCCGCGTCACGTAAGCCGGCAGCGCAAACGCGGCAAGATGCACCTCTGGCGTATAGTATTGCATATCGCCGTCGACGGTAGCCCGGCGCGCCTTGAGCGTATCAAGGGTGGGGGTGAGCCGCGCGGGATCATCGCTGCCAAAGGACGCAGACATCGGCCCGCCGATATAGGTTGGCGTCGTCATGATGTAAGCGCTCGCGTCGGCGAACAGCGCGCCGAAGCTCTTTTGGACGTCGCGCAGTTGATTGCCTTGCAGGAACGGTAAGCCCGACTGCGCGACCAGCACGCCGCCTTCGTTGAGCGCGCGCTTGCAATTCGCATAGAAGTCGCGGGTGAACAGCGCAACGGCCGGGCCGATCGGGTCGGTGGAATCCACCAGGATCGCGTCGAACCGCTCGTCCGTCTCGGCGACGAATTGCGTGCCGTCAGCGATCAGGACTTGCGCGCGCGGATCGTCGAACGCGCCGTTGGAGATGAAATCGAGATAGCGCCGCGACAGGTCGATCACGCTCTGGTCGATCTCGCAGAGCACCGCGCGCTCAACACTCGGGTGCCGCAACACCTCGCGGAGCACGCCGCCATCGCCGCCGCCGATGATGAGCACCCGCTTCGGCTCCGGCTGCGCCATGAGCGCCGGATGCGCCATCATCTCGTGATAGACGAATTCATCTCTCTCGGTGAGTTGCACCACGCCGTCAAGCATCAGCACGCGGCCGAAGGTGTCGTTCTCGAAGATGATTAGATGCTGGTGCTCGGTATGGCTCTCATACAGCACGTTGTTGGTCTTGAAGGAAAAACGGAACGCTTCGTGCAGCGTCTCGGGGATCCAGCGGGCCATGACGACCTCCTGAAGGCAAGCGGATGGCGTTCAAGCGAAGCGGGCCGCAGCCATTGTCTGGCCGCGGCCCGGATAATGTCTTGCGTGCAGTGAAGCCGCTCTAGGCAGCCTTGGCAACTTCCCAGACGTGGCGGCCGCGCAGATGTTCGGTCACCACAACCTGCTCCGGTTCGAAAGCATCGCGCAGCACCGGAATCGCAGCATGCGGATTCGCTTCACCGCACATGAAGATATCAAGCGCAGCGTAGCCGTATTCCGGCCAGCTATGAATGCTGATATGCGACTCGGCGAGAATGGCGACCCCTGTCACGCCGCCATTCGGCGTGAAATGATGCATGTTCATATGCAAAAGGGTTGCACCCGCCTCATCCACGCATCGTCGGAAGGTCTCCTCGACATGCGCGACATCGTCGATATGCTTCGCATTCATCAGGTCAATGATGAGATGCGTTCCTGCGAAACGAACACCGTCGCGCTCGCAGAAATAGTCCTTCCGTTCGTCCGCTTCCGTCTGAGCGGAACGAGATAGCGATTTTTCTTCCGTTTGGGCGGTGCTTGAACCAGGATCCAAGTCCATCCCCAATTGGAAGAGGGCGTCATCGTAAGCCATATGGCGTCCTCCCCAACCAGTAGATGACCGAACACACTGTGTGAACGAGGCAGGGTTCTGCCTGCCTTACACGTAAGATTCAAGTGAAAAATTGTTGACTGCCAAGGGCGCATGCCTGCCCTGCGCCGTTTTCTAAGCTGGTCGGGACAAAATGCCACGCAGTCGACGCGGGTTCCGCACTGCCGGCACGCCAATCGCGCATGTCCGCGCATTGCAGACCGCGACCAAGAAAGCCAGGCATCGCGGTCCGCGCGCCCGCCATCGCTCCTCGCGCGATACAGGCTCAGCCTGTGCGCTAATGAGCGCCCGGCGCGCCTGCGCCCCAGACATAGATGCTTGCGAACAGGAACAGCCAGACAACGTCGACAAAGTGCCAGTACCAGGCCGCCGCCTCGAAGCCGAAATGCTTCTCCGGGGTCAAATGCCCCGCGAGAGCGCGGATCAGTATGACGATCAGGAAGATCGTGCCGATTATCACATGCGCGCCGTGGAAGCCGGTCGCCATCACGAACACCGAGCCGTAGATGTGACCCGAAAATTCGAATGCGGCGTGCGTATACTCGTAGGCCTGCAATGCCGTGAACGACAGACCCAGCAGGATCGTCAGCACCAGCCCCCAAATAAGTCCGCGCCGGTCGTTGTTCAACAACGCGTGATGCGCCCAGGTCACGGTGGTGCCGGACAGC
Source organism: uncultured Hyphomicrobiaceae bacterium (assembly GCA_964650735.1). Taxonomy (GTDB): domain Bacteria; phylum Pseudomonadota; class Alphaproteobacteria; order Rhizobiales; family Rhodomicrobiaceae; genus Dichotomicrobium. The sequence goes on from CAZYUT010000081.1 coordinate 3,155, forward strand.
AGCAGGACCAGCGTGTTGACCAGCGGCAGGCCCCACGGGTCAAAGGCGGCTTCAAAACGGCCGTCGCCAGTCGCGGCCGGCGGCCACTGCCCGCCTGTGGCCTCGTGGCGGCCGACCACCCCGACCATTTGTCCGTTGACCGTCTCGGCCGCCGGGAACAGCGCGGCGTCGAAATAGGCCCAGAACCAGGCGACGAAGAACATCACCTCCGAGGCGATGAACAGGATCATGCCATAGCGCAGATGCAGCTGCACGACTGGCGTGTGCGCGCGCTCGACCGTGGATTCGTAAACGACGTCGCGCCACCAGCCGACCATCGTCGCGAAGACGCCCAGCAGGCCGATGAAGAACATCCAAGGCCCCTCTGCGCCGAACAGCCCGCCCTGACCGGTGCGCATCCACGCGATCGCGCCGAGCGCCAGAACGAAAGCTGAAATCGACCCTACGAGCGGCCAGGGGCTCGGTTCGACGATGTGATAATCGTGCTGCTTGCTACGCGCTTCGGCCATGACGTCGTCTCTTCCCCTATCCTCCTGCGGGCGCGCTGCGCCGTCTCGTCCTGATGCGTGTTATAACCGCGCTACTGCGCCGCCGCGATCCTTTTGTCCGCCGGCTGCGAAGCCGCGCCGGTCTGCGTCTGCCCCTGCCCCTTCATCGGGAAGAAGGTGTAGGAAAGCGTGATCTCCTCGATCTCGCGGGCTTCCGGGTCGTCCATGATCGCCGGATCGACGAAAAAACTCACCGGCATGTCCATGCGCCGGCCCGGCTCCAGCACCTGCTCGGTGAAGCAGAAGCATTGCACCTTGCTGAAATAGATTCCCGCAATTTCGGGGGTAACGTTGTAGGTCGCGGTGCCCGCGAGCGGCCTGTCAGTCGGATTGTGCGCCTCGTAGACCGCCAGGGCCGATTCGCCGATGTTGACCTCCATCGAGGTCTGGGCCGGCTTGAACCCCCAGTCCAGCTTCGGCGAGACGTTGGCGTCGAAGCGGATCGTGATCCTGCGGTCGAGCACCTTGGTGGACCCGGTTTCGGCCACCTGCGTCGTGCCGCCATAGCCGGTAACGCGGCAAAACAGGTCATAAAGCGGCACGGCGGCAAAGGACAAACCCGTCATCCCGCCCACGAGCAGCACCAGCGGCAGTACCGTACGGCGCAGGGCGCGCGCGTTGTCAGTCTGCTGCGTGTCGTTGCGTTCCTTGCTCATTTCCCTCGTCCGCCTCACACGAAGCGTCACAGCGGCCGGTTGCCGACCATCGGCCCCAGCCGCACGATCGTGACAATGAAAAACAGGGTCGCCAGCGCCACCAAACCCCACGCCAACGCGATCGACCGCTTGCGCTGGCGCTTGCGCAGGATGCGATCCTCCTCGCGATGTTGCTCCTCGCGCGTTTCCGCGCTTTCGGCTTCCGGGTTGCTGATCTGACTTTCCGCCATGAGCCGTGTTTCCCTAAAGCGCCCATCCGGCCAGATGATCGACGACCAGCGCGCCAAAAATGCCGAACAGGTACAGGATCGAAAACTTGAACAGCCGCCGTGCCGCGCGGTCGGCCGCCGCGCCGTCGCGCCAGCGCCATGTTTCGACTGCCAGCGCCAGCAGACCGGCACCGAGCGCGCCAGCCACGACCGCATAGCCGAGCGAGGCGAAGCCGAACAGCGTCGGGGCGATTCCGAGGGGCGCCAGCAGCAGGCTGTAGATCAGGATTTGCAGCCGCGTCGCATCTGCGCCCGCCACGACCGGAAGCATTGGGATGCCCGCGCGCTGATAATCCTGACTGCGCAAGAGCGCCAGCGCCCAGAAATGCGGCGGCGTCCAGAAAAAGATGATCGCAAAAAGGACGAGACTTTCGAGCGAAACACCGCCGGTCACGGCCGCCCAGCCAATCATCGGCGGGAACGCCCCTGCAGCGCCGCCGATCACGATGTTCTGCGGCGTGCGCCGCTTCAGCCACATCGTGTAGATCACGAGGTAAAACAGGATCGTCCCGGCCAGCAGCGCGCCAGCGACCCAGTTGACCATCAGCCCCAGGCAAAGCACCGAACCGGCCCCGAGCACCACGCCCAGCGTCAGAACCTCATCGCGCGAGACGCGGCCGCGCGGCAGCGGGCGTTTGGCCGTTCGCTGCATGATCGCGTCGATGTCTGCGTCGTACCACATGTTGAGCGCGCCCGCCGCGCCAGCGCCCGCGGCAATCGCGAGCAGCGCCGCAAAGGCAAGCACCGGGTGGATCTCTCCAGGAGCCGCGATCATGCCGGCGAAGGCGGTGAAGATCGACAGCGACATCACGCGCGGCTTGAGCAGCGCCCAGTAGTCGCGCAGCTCGCCCGGCTCGCCGGCTTGGGCGCGAGACTTCGCGCGGCCTGGACCGAAGCCGTGCGGCGTTCGCGCGTCCTCCGTGGTTATGTCAAAAGCTACGCTTTGATCCGTCATGCCTGATCGCGTGTTGCTCTGCGGCGGGACCGCAGCCTCGCTAGATCCCGCCGGGCGTTTCGGATGTGCCTTGCTACTTGATGCGCGGCAACGTCTCGAACTGGTGGAACGGCGGCGGCGAAGACAACGTCCACTCCAGCGTCGTCGCACCCTCCCCCCACGGATTGTCGGCGGCCCTGCGGCCCTGCGCGAAGGCGTGCACCACCCCGATCAGGAACACGATTGCCGCGGCAGCCGAGATGTAGGAGCCGATGGAAGAGACATAGTTCCAACCGGCGAAAGCATCCGGATAGTCCACGTAGCGGCGCGGCATGCCCTGCAGACCCAGGAAGTGCTGCGGAAAGAACAGGATGTTCACGCCGATGAACGTCATCCAGAAGTGGAGCTTCCCGATAAACTCCGAGTAGTTGTAGCCGGTCATCTTCGGGAACCAGTAATACCATGCGGCGAAGATGCCAAACATTGCGCCCATCGAAAGCACGTAGTGGAAGTGCGCAACAACATAGTAGGTGTCGTGCAACGCGCGGTCGATGCCGGAGTTTGCCAGCACCACGCCCGTGACGCCACCGATCGTGAACACGAAGATGAAGCCGACTGCCCACAGCATCGGCGTGCGGAACTCGATCGAGCCGCCCCACATTGTGGCGATCCAGGAGAAGATCTTGATGCCAGTGGGTACAGCAATGACCATCGTCGCGAACACGAAATAAGCCTGTGTATCGACGCTCAGGCCGGCCGTGTACATGTGGTGCGCCCAAACGATGAAGCCGATCACGCCGATCGCCACCATGGCGTAGGCCATGCCGAGATAACCGAAGATCGGCTTGCGCGAGAAGGTCGCAACGATGTGACTGATGATGCCGAACGCCGGCAGGATCATGATGTACACTTCCGGGTGGCCGAAGAACCAGAACAGGTGCTGGTAAAGCACCGGATCTCCGCCGCCGGCTGGGTCGAAGAAAGTCGTGCCAAAGTTGCGGTCGGTCAGCAGCATGGTGATCGCGCCGGCGAAAACCGGCAGCGCCAGCAGCAGCAGGAACGCTGTCACCAGAATTGACCAGGCGAAGAGCGGCATCTTATGCAGCGTCATGCCCGGCGCGCGCATGTTGAAGATCGTGGTGATGAAATTGATCGCGCCCAGGATGGACGACACCCCGGCGATATGCAGCGACAGAATAATCAGGTCCATCGCCGGCCCTGGATTGCCCGCAGTCGAGAGCGGCGGATATAGCGTCCAGCCGCCGCCGAAACCTTGTCCACCCGCTTCTCCCGGCACGAATAGCGACATCAGCAGGAGCGCGAAGGAGAATGGCAACAGCCAGAACGAGATGTTGTTCATGCGCGGGAACGCCATGTCCGGCGCGCCGATCATGATGGGAACAAACCAGTTGCCGAAGCCGCCGATCAGCGCCGGCATGACCATGAAAAAGATCATGATCAGCCCGTGCGCCGACACGAGCACGTTGTAGGACTGGGGGTTCGCGAAGATCTGCAATCCCGGCTCCTGCAGCTCCATCCGCATGGCAACCGACATGGCGCCGCCGATCAGACCCGCGATGATCGCGAAGATCAGGTACAGCGTGCCGATGTCCTTGTGGTTGGTCGAAAAGAGCCAACGGCGCACGAAGCCCATCCGCTCCTCGTGATGCCCAGTGGCGTCGATGCTCGTCATGTCGCTTGAAGTCCCCTTGTTGCGATGCGCTTTGAGCCGGCGTTACTCCGTCGCCGAAGCGAGCTGCCTGTCAGCAGGCGTGTTGAGCGGTTCCCCTGTCGCCAGCCGGGTCTCGTCCAAACGCCCTTTCTGTGCGTATTCCTGCGTCGCCTGCTCCAGCCAGGCGTCGTATTCATCTTGCGTGACCACCCGTACCGCGATCGGCATGAAGGCGTGACGGACGCCGCAAAGCTCAGAGCACTGCCCGTAGAAGGTGCCGGTCTTCGTCGCGCGGAACCAGGTGCGGTTCACCCGGCCGGGGATGGCGTCGATCTTGGATCCGAAGGCCGGCACCGTCCAGTTGTGCATCACATCGGCGGCGGTGACCAGAACCTGCACGGTCTTGTCAACCGGGACAACGACCTCGGCATCGACGGCGAGCAGGCGCGGCTGGTTGGGCTGCAGATCGGCGTCTTCGATCATGAACGATCCGAAAGAGAAGCCGGCATCCGGATACTCATATTCCCAATACCACTGATAGCCGGTCGCCTTGATCGTCAGGTCCGGCTGCGGATAGCTGTGCTGGGCGTAGAGCAGGCGGAACGACGGGATCGCGATGATCACCAAAATCAAGATCGGCACCACCGTCCACAGCACTTCCAGCGTGGTGTTATGGTGGAATTTGGCCGGCTCCGGGTTGGCGCGGCGATTGTAGCGAATAATGGCCCACACCAGCAGGCCGGCCACGAAGACCGAGATCGCCGTTATGATGACGAGCAGCAGATTGTGGAAATCAACCATTTGCTCCATGATCGGCGAGGCTGGCTCCTGGAGGTTCAGCCCCCACGGCTCCGGCTGGGCCGCTGCAGCGGCTGATGCGCCAATAATGCTCAACGTGGCAGCGAGACCTGCAGTCTCTGGCAGGCGCTGCAACCCGATCTTCGACACAGCCCCAAACTTCATGATTGCGCGATCTCCCTGATCCATCGGCTCCTTGCAGCCTTCGAGCCAAACATTCCGTTTGCAATTTAACGCAACAGCGCGCTGCATGTATCCCTTTCGCATAGCGGCAAAGGCGCGCGGCTGGCAACCGTGCAAGGTATCGCATGCCTTGCCGAGGAGGTGAGCCAGAGTGGATTTGGCGCGGATGCGTCAAATCCACGCACCACGGCGTCCCCCGATCTCATTGATCGGCCAGCGCGTCGCATTTCAGCCGCATTGACCCCGCATCGACGCGCCATCTGCGGCAGGGGTTGCGCGCACCTGACCCGCCTCCTGAGTGCTGGAGCCGCGCAAGCCGGACTGCCTGCGGATCATCGGCGGAGATGGCTAACCCCACGGCTTTTCAGACCATGATGGATCGTATCACAGCGCCAATGTCGCGACAGCTTGTTTTACGGGTGTTCATAGTCATCGCCGTCATCGCGGGATCCGTTCTCTTCGATGCCGGAGCAACCCCGGCCAAGGCGCAGTTCGGCGAGAGTGAACTGAAAGCGACCGTTGGCGCGTGGCAGGTGCGTTGCGGCCGGCCGCCGGGCGCGCGCGCCGAAAAATGCGCGCTGGTGCAAAGCGTGAAGGCCGAAGACCGCAGGAACGTCTCGCTCACGATCATTTTCCTGCGCTCGTTCAGCGGCGATAAAAAGTTGTTGCGCGTGGTCGCCCCGCTCGGCGTGCTGCTTCCCACCGGCCTCGGACTGAAGATCGACGGGCAAGATGTCGGCCATGCGCCGTTCCTCAAATGCGGGCAGGTCGGGTGCGTTGCGGAAGTTGTCGCGGATGACAACCTCATCGAAAAGATGCAATCCGGCCAGAACGCCATATTCATCATCTTCCAGACGCCCGAAGAAGGCATTGGCGTTCCGATCGATCTGACGGGTTTCGGCGACGGCCTGGCGCAACTGAACTAGCATTCGCGGCCCGGCGGGTTGTATCTTGCCGCGGCGGACCGTAAGCTCGAAGCATTACGCGGACCGTCGCGCCACGATGCGGCGCGGATCGAACGCCCGATCCCCACAAATCAGCGAGGAGGCTCCCATGACCGTCAGCGATTTCGAGCCTGAGACGAAATTCGCCACCCTGGAACAACAGGACTTCTTCACGAAGTCGCTTGCCGAGAGCGACCCGGAAGTCGCCGAGGCGGTCGGGCTGGAGCTGAGACGCCAACGCGAGGAGATCGAACTGATCGCCTCGGAGAATATCGTCTCACAGGCTGTGCTGGAGGCCGTCGGCTCGGTTCTGACCAACAAGTACGCGGAGGGATACCCAGGCAAGCGCTACTATGGCGGCTGCCAGTTCGTTGATATCGCGGAAAACCTCGCGATCGAGCGCGCAACGCGCCTGTTCGGCTGCGGCTATGCCAACGTCCAGCCCAACTCCGGCAGCCAGGCCAACCAGGCCGTGTTTCTCGCGCTGATCAAGCCGGGCGACACGATCATGGGCCTGAGCCTCGACGCAGGCGGCCATCTGAC
>CAZYUT010000082.1:0-9421 GCA_964650735.1 uncultured Hyphomicrobiaceae bacterium
CATCTTGGCCAGATGCACGCGGTTGCGCTCGCCGCCCGATAGCTGGCCGACCTTCTTCTGCTGGTCGCCGCCGCGGAAGTTGAACCAGCCGACATAGGCGCGGCTGGCCACCTCGCGCTTGCCAAGTTGGATCATGTCGTTGCCGCCAGAAATCTCTTCCCACACGGTCTTGTTCGGGTCCAGCGCGTCGCGCGACTGGTCGACATAGCCGAGTTGCACCGTGTCGCCCAGCTTCAGCGCGCCGCTATCCGGCTGCTCCTGCCCGGTAATCATGCGGAACAGCGTCGTCTTGCCCGCGCCGTTCGGCCCGATCACGCCGACGATGCCGCCGGCCGGTAGCTTGAAGTTCAAGTTCTCGATCAGCAACTCATCGCCGAAGCCCTTGGTCAGCCCGTCGGCCTCCAGCACATTGCCGCCCAGCCGCGGCCCAGGCGGAATGGTGATTTGCGCGCGGCCCACCTTGTCATTGCCGGCCTGCTGGGCGAGTTCCTCATAGGCCCTGATGCGCGCCTTCGACTTGGCCTGCCGCGCCTTGGGGCTGGCCTGGATCCACTCCAGCTCGCGCGAGAGCGTGCGCTTGCGCGCCTCCTCCTCGCGGCCCTCAAGCTCCATGCGCTTTTGCTTCTGCTCCAGCCAGGAGGAGTAGTTGCCCTGGTACGGGATGCCCTTGCCGCGGTCGAGTTCCAGGATCCAGCCCGTGACGTTGTCGAGGAAGTAGCGATCGTGGGTGACGAGCACGACGGTGCCCGAATAGTCGCGCAGGAATTTCTCCAGCCACGCCACCGTCTCGGCGTCAAGATGGTTGGTCGGCTCGTCGAGCAGGATCATGTCCGGCTTTGATAAAAGCAGCTTGCACAGCGCCACGCGCCGGCGTTCACCGCCCGACAGCGCGGAAACATCCGCATCGCCCGGCGGGCAGCGCAGCGCGTCCATCGCCTGTTCCACCTGCGCGTCGAGGTCCCAAAGGTCGAGCCGGTCGATCTCGTCCTGCAGCGCGGCCATCTCGTCGGCGGTCTCGTCGGAATAGTCCATCGCCAGCTCGTTGAAGCGGTCGAGCTTGGCCTTCTTGTCCGCCACGCCCTCCATGACGTTGCCCATGACGTCCTTGGTCTCGTCGAGCTGCGGCTCCTGCGGCAAGTAGCCGACGCGCACGCCGTCCGCGGCCCAGGCCTCGCCGTTAAACTCGGTGTCGAGGCCCGCCATGATGCGCAGCAGCGTCGATTTGCCCGAGCCGTTGACGCCGACGACGCCGATCTTCGCGCCAGGCAGGAAAGACAGCGAAACGTTGTTCAGGACGGTCTTGCCGCCGGGATAGGTTTTCGACAGACCGTTGAGCACATAGACATACTGTTGCGCCATGAGCGTATAGTGTCTCCGCTTGCGTGAGTTCTGATTGACTCGGCGATATAGCACGCATGCGTGCCGTATCGCCAGACGCGCATGCTGTTATTGCCGGTCATTCGGCGGCCAGACCGGGCATTCGCACCTGGGCGATGGCGGCGCGCAGCGCGGCGGGCCTCACGGGCTTGCGCAGCAGGCGATAGCCGGCCGCGCGCACCTCGTCCTGCACTTCCGGCGAGCGATCCGCCGTTACGATCACCCCGGCGATCTCGCTGTTCAGGCCCCGCGACAGCGCGGCGATCGCTTCGCAGCCCGAGCCTTCGTTCAGGTGGTAATCGGCAATAATGATATGGGGCGTGATGTTCTGCGCGTGTAGCGCAACGGCCGCCTCGTTCGCGTCAAGCGCCGTGATGACCTCGCAGCCCCAGCTTCTGAGCAGCACGTCCATCCCCTCGAGGATCGCTGGCTCGTTGTCGATGCAAAGCACGCGCACGCCATTCATCGCCCCGATTGACCGCGTTGCCTCTGGAGACGGCCGCGCGCGGACCGCCTCGGCGGCGGCGACCGGCACCGTTACGGAGAATACCGAACCGTGCCCCGGCTCTGATTTCAGCGTGATCGGATGTGAGAGCACGCGGCCCATACGTTCGACGATCGACAGGCCCAGCCCGAGCCCCTGTACGGTCGCGGCGTGCTGGTCGAGCCGCAGGAACTCCTTGAAAACAAGCGACTGCTGCGCCGAGGGAATGCCTGGCCCGGTGTCGTGCACCTCAAGGCGCAGCGTGTTCCCTTCGCGGCGGCAGCCCACCAGCACGCGGCCCTTCTCGGTGTATTTGATCGCGTTGGACAGCAGGTTTTGCAGGATCCGCCGCAAAAGCCGCGCATCCGACATGACCCACCGGCTCGAAACCATGAAGGTCAGGCGGAGACCGCGCTCATCCGCCATCGGGGCGAATTCGAGCTGCAGTTGCTTGAACAGATCGTTGACCGAAACCGCGCCGAACTCGGGGCGCAGCGCACCGGTGTCAAGCCGCGAGATGTCCAGTAGCGTGTTGAGGATATCCTCGACCGCTGTGAGCGCCGCGTCAATGTTGCCGGCCAGCCGCCCTGCATCGCCATGCATGTCGCGCTCAACCAGGCTGGTCGCGTAGAGCCGCGCGGCGTTCAGCGGCTGGAGGATGTCGTGGCTGGCCGCCGCGAGAAAGCGCGTCTTGTCGAGATTGGCCTCGTCTGCGCGGGCCTTGGCTTCCTTGAGCGCCTCGTTCAGCTTGGTCAGCTCGGCCGTGCGCGCCTTCACGCGGTGCTCAAGCTCGGCTTTCGAGCGCTCCAGCGCTTCGGCCGCGGCCACCCGGTCGGTGATGTCCGTCATCGAGGTCACGATCCCGCCTTGGGGCATGGCATTGGTGCGCACCTCGATCACGCGCTGGTCGCTGTGCAGCCGCTCCTGGAACGTTTCCATCGTCACGACGAAGCGCCGTAGCCGGTCCGCCACGATACTCTCGGTCTCGCCAGGGCCAAGATCGCCAGACTGCGCAAGCAACCGCACGATCTGATCCAGCGGCACGCCCACCTGCCCGACCTCGGGCGGCAGGCCCAGCACCTCGCGGAACTGCCGGTTCCAGCAGATCAGCCGCATGTCCTTGTCAAATACGGCGATACCCTGGCGCACCTGATCGAGCGCTTGTTGCAGCAGGTCGCGGTTATACTGGATCGCCTCGGACGCATCGTCGAGCAACTTCAGCGCGGAGGTGCTGCCCACGTCGTGCCGGCGCAGCGCCAGCGAGAACACCAGCCGCGAGGAGGCTGCGCCGATCGCGCTGGCCAGCAGCTTCTCCGAATAACGCACCCAGTGGATGTCCGCCACGGTCTCCTCGGACAACGGCGCGCCACGGCGCCGGGCGTAGTCCTCGAAGCAGCGCGTTGTTCGCTCATCGCCAAGGTAGCGCGCGACGGTCGCATGCAGGTCGGCGACCTTCACCTTCTCGCGCCATGGCCGCAGGCCGTGGGCCGGCGCGCTGCGGCGTTCGTCTATGAAGCGGGTCGCCTGCAGGCGCTCGATCGGCTCCGGCGGGCGCAGCAGTGAGACAGAGACGTAGGCGATGACGTTGAAGATCAGGCTCCAGAACACGCCATGCGTCAGCGGCTCGAAGCTCATGTTGAACAGCATTTGCGGCCGCAGGAGGCTGATGCCGAACGGGCCGCTTTCGATAAGCTCCGGCCCGATGACACCGGCCTTGGCGAGGAAGGGCAGCAGCAGCGTGTAGGACCACACCAGAAAGCCCGCGAAGATGCCCGCGAGCGCGCCGCGCGCCGTCGCCCCGCGCCACATCAGGCCGCCGAAGAAGGCAGGCGCAAGCTGCGCGATTGCCGCAAAAGACAAAAGGCCGATATCCGCCAGCCCGGACGAGCCGCCAATCATCCGGTAGAACACGTATGTCAGAAGCATGATGAGAAAGATCGCGCCGCGCCGGACGTTGAGAAGCACGCGGCCCATGTCCTTCCGGTCGAACACCGTCACCTTGCGCCGCTGGAGGATCAGCGGGACGACAAGGTCATTGCAGATCATGATCGCCAGCGCCACCGATGCGACAATGACCATCGCGGTTGCCGCCGACAGCCCGCCGACGAATGCAATCATCGCGATCGTGTTCGCGCCTTGCGATAGCGGCAGCGAGAGCAGATACATGTCCGCGTTCGCGCTGCCCGGGCCGAAGGTTACGAGCCCGGCGATCGCCACAGGCACGACGAACACGTTGATCAAGACGAGATAGAGCGGAAACAGCCAAACCGCGCGATTCACCTCGTTCGGCGTGTTGTTCTCCACGACCATGACGTGGAACTGGCGCGGCAGCAGGATGATGCAAACCGCACTCAGAAGCGTAATCGTCATCCATGCGCCGCCATTGAAGCCGCGGCTGAAAAGCTCGGAAACCTGAGGGTCGGCGGCCGCACGATCGAGCAGCGGGCCGAGACCGCCCATCATCACGAAGGTGATGTAGGCGCCGACGATGATGAAGGCGACGAGCTTGACGACCGACTCCATTGCAATCGCCAGCATCAGCCCTTCCTGATGCTCCGTCGCGTCGATATGGCGGGTGCCGAACAGGATGGCGAACACGGCCATCAGCACCGCGATGATGAGGGCGATATCGACGTGATCGGGCGGACCGCTGCCATGCTGCAGCGGGGTCGCCGGGCCGAGCATGGTCTTCACCGAGACGGACACCGCTTCGAGCTGGAGCGAGAGATAGGGCAGGGTGCCCATGACGATCAGCACGGTGACGACGGCCGCCAACGGGGCGCTCTTGCCGTAGCGCGCAGCGAGGAAGTCCGCGACCGAGGTTATGTTCTGGCTCTTTGCGATGCGGATGATGCGGCTGATCAGCGGTGCGCCGAGTATGAGCACAAGGATCGGGCCGACATAGACCGGCAGGAAGTCCAGGCCGGTGCGCGCGGACAGCCCGATGCTGCCGAAGAATGTCCATGAGGTGCAATAGACCGCAAGCGACAAGGCGTAGATCGTTGGACGGTCGCGCCGGGACGGGCGCTTTGCGGCCGCATGGTCGCCGTAATAGGCAACCGCAAAAAGGATGCCTAGGTAAATTGTTGCTGCGGCGACGATGATCCAGCCGTCGAGCATTGCGGTCCCGGGTTGGGCGCGCCGCGAAAACCGCGGCAGCGCCGGCGCCTACTACGAGGCGGAAAGCTTACAGGCCGGGCCGCCGCTTTGAAAACACCGATTTTTCCTAGCCTTGATCGGTGAGCGCCCAGACGACTCGAACGCGAACTTTTATCTCGGTCTCGCCGGCCTCGATCGGGACGTCGCCTTCGGCCTGCGCGGTCATGGCGCGGAACCGCGGCTCCGGGGCGCCGTCCATGTTGACCTCCTCGATCTTGAGGACTTCGCCGACAGAGGTGCCGGCGGCTTGGGCGTAAAGCTCGGCACGCGCGCGGGCAGTCTCGATCGCCTGGACGCGCGCCTTGTCCATCAGCGCGGCCGGCTCGCTGACGGAAAAGCTGATGCCGCCGATCTGGTTGGAGCCGAAGCTGACCACCTTGTCCAGCACCTCGCCGAGACGTCCGATTTCGCGCACGGTGATGCGGATTGAGTTGACGACCCGATATCCGGAGATGACCGACGGCTTGCCGTCATCGAAGTGCTGATAGCGCGGATGTACCGAGAAATTCGTCGTTTGGATATCCTCGCTGGCGATGTCGCGTTCCTTGAGGGCCTCGATCACCGTGGCCATCGCCGCGTTGTTGTCGTCGAGCGCGCCGCGCGCGCTCTCGGCCTCGCTGACGACGCCGACGGTGATATGGGCGGTGTCGGGCCGGACATTCACGCTGCCGGTCGCGCTGAGTGAGAGGGTGCGCTGCTCGGCGTCGATTGACTGCGCGGCGGCGCGCGAAGGCTCGGTAACGGCGGTCAGGCTGAAGAGGAGGGTGACAACGGTGAAGACGGCTGAAATGCGTGTAAACATGAGGGCCTTCCGTTTTGGCGATCTGCGTTCAGGCGCGGTCTACGAGGGGTGCTGTGTCGCGGTCGCGCCGGTTGCGAAAAACGCTGTCTACGGTTAGCGCATAGGACAAAATTGCTATAGAGTCGAGCGCCTGCCGACAGCGGGCCCGTAGCTCAATTGGTTAGAGCCGACGGCTCATAACCGTCTGGTTGCAGGTTCGAGTCCTGCCGGGCCCACCAACAAAGCGATAACTCCGCGGGGAGCTTGCCACCACGCGCGGCGCCCGGAGCGAGATCATGCCGGACGGCTGTGGTTGCGTCCGGCAGGGTGCGCGCCAACGAGATAATCGTGCAGCCCAAACAATGGCGCTTCCGATGAGCCGGCTCGGCACGCCGCGGCCATACGGTCGAACCGGCACGTCGCAAACAAATCTTTGACAAACGCGCGTGCGACGTAACACGCTATACGATATATCGATTTCCAACCTGCGCGGAGCGTGCTCTTAATGCTGAATGGTGCGCGTTGCTTAGGCCCCAGGCCGGAGGGCAGCCCACCAGTTTCTGTCTGCCCCGTATGAAATAATTGCATCCAAACCTAGGGAGGCGAGAAAACTAACATGACAAAACTTGCTGGATTGGCAGCCGCAGCATTCGCACTTGCGTTTTCGGCGACAGCCGCGCAGGCGCAGTACCCGGAGCGCGCGATCACGCTCGTGATCCCGTATGGCGCAGGTGGCGCTACTGACATCGCCGGCCGCAACCTCGCTTCCGTTACTCCGAAATACGTGCCGCAGCCGGTCTTGCCGGTCAACCGAACAGGCGCTGGCGGTGTGACGGGCACGGCATCGGTCGCCAACGCCGGGTCTGACGGCTATACGATGATGGTGGCGCGCGTCGGCTCGCACACAGTGAACCCGGCTATGAAGGCCGCGCTCCCTTACGCCATCGACGATTTCGACTACATCGGCGTTTTCGAGATCAACCCGGTGGTCTGCGCAGTATCGGCAGAGTCGGAGATCGAGTCGATGGATGACCTGGTCTCCAGAATCAAGGAGAACCCGGGCTCAGTCAGCTATAGTTCTTCTGGCGTTGGCTCGCTGCTTCATCTCGCCTCGCCTCTGGTGATCGACGCCTTTGGGGTGGAGAAAGCCAACCAGGCGCTCATTCATCTGCCGTTCCGCGGCGGCGGAGCGGCGGCGACGGCCGTGATCACCGGCAACGCGGATTTCATCTGCACGAATTCTTCCGCGCTCGCAGGTCACATCAGCAACGGTGTGCTGCGCCCGCTGCTGGTGACCACGAAGGAGCCGGTCGAAGGCATCGACGCGCCGACGGCCAACGAGCTTGGCCATCCTGAGCTCAATGCGCTTGTGGGCTGGAGCGGCATCGCCGGCCCGAAAGGGCTGCCTGATGAGGTGAAAAGCGCGTGGGGCGGCTGGCTCGGCGAGATAACAGCGGATGAAGAATTCATTCAGAAGCTGCGGTCGCTTGGTTCCGTGCCGGTCCAAATGCCCCCTCAGGAGTCCATCGACTTCATCAACAACCAGTATGAGGTTTTCCGGGAGCTGGTTGTCAAGCTCGGCATGGAAGTCGAGTAAGCGCAATTCCCTGGCGCTGAGGAAGGCTGGAGACAACCGATGACTTATCGCGACCTCTGGCTCGGGGCGGGGCTGGCCATAGTTTCGGCCCTGCTCTTTTTCTTCGCGATCCCGGCCGGCATCACGGTTCCCTCTGGCGTACGTTCGCCGGTGATGTCACCGGCCTTCTGGCCGAACATCATCGCGCTTTTCCTGCTGGCGATCTCTGCCCTGCTGTTGGCGCGCGCCGGGATCGCCTGGCGCAGGGGTGAAATCATGCCGCACGTGTCGTCTGATGCGCAAGGCGACGAACTGCGCGCAGGATGGGGCGGCCAGATCCGCGCGCTCGCCGTGATCGCGATCATGTTCGTCTACTACTGGCTCATCCTCAAGATCGGTCTTGTTCCAGCTTCGATGGTTGCAATGCTGGTTCTTGGGCTGGCGACGTCGCGCCCGAAAATCTGGCTGTTGCTGATCGCCACGCCTGCCCTGCCAATGCTGCTCTATCTGTTCTTCTATAACGTCGCCAATGTCCCGATCCCGGGCGGTCAATGGCTGAGCTTCCCATGAGCACGATTGACGCGCTCATCCAGGCGATCGGTCTTCTCGCGAATTTCACGAACATCATGGCGCTCGCCGGCGGTGTGGCGATCGGCGTGCTGATCGGCGCTGTGCCGGGCATGAGCGCAACGATGGGCGTCGCGCTGGCGCTGCCGTTCACGTTCGCGCTCGATCCCATCGTGGGCATCCTGCTCCTGCTTGGCGTCTATAAGGGCGGCATCTTCGGCGGCTCGATCCCCGCGATCCTCATAAAGGCGCCGGGCACCCCGGCATCGAGTTGCACCGTGCTCGACGGCTATCCGATGTCCCAGCGCGGCGAGGCTGGCAAGGCGTTGCAAACCGCGCTGTATTCCTCTGCGATTGCCGATTTTGTCTCGAATCTGTCGCTGATCGTCTTCGCAGGGTGGCTGGCGGCATTCGCGCTGAACTTCGGGCCGCCCGAATACTTCACGCTGATGGTGTTCTCCCTGACGGTCATCGCGGGCGTCTCCGGCGATTCTCTGCTCAAGGGGCTGATTTCGGCTGGCCTCGGACTCTTGCTGGCCACGGTTGGCCTCGACCTTGTTTATGGGACGGATCGCTTCATCTTCGGCGAGACCAACCTCATGAGCGGGCTGAACTTCATCCCCGTGCTTATCGGACTGTTCGCCATCCCGGAAGTCATCATCTATGCGCAGCGCTCGGGTCTGGGTCACGGCAAGGTGATGTCGCTGGGCAAGGCCGGGCTGAAATTCGCCGAGTTCCGCCGGATCTTCAAGACCATCTTGAAGAGCAGTGGCATAGGCGTGATCATGGGCGCGATACCAGGCATTGGCGGAGCGCCCGCCGCATTCGTCGCCTATTCCGAAGCCCGGCGGTCCTCGCCCAACCGCGCCAATTTTGGCAAGGGCGAAATCGAAGGGGTGGCCGCGTCCGAAGCCGGGAATAACGGAGTCGCGGGCGCCACCCTCATTCCGCTGCTGGCGCTGGGCATACCTGGCGACGTCATCACGGCGGTAATCCTCGGCGCGTTCATGGTCCATGGGCTGCAGCCAGGGCCGATCCTGTTCCAGACGAACCAGGTGCTGATCTACGCGCTGTTCGTCGGCATTATGCTGAGCTCGATCTTCCTGCTGATCTTCGGCGCGATCGCCATCCGGGCCTTCAGGGGCATTGCCGACATACCGAAATCCGTGCTGATGCCGGCAGTGTTGGTGCTATGCGCTTATGGCAGCTTCGCGATCAACAACTCGTTGTTCGATGTGCTCGTAATGATGAGCGTCGGCGTGCTCGGCTATGTCATGTACCTGCTGAACATTCCGGCTGCACCATTCCTGATCGCCTTCATCCTTGGGCCGCAACTTGAGGACAATTTCCGGCAGTCAATGCTGATGTCTCAGACCAATCTCGAAATCTTCTTCCGCAGCACGATTACATGGGTGTTCTGGGGGTTGACCGTCCTCAGCATTGTCCTCGCAGCATTCCGGGGCTGGCAGGATCGAAT
>CAZYUT010000083.1:0-9419 GCA_964650735.1 uncultured Hyphomicrobiaceae bacterium
CTAGGGGGCGGCTGAGTGCCCCGAGGCTTCAAGCACCAGCAATAGCGCGGCGATCAGCGCCGCTGCGAGAGCGAAAGCTTGGAACTGCCGCCGGGTCTGGACGTGTGGCAGCTCGCTGATGGTTGTGACCAGAATGATCCCACCAGCCAGAAACGACGAGCCGAGCGCCAGCACCTCGGGCTGTACCGGCAAGGCGAGCGCAGCAAACCAGCCTGCGAAAAGCGCAGCGATGCTTATCCAGCGAAGCGTCTCGTCATAGATGCGGATAAATTGTGTGCGGACGAGATGATCCAGCCCTATCAGATGGATCGCCATGACCACCCCGAACAGGATGGCGGGCGCGCCGCTCTGTATCGCATACACGCCGATCAGGTCACCAATCAGAAAGTTGTAAACCGGAAAGCCAATGGCCGTCGCCTTGATGGCCGGCGGCGCTTCCCAAAAGCCGATCCGATCCGCCGGTATCTCTGCGAAGCGCTTTCGGGCCAGATGCGCGGCATAAAACGTGATGAAGCCAACGAGCGCGAGGACATAGGAGTGGCCGACGATGTAACTCAGCCATCCGTTGGGCTGAGACGCGGCAAGCACGGCGTGGCCGGTGGCCAGCTTCGGCAGCAGGTTAACGAAAACGTAGCTGACTGCGACCCCGGCGGAAGCGGCGATCCACGGCAAGCTGGTATCCACCAAGAGTTGCAGCCGATGCGCGCGCAGATGCGCGAGGACAACCAACGAAAGGCTCACTAACGAGATGATGACGACGAGCGCGTCGGTCTGCACATCGGTCCCTTTGGCTAGTGCAGTGACACAGAGACCTGATCCCAGCTTGCAGCACGATCACACTCAAGTGTGTGTGTCGGAAACTCCACTAGAAACAATAGCTTGCTAGTGCACCTTTGACGCATGCATTCGCTCTCGGACGCGCTGCGCGGTGAAACGAATGAATGCGTTGATGCACCAGCCTTCAACCGCTGAGAAGATCAAGACCTCCGCCAACCTTTTTTGTGCCAAAGCCCGGCGTCGCCGGCCAGGGGTGGTTGCAGACTTGGCAAATGGTTCGCGACCATGCTGGCAGACAATCCGCACCCCTTTCGTAAGGCGGCTATCAGGCGCTAAGCTGGACACGTGTGACGACGGCTCTGGGCGGGGCGGCTCCGAGGAGACATGACATGCGTTATCAATCCATTCTGCAGGCCTGCGGCTTTTCGGAGGACGCGTTGAGCGGTGGAGCCCTGTCCGTCACGACGCCGATTGACGGCTTGGAGATCGCGCGGCTCCACCAGCATAGCCTGGCCGACGCCGAAGCCATGATCGCGCGCGCGCATGACGCCTTTCTCAAATGGCGCGAAGTGCCGCCGCCGCGCCGGGGCGAGCTGGTGCGGCTGATCGGCGAGGAGCTGCGCGCGGCGAAGGACGATCTCGGCGCGTTGGTGACGCTCGAATGCGGAAAGATCCTGCAAGAGGGCCTCGGCGAAGTGCAGGAGATGATCGACATCTGCGACTTCGCCGTTGGCCAGAGCCGCCAGCTTTATGGCCTCACCATCGCCTCCGAGCGGCCCGGACACGCGATGCGCGAGAGCTGGCACCCGATGGGCGTCACCGGCGTCATCACCGCGTTCAACTTCCCCGTCGCGCCGTGGTCGTGGAACGCCGCGCTGGCGCTGGTTTGCGGCAATCCGGTGCTGTGGAAGCCATCGGAGAAAGCGCCGTTGACCGCGCTCGCGGTCCAGAAAATCTGCGAGCGGGCGATAGCGCGATTTGGCGATGACGCGCCGGAGGGTCTGACGCAAGTGTTGGTCGGCGGGCGCGAACTTGGCGACGCGCTGGCGCGGAGCAGGCGGGTGCCGATCGTCTCGGCAACCGGGTCGGTGCCGATGGGCCGCGCGGTCTCATCCACCGTCGCGCAGCGGCTCGGGCGCTGCATCCTGGAGCTTGGCGGCAACAACGGGGCCATTGTCGCGCCCACTGCAGATCTGGAACTGGCCCTGCGCGCGATCGTGTTTGCGGCCGTGGGCACGGCGGGTCAGCGCTGCACGACGTTGCGACGCCTGATCGTGCACGAAGACATTTACGACCAGCTTCTGCCGCGCCTGCTCAAAGCGTATGACGGCTTACCCATCGGCGACCCGCTGGAGGACGGTGTGCTGGTCGGCCCGCTGATCGACGAGGCGGCGGTCACTGCGATGGACCGCGCGCTGGAGCAGGCAAGCGCCGATGGCGGCACTGTGCATGGCGGCGGCCGGATGCTCACAAATGCCTTCCCCCACGCCGCCTATGTGCGCCCGGCGATTGTCGAGATGCCGGACCAGACCGGGATCGTCCGCGAGGAGACCTTCGCGCCGATCCTCTACACGATGAAATATCGCAGCTTCGACCAAGCGATCGCGTTGCATAACGGCGTGCCACAGGGCCTTTCATCGTGCATCTTCTCGACCGATGTGCGCGAGACCGAAGCCTTCCTGTCCGCGACCGGCTCCGACTGCGGCATCGCCAACGTGAATATCGGCCCATCAGGCGCGGAAATCGGCGGCGCATTCGGCGGCGAGAAGGACACCGGCGGCGGCCGCGAGAGCGGCTCCGACGCCTGGAAAGGCTACATGCGGCGGCAGACCGCGACTGTGAACTATTCGCGAGAGCTTCCGCTGGCTCAGGGCATCAGGTTCGATATTTAAAGGTCTGTCGCCTGGTGGCCGGACAGCCCTCGTCCGCGATCCGTAGCGTTGCAGGGCAACCGCCGAGGCGTCGCGACTGATGGCGCGAATCTTGCATGTCCTTTCCGGGGCGGTGCGCTCTTTTTCCGTTGAAACCCAACTGGTTGCCACCACTCTGATCAGAAGGCCGACAGGAGATGCTACATTCTTTCAGGTCCCGCGCCGCGATGATCTCCGCGCCGCACCACCTCGCTGCGCAGTCCGGTCTGGCCATCATCCGCGAGGGCGGCAACGCCATCGAAGCAATGATTGCCGCGGCCGCCACAATCGCAGTGGTTTACCCGCACATGAACGCGATCGGCGGGGACGGCTTCTGGCTTATCGCCGAGCCGGGCGAGATGCCGGTGGGCATCGACGCCTGCGGCCCCGCCGCGGCGATGGCCACGCGGGATTTCTATGCCACGCATGGCGTGAGCGCCGCGATCCCGGGGCGCGGCGGGCTTGCGGCTCTGACGGTTGCCGGCACGATCGCTGGGTGGGAGGCGGCGCACATGCTCGCACGGCGAGCAGGCGGGCGTCTGCCGCTGGAACGGCTCCTGGCGGATGCGATCCTCTACGCGCGTGAGGGCATTGTCATCACCGACAGCATGGCGGCGCTGACAAAAGCCAAGAGCAGCGAACTCGCGGATGTGCCCGGCTTCGCCGCTACGTTCCTGACTGACGGGCAGGCGCCGCAAGCAGGTGAAGTGCTTCGTCAGCCCCGTCTGGCCGCGACGCTGGAACAGCTCGCTCGGGCGGGTCTGCGCGATTTCTATGACGGCGACGTCGCACGCGCGCTGGGCCGCGATCTGGAAGCAGCAGGCAGCCCGGTCCGGCTGAGCGATCTGGAAGGATTTTTCGCGCAGAAGGTCACGCCGATCAGCGTCACGCTAGATGCAGGCACGGTCTACAACTTGCCGCCGCCCACGCAGGGGCTGGCCTCACTCCTGATCCTCGCGATCTACGAGCGGGTGCTCGCGGAAGACGCCGAGAACTTTGATCATGTTCACAGGATTGTCGAAGCGACCAAGCGAGCTTTCCTTATTCGCGACGCGCATGTCACTGACCCGCGCTTCGCCAGCGCGGCGCCGGCGGATTTCCTCACGCCTGAGCGCATTGCCTACGAGGCCGCGGAGATCGACACGCAGCGCGCCGCGCCCTGGCCCGCGCCGGAGCCGGGCGGCAAGGACACCATCTGGATGGGCGCGGTGGACGCGGACGGCCGCGCGGTGAGCTTTATCCAGTCGATCTATTGGGAGTACGGCGCCGGCGTCGTATCGCCCGCGACCGGCGTGCTATGGCAGAACCGCGGCATCAGTTTCTCGCTGGCCCCGGGCGCGTTAAACCAGTTGCAGCCGGGGCGCAAGCCATTCCACACGCTCAACCCGGCGTTTGCGCGCTTTGGCGATGGTCGCGTCATGGTCTACGGGACCCAGGGCGGGGAAGGTCAGCCGCAAACGCAGGCCGCGATCTTCTCGCGCTACGCGATGCACGGTCAGCCCCTGCAACAGGCCGTGACCGCGCCGCGCTGGCTGCTGGGCCGCACCTGGGGCGAGGAAACCACAAGCCTGAAGATCGAGGATGGCTTCGAGGCGGGCGTGATCGCACGCCTGCGCGAAGCTGGACAAGATGTCGAGGTCACGGAGCGGTTCGCGCAGATCATGGGCCACGCCGGGGCGATAGTCCGCCATCGTGACGGCACACTTGAAGGCGCAAGCGACCCGCGCAGCGACGGGACAGTTGCAGCGATTTAGACTGAGGTATACAGCCGCATCGCCGTGATCAGCAGAAACGCGCCGAAAGCCCGCCGCAGCCAGACTGATGGCAGCGCGTGGGCAATGCGCGCGCCGACAGGCGCAAGGCTGGTGGACAGCACTGCGATGATCGCTGCGCCGGGCAGCAGCACATAGCCGAGATAGCCGTCCGCCAAAGCGGTCTGCGACCAGCCGCTCAGCACAAACCCGAGCGTGCCGGGTACCGAGATGATCAGCCCAAGAACAGAGGCAGTGGCCACCGCCCGGTGGATCGGCACGTTGAACAGGCTTAGAAGCGGCACTCCAACCGTCCCGCCGCCGATGCCCATGATCACCGACACGCCGCCGATGGAGAGGCCGAGCGCGCTCTGCCCGCCCGGGCCGGGAAGGTTGTTGGCCAGCCGCGCGCCTTCCGGGCGCAAAAGCATGTTGGCTGCGACCAGCAGCGCCACGGTCGCAAACACGGCCGTCAGCACTGCCCCAGCCACGAACGCCGCTAACAGCGTCCCGGCGATCACTCCGGCAAGCACCGACGGCGCGAGCGTCCTGAGTATTCCGGTATCGACGGCTCCGCGCCGGTAATGCGCGCGCGCCGAACTGATCGAGGTCGGAATGATGACGGCGAGCGAAGTGCCCACCGCCACATGCATCCGCAACGGCTCAGGCACGCCGATCAGCGGCAGCATCTCGAACAGGACCGGCACGATCACGATGCCGCCGCCGACGCCGAGCAACCCGGCCACCACGCCAGCAACCGCGCCGCACGCGCCGAGCACAGCGGCAAGCGCCGCCAGATTCTGCCATGCCCCCAAATCCATCCCGCTCACCAGCCGATCGCATCCGGCAGCCAGGTCGCCAGCCCGGGGAAGAGGAATAGCAGCGCAAGACCGATGAGTTGAATGCCGATGAAGGGGAGGACACCGCGATAAATTGCCAGCGTGGTGATCTGCGGCGGCGCAACCCCTTTCAGAAAGAATAGCGCCCAACCGAAGGGCGGCGTCAGGAACGAAGTCTGCAGGTTCATCGCCACCAGTATTGCGATCCACGCCATGTCCACGTCGGCGGCGACGAAGATCGGCAGGAACAAAGGAAGGGCGATGTACGAGATTTCGATCCACTCCAGGAAGAAGCCGAGCACAAACAGGATCAGCATCAGGAACAGGAGCTGCCCGTCGAGACCGCCGGGGATCATCGCGAATGCCTCCTGAACCAGATGCTCACCGCCCAGCCCGCGGAAGGCGAGCGCGAACGGCTGCGCGCAGATCAGAATGAAGAAGCACATCGCACTCGTCGAAAGGCTTGAGCGAACCACCTGCATCATCACCGGCATCGATAGCCGCCCGGACGCCGCGGCCAGCAGGATGCTCCCCAGCGCGCCCATCGAGGCAGCCTCAGTCGGCGCGGCCACGCCGCCGATGATCGATCCGAGCACAAGGACGACCAGCCCGATCGGGGGGATGACAACGAGAACGACGCGCTGAACGAGGCGCCAACCGGTGATCTCGTCACGCTCGGCGCGCGGGATGGGCGGCACAGTGTGCGGTGCGAAGATGCCGAGCAAAATGAGATATAGGAAAAACAGCCCGGCCAGCATCAGACCCGGAATCAGCGCAGCCGCGAACAGGGTGCCCACCGACTCGCCCATAATGTCAGCGAGCAGGATCAGCACGAGGCTGGGCGGGATGATCTGCCCCAGGGTGCCAGATGCGCAGATCACGCCGCAAGCGACGCCGTGGTCATAGCCGCGCCGGATCAGCGGCCCAAGCGCGATCAGCCCTGCGGTGACAACGGTCGCGCCGACGATGCCCGAGGATGCGCCCATCAGCACTCCGACCACCACGATCGCCATGGCCATGCCGCCGCGCAGCCGGCCCATCGCCAGCCCAATCACTTCGAGCAGGTCTTCGGCCAGCCGGGATTTCTCCAGCATGACGCCCATGAAGATGAACAGCGGCAGCGCCAGGAGCGTGTAGTTCGTGACGACCCCGAAAATCCGTGCCGGCACGAGGTTGAACAGCGTCGCGCCGAAGCCGAGATAGCCGAATACGAAGCCGGACACGGCCAGGCCGATCGCTACCGGCACGCCGATGATGATGAGCACAAAAAAGCCGCCGATCATGGCGATGGCGAGCAGCTCAGTTTCCATGGGTGTCGCTCTTCGGGATGTCGGCTTCGCCCAGCAGGAGCGCCTGCGCCGTGCGCGCGGTCTGCACAAGAGCCTGAAGCGCCAGCAGTGCGAAGCCCAGCGGAATGACGGCCTTGAGCACGAAGCGGTAGGCCAGCCCGCCGGGGTCGGGCGAAGTTTCGTTGAGCGCGAGGCTCTGCCCGACATAGGGCAGGGAAAGCTTGATGATGATCAGCGAGACGGCAAGCGTCAGCACAGCCGACAGAAGCCGCACCAGCATCTGCGCGCGCGGTCCGAACTGTGCGTAAAGGATATCGACGCGCACCTCCTCGCCGCGGTTCAGCGTGTACGACATGCCGATCAGCATGGTGACGGCCAGCAGATGCCATTCCAGCTCTTGCAGCGCCACTGTGCCGAAGGCGAACAGGTAGCGCGCCAGGACGTTAAAGGCGACGAGCAGAACCAGCCCCAGCCCGAGCCAGGCCGTGAGCCGGCCAGCCTGACCGACCAGCTTGTCCGCGTGGTCGATCAGGCCGGAGAGCGACAACTTCATCAAGCGATCCGGAGAGCGTCGATCAGCTCAGATATTCGTGGTAAGGCTTTTCGCTAATCGTGGCCCAGGCCCGGTGCTTGTCGCGGAAAGCCATGAAGGCGTCGTGGACCTTCTTGGTCTGCGGATCCTTGGCCGCCTCGGCCTCCAGAACGTCGAAGGTGATCTCGCGCATCCTGGCAACGATCTCGGCAGGCAGGACGCCGGCCTGCACGTCGTAGTTCTTGATGAGATCATCGAGCGCGTCGGCGTTGTTGGCCTCCGACCAGGTGTGGCTTTCCAGGTTGCAGGCCATTGCCGCGGCCTTGACGATCTCCTGCAGATCGGCCGGCAGCGACTCCCAGGTCTGGAGGTTTATGAGCAGTTCGGTGACATTGGACGGCTCGTGCCAGCCTGTGGTGTAGTAGTATTTCGCGGCATTCTGCAGCCCGAGCCGGCGGTCCTGGAACGGGCCGACGAACTCCGCCGCGTCGATTACGCCGCGCTCCAGCGCCGGGAAGATTTCGCCGCCGGGCAACAGCTTCACGTCCACGCCGAGCTCCTGGTAGACCTTACCGGCGAGGCCGGGAATCCGCATCTTCAGGCCGTTGAAGTCCTCGACGGTTTCGATCGGCTCGCGGAACCAGCCGGTCATCTGCACGCCGGTATTGCCCATCGGAAAGGCGATCAGGCCGAGCGGCTTGTAAAGCTCGTGCCACAGCTCCAGACCGCCGGCGTGATAGAGCCATGCATTGACGCCCTGGAAGTTCAGGCCAAACGGCACAGTGGTGAAATACTGCGCGGCGAACAGCTTGCCAGCCCAGAAATAGGCGTTGGCCGCGTTCATCTCGACCGTGCCGGCCTGCACCGCGTCAAAACCCTCGAGTGCCGGGATCAATTCTCCTGCGGCGAAATGCTGAATCTTGAGGCGGCCGCCGGACATCGCCTCGACCTTCTCGCAGAAGTTGGTCGGGCTGCCGGGGCCGACGGTGTAGAACGGCGCGCCGGGCGGGTAGGCGTTGGTCATTTTCAGCGTAAAGGTCTCCTGCGCCCGCGCGATGGACGGCGCGGCGAGGCCGGCCGTGGCGGCGGAGGCGGCGCCGGCTGTCTTCAGGAAATCCCGTCGTTTCATGCCGATGTCTCCGTTGGTTGTTGCGACGCACAAAGCAAAGCAACAGCCGTGCCAGAGACGTATGTCGTTGAAAATGATGATATTTTTCGATCAGAGGAGGTTGCGATTCAAAAATTGTGCACACATAATGCGCTTAACGGCTACTATGTATACATGTTTGCTCTGCGCCACGTTTTCAATAACAAGGTGGTTCTCGCGGCCGGCAATTCGTGTCACTTTTTGGAGAAAAACCGCACAAGAGCGACGGGTGAGAAACGTGCCGCAACCGAGGGAAAAGAGAGCCACGCGTGCAGAAATCGTTTGCCGCGAACTGGAGGACGAGATCGTCTCCGGGGCGCTCGCGCCAGGCACGCGGCTGGAGGAAAAAGCCCTCGCCGCGCGTTTTCGCATGTCGCGCACGCCGGTGCGCGAGGCGCTGCAACTGCTTGTGTCGAAATCGCTGGCGATCCGCCAGCCTTATCGCGGGGTCGTGGTCGCGGAGGTTTCGCGCGATCGGCTCGACAGCCTGTTCGAGGCCATGGCCGAAGTGGAGGCAATGTGCGGGCGGATCGCCGCCCAGCGCATGACCACCTGGGAGCGCGCCGAATTGACCCGCATAAACGAACAGCTCGCAGACGCCTCCCGCGAGCGCGGCCGGCACGCTTACGAAGCGCTCAACGAGCAGTTTCACGAATTGATCTATCACGGCACGCATAACGAGCCGCTCGCCAACATGGCGCTATCGCTGCGGCTGGAGTTGTCGCCTTACCGGCGCTTTCAGTTCCGCGACGCCATGCGGATCGCCCGGTCCCACAGTGAGCATCAGGCGATCGTCGACGCGATTATCCTGCGCGACCCTGGGGCCGCGGAGATGCATCTGCGCCGGCATCTGCTGAGTGCGGCCGAGGCCTCCTTAGCCGCTGTGAGCGACGTCAGTCAGAGGACAGGCCGGCCGACAGACGGCGGACGCGCAACAGGGAACGACCTGAACGAAGGGAAACTCGCGGCGTCCGATCAGGACATGCCCTAGACGGCCAGTTCTCCTTGGGTGACCAAGGGCTGGCGGTTGCCAAGCCGTTTGGATGAGCTTTGTCTGCCTCACCCGCCACTGGCGGTCCGGCTTCAACCGTGATGTGCAGGGTTGCGGAGCTGGCACATTAGCCGGAATCGACGGCATGATAAGATGGCTTCAGGCATCGCCACCGCGCTTGTG
>CAZYUT010000084.1:0-9351 GCA_964650735.1 uncultured Hyphomicrobiaceae bacterium
GAGGGCAGAAAGTTGCGGTTGGGGTCTTCGGCATAAATGCGGCTTTCGATGGCCCAGCCGTTCATGCGGATCTCCCCCTGTGTGAGGCTCAGCCGCTCGTCCGCCGCCACGCGGATCATCTGCTCCACAAGGTCGATGCCGGTAACCAGCTCTGTGACGGGATGTTCGACCTGCAGGCGCGTGTTCATCTCCAGGAAGTAGAAGTTGCGGTCTGGATCGACAATGAACTCGACTGTGCCAGCGCTGACGTAATCGACCGCGCGGGCCAGCGCGACCGCCTGCGCGCCCATCTTTTCGCGCGTTTCCGGGTCGAGGAACGGGCTCGGCGCCTCCTCGATCACCTTCTGGTTGCGCCGCTGGATCGAGCATTCGCGCTCCCCGAGATGGAGGACATTGCCGTAGCCATCGGCCAGCACCTGGATTTCGATATGGCGCGGGCGCTCGACAAACTTCTCGATGAAGACACGGTCGTCGCCGAAGCTCGACTTCGCCTCCGACATTGATGAGACGAACCCCTCCGCGATCTCCGCGGGGGTGTGGCACACGCGCATGCCCTTGCCGCCGCCGCCAGCCGAGGCCTTGATGATGACCGGGAAGCCAATGCCCGCTGCGATCCGCGCCGCCTCGTCCGGGTCCTCAATCACCGCCATGACGCCGGGCACAGTGTTCACGCCGGCTTCGGCGGCGAACTTCTTCGACTCGATCTTATCGCCCATCACCTCGATGGCCCGGATGTTCGGGCCGATAAAAGTGATGCCGGCGTCCTGCAGCGCGCGCGCAAAGGCGGGGTTCTCGGACAGGAAGCCGAAGCCGGGATGGATCGCCTGCGCGCCGGTCTGTTTTGCCGCCTGGATGATCCTGCCGATGTTCAGATAGGATTCGGAAGCCGCCGCCGGACCGATATGCACCGCCTCATCCGCCATATCGACATGCACCGCGTCGTTATCCGCATCGGAATAGACCGCAACGGTCTTGATGCCCATCCGGCGCGCTGTCTTCATCACGCGGCAAGCGATCTCGCCGCGGTTGGCGATGAGGATTTTCTGGAACATGCAGGCGGTCTCCCGAAACAGGATCGGCTTATTATTGAACAGCTGTTTTTAGCCCGCTGCCCGCGCGGGGTAAACCGTGTGGCGAGAGGTCCTCAGTTCGAGCTCTCCTGCGCGGCCCCCTCGCGCAAGCTGATGATGTAAGCGGCGATATCCTCGAGCTCGGCGCGCGTGAACTGGATCGTTGGCATGGCGGGGTGAGGTTCGAGAACATAGACCTCGATTCTTTCCCTCGTCATGCCGGGACGGTTGGCGATTTCGACGAAGCCGGGCACGTCCGCCAGCACCGTTCCAGCGGCATCCGGGGCGACCTGATGGCAGTTGACGCAAAGCTTCTGGGCAAGCCGCTCGCCATTCGCGATTTCAAGTTTCTCAAGCGTTTGCGCGGCAGCCGGCGCGGCGGCGAACAGCATCAGGGCAACGGACAGGCACACGCTCAAGGCTGGCATTCATCTCTCCCATCTGGCCGGTTTTTATCCGCCAGACGATAACGGCGCAGAGCCGCGTGCGCCAGCCCGCAGTTGCGCCGGGCGTTATTCCGGCTTGCGGTAGAGCGCGCGGAAATGCGCCGAGCCGCCGCCTTCGGCTTCCAGATATTCGAAGCTTTGCGTTTCCAGCATCTGCGCCAGCACATCCAGCTCATGCCGCTGCAGCGGCCAGGGCGGCGTCTCGCCTTCGGGCGGCGCGTCGGTCGCCTTGGTTATAACGAGAAGCTGGCCGCCCGGCTTCACGTAGTCCGGCAGCCGTGCGATTGCGCCCGCCCGCATTGACTGGCGCAGCGCCTGGAGGGTGTAGACCTCGCAGACCAGATCGAATGCATCACGCCAGTGCTCCGGCGGCGGGTCCATCAGATTGTGCACGGCCCACTCGATGTTCATATGTGCGAAGCGCTTCGCGGCCCACGCAACCGCCTCGCCGGAGATGTCGAAGGCTGTAACCTGAAAGCCGGCTTCGGCCAGCGCGTTGGCGTTGTCGCCCAGCCCCGCTCCGACATCCAGCACGCGCTCGCGCGGCGCATCCGCCGGCAGCCCTGCCAGCCATTCCGCCAGCTCGGGGCGGACCTTCTGATGCCCCCACGGCACCATGGCCGGATCGCCCTCCGCGCCGCGATAAACCGCGTCGAACCAGCCGAGCGGCCTGCCCGCGCGTTCGCAGTCGGCGCGGATCCGGTCGGCCACCGCCTTGCCATGCGCCCGGCGCGCCTCGAACTCCTCCGGCTGTTCGGCTTCGCTCACGCTTTCTTCTCCCACTTTCCGGTTTCGCTCTGCTGCCAGTAGGTCACATCGTGCCCCGCCGCCTTTGCCGCCTTCCAGCCCGCCCGCGCCGCGGCGACTGCGCTTTCGTCCCGGCCGTCGAACAGAAGGACCACCCGCGCATAATCGCTCGCTTGAGGCAACGGCGCGCCCTCGACGATGAAACGCACCTGCGCGCCGTTCGGGTTCAGCGTCTCCGGCGTGACAACGATCGGGTAGCGCGGCGCATCCCGCTCGTCCGCCAGGCCGTGCGGCAGAAACGAATCCTCGCGGTAGGTCCACAGATGTGAATCCAGCGCCTCAGCGTACTCCCGCGACGCCGTTTGCACCACGGCGCGCCAGCCGCGCGCCAGCGTTTTTTCCAGCAGCACCGGCAGCACGCGCTCCAGCGGCTGGCGTTCCAGATGATAGAACAGGACCTCAGCCATCATTCGTTCGCATATGGATTTTTGCCCTTGCGCAGGAACAGGCGTACCGGCACGCCCCACAGATCGAAGGAATCGCGCAGGCTGTTGATCAGATACCGCTCATAGGACGCCGGCACCGCCTCTGGCCGCGAGCAGAATACCACGAAGCGGGGTGGCCGCGCCCCGGGCTGTGTGATGTAGCGCATCTTCAAACGCCGGCCGCCCGGCGCCGGCGGCGGATGCGCTTCGATTGCCGCCGCGAGCCAGCGGTTGAGCTTGCCGGTGCTGAAGCGCGCGTTCCAAAGCGCGTACGCCTTGCCAACCTGGGTCATGAGCTGCGTGATCCCCCGACCCGACAGGGCGCTGATTGGGGCAAGCGGCACACCCTTGATCTGCGGCAGGAGCCGGTCTATTTCGGCGCGGAATTCGCGCCGCTTCGCATCCTTTTCGCCCACCAAGTCCCACTTGTTGATGGCGATGACCATGGCGCGGCCTTCTTCGGCGGCCAGCGCGGCGATGTGGAGATCCTGCTTTTCCAGCGCGCGGTCGGCCTCCAGCAGCACGATGACAACCTCGGCGAAGCGGATGGCGCGCAGCGCGTCGCCAACCGACAGCTTTTCGGCCTGTTCGTGGACGCGCGCGCGGCGGCGAAGGCCCGCGGTGTCGTAGAGCTTGATCGGTTGATCGCCCCAGCTCAGGTCGATGGAGATGGAATCCCGGGTCAACCCCGGCTCGGGCCCGGTGATGGCCCGTTCCTCCCCCGCCAAGCGGTTGAACAGCGTTGACTTGCCCGCATTCGGCCGCCCGATGATCGCCACGCGGATCGGCCGCTCATCCGCCTCGGCGTCTTCGGCCTCCTCGGCGCCTTCGCTCAGGAAGGCCTCGGCTTCGCTCTCCAGACGCTCGTGAAGATCGCCGATGCCCTCGCCGTGTTCCGCCGAGACGGCGACCGGTTCGCCCAGGCCCAGGCGATAGGCCTCGTAGACGCCGCTCTCGCCTGCGCTGCCCTCCGCCTTGTTCGCGACGAGGATGACGGGGTGGCCGGACCGGCGTGCGAGGTCTGCGAACATCTCGTCTACCGGCGTCACCCCGGCGCGCGCGTCAATCACGAACAGGATGATGTCGGCTTCTGCGATCGCGCGCTCGCTCTGGAGGCGCATGCGTTCGGCGATGCTGCCGGCCTCGGCATCTTCGAGCCCCGCGGTGTCGATCAGGGTGGCGGGCTGACCGGCGACCTCGAACTCGCCCTCGCGGCGGTCGCGCGTGAGACCGGGCATAGGCGCGACGAGCGCCAGCTTGCTCCCGGTCAGGCGGTTGAACAGGGTTGACTTGCCGACATTCGGCCGGCCGACAATTGCGACTTTAAGGGTCATGCGCGGTGGCTGCGGGCACGTGCACCGGCATGCACCCGCTAATTCATGGCAATCAGGTCACCGCCGTCGGACAATACATACATCTGTCCGGCGGCAACCACGGGCGCGATGAACACGCCCGTATCAAGATCGCGCTTGGTGACGATTTCGCCGTTATTGGCATTCACGCCTAGCATAAGGCCTTTCGAGGAAATCAGCCAGAGCTTGCCGCCGGCCAGCACCGGACCATTCCAATGGCGCGCAGGCGGCAATTCGGCGACCCAGGCGATCTCGCCGCTTTCACGCTCGACCGCAACCAGCTTGCCAGAGCGGTCCACAACGAAGACAGCCTGCCCGGAGACCCAGGGCGTCTGCGAACTGGCGACATCCAGGGACCAGCGGCGGGAGCCGGATTCGATGTCGGTCGCAATCAAGCGGCCAGCCCCGCCGACAGCATAGACCGTGCCGCTGGCGACAGCCGGACGCGTGGTGTCGCCGACTTCCTGCGCTGCGAGGCCCGGGCGCGTGCGGGTCAGCGATTCGGCCCATTTCGGCTGGCCATTCTCAACGTCGAAGGCCAGCAATTCCCCGGAGGGGTATGGCACAACTACCGTATTGCCGGAGACCGCCGGGCTGGCGTTGCTGAGCACTGTCGCAGCTTCGGGAAGGCCGCGCGCGGTCCACAATTCCCGCCCATCCTCTGTGGACAGACAGAACAGCTGACTTTCGGCGTTGACGACGAAGATGCGCCCGTTGATGGCCGTGGGCGACATGCGGAAGGGCAGTTCGAAACGCTTGGTCCAGAGCGTCTGACCGGAGGAGGGGTCGAGCGCGACGACCGTACCGAAGCCGGTAGCCGCGAACAGCTTGCCGTCGGCGATGGCGAGACCGCCGCCGAATCCAGCTTCCTCGTCCTCGCCCTCAGGGACCAATTCGCGCTCCCAAAGCGTGTTGCCGCTGCCCTGAGAAAAGGCGCGGACTGTACCCTCGGTGTCGATGGTGTAGACGCGGTTGCCCCCAACCACGGGCTTGGCAATGAGTTGGCCATCGGAACTTGAGCCGGCGCCGATATCGGCCTGCCAGCGGGGGCTGAGCCGGCCGCTGAAGGCGAGATGTCCAGGGGCGTTGCTGGCGTTGCCGCCCGGCTGGGTCCAGACCTCATTGGTTTGCGGATCGGACACCGATACGGGTCTGGCTGCTTCAACGCTGGCGATCGAGGAAGTCGCGCCTGGCGACACGACCGGAATGCGCTCGCCCGGCAGCCGCTCCTCTTCCTCCTCGAACAGCGACGTCACGGAGTCCGCGACGCCCGAAACCGAGGTGCAGCCCGCTACCGGCAGGATCAGCGCAAGCGCCGCGATGCGCAGCGCCCGGCCTGATAATAGCGATGCGCCGCCTGTCGCAGCAGCCCGCGCGCCGCCTGTTACTGTCAGCTTGGCCATGCCCTGTCCCTTGTCGTTCGTCTCGTTCGCTGTTCTGCTGGTCGAAACGCCAACCGACTCGGCACGCGCAGTGAGGCGACCCTATTGAACCACTGCCGCGGCGTCCGAGGTCTGCGCTGCCGCGGGCGCGTTGATGAGTTCGAGCATCATCTGCGCGCGCCGGCGCATCGGACCCGGCGTATCGCTGTCGCTCAGCAGTTCTTGATAAATCAAACTCGCCTTGTCGTTCTGGTCAGCCTTGTACGCCGATAGCGCGAGCAATTCGCGGGCCGAATGCCGCCAAGGCGTGGCGTCATCGCGCATGTCGCCGATCCGCTGCTCGATCTCGGCGGGATCTGCGGTGTCGACCAGCAATGTCGCAGCTTGAATGCGCGCAAAGCCGCGCAACATGGGATCGCTGGCGCTTTCTGCAACACGATCATAAGCCTGCACAGCCTCATCCGTCTCGCCGTTCGCCGCAGCGATCGCTGCAAGCCGCAGTTCCGCCAGCGCCGAATAGCTGCCGGTGCCATCCTCCGCCAGGGCCGAGAATGTTTGCACCGCCGCGTCCTGCTCCCCGGTCTGTTGCAGGGTGCTCGCCTGAACAAAGGCTGCGCCGTCGGAGGCCGCCCGCGAACTTTGCCACCACGCCCAGCCCTGATAGCCACCCACCGCAAGCACAATCACAAGGGCCGTGGCAACCACATATGCCCCGTATTTCCGCCAAAGCTGCGCCATCTGCTCGCGGCGCATCTCTTGCTCGACTTCGCGGAAAATATCGCCTTCACTCATCTCTTGTCCGCTTCGCGCATACGTGTTCGCGGCGTGATCCGCCCGGTCCCCGGACGCCGTTACCAAACCTGCAAGCGGTGAACACCAACCCTGTCCCCGCTTACGCTTAAATGTAGGTCCGCCGCCGTTCCCTCAAGCGTTAGTTGCCGCCGATTTTCGGCTTTTTCGTGACTGTTCCAGCGGCGTCCACACGGCGTTTCTGCATGCCGTAAACATGTTCGCGCCCGGGGAACTGGCGGGCGCGCACTTCTTGCGCGTAGGTCTTCACAGCGCCGGCAATGCCATCGGCCAAGTCCGCGTAACGCTTCACGAATTTCGGCACGCGCGGCGACAGGCCGAGCATGTCCTCCAGCACCAGAATCTGTCCGTCGCACTCCGCTGAGGCGCCGATGCCGATGGTCGGAATCTCGACCTGGCGGGTGATGCGCGCAGCCAGCAACTCGGCGACGCCCTCGATCACGACCGCAAACGCGCCGGCCTCGGCGACCGCCTGCGCATCCGCTTCGATCTGCGCCCATTCGCTTTCGTGGCGCCCCTGCGCGCGATACCCGCCCAGCGTGTTCACCGACTGCGGCGTCAAACCGATATGCGCCATCACCGGGATGCCGCGCTCGCTCAGGTACCGAATCGTCTCAGCCATGCGCTGGCCGCCCTCCAGCTTGATCGCGCCGCAGCCCGTCTCCTTCATCACGCGCGCTGCGTTGTGGAAAGCTTGAGCCGGGCTTTCCTCGTAGCTGCCGAACGGCATGTCCACCACCACCAGCGCGCGCTGCGAGCCGCGCACCACCGCCGCGCCGTGCATGATCATCAAGTCGAGCGGCACCGGCACAGTAGTCTCATAGCCGTGCATGACCATGCCGAGCGAATCGCCGACCAGCATGAAATCGACATGCGGGTCGATCAGCCGCGCGGTGTGCGCGTGATAGGCCGTCAGCGACACGATCGGCGCGCCGCCCTTGCGGGCGCGAATCTCTGGGGCCGTGATCCTGGTTGCAGTCCCGCTCATGTCTCCGTCCTGTTGTCTGGCGCGGCCGGACCTCTAGCGCCCGACTTGAATAAACCGCCGCAAACGCTTGTCGCGACGTAACCTTAGGCCGTGGTTAACGCTATCAATCAAATTCGCTTCTCATTCGATTAAAAACGTCGTTTGCTCGCGGGCGAGGGCAAAATTTTCAAACGCAAGAGGCCACAAGCATGTTTGTCGAAATCG
This sequence comes from uncultured Hyphomicrobiaceae bacterium, assembly GCA_964650735.1. Lineage (GTDB taxonomy): Bacteria > Pseudomonadota > Alphaproteobacteria > Rhizobiales > Rhodomicrobiaceae > Dichotomicrobium. The sequence continues at coordinate 7,485 of CAZYUT010000084.1, forward strand.
TCTTCGCCAGCTTGATTGCCGCCGGCGGGGCGGACGCGCTGGCCCAAACCCCGCAGCCGGAGCATGCGGTGATGCAGGATGCCGGAGCTGGCCAAGCCGCGCCGCGCGTGCAACTCGCGGCAGATCTCGGCTGCCCACGTCATTATCACCGGCGGCATGCGTATGACAACAGGTGCTACCGCAACCACGCCGAGCCATACTATGGAGGCGAGCGCGACAGCTATGGCGGACACGGCGACCGCTATCACCGGCAGGATTACGGCCACTATCGCGGTCACGGCGCGCCGCATCATGGCGAAGAACCGCACCGCGGCCGCGGATACGAGCCGCGCGACAGCCTGCATGACCGCTACGGGCGCCCCTACCCGGAAACCGGGCCCGGCTACGAGGAGGACGCACCGCCCTACCGCCATGGCGGCTATGATGAGCCGGCACCGCATGAGCGCGGCTATGATGAGCCAGGCCATTACGACGGCCCCGAACGCCGTAGCGGCGAGGGCTTCCGGCACTACCGCGAGAGCGACGCGCCCCGGCCCTACTATCACCGGTCAAACTACCGCGAACCCGGTCGTAAAAAAAAAGCTACGGACCTTATGACAGCTACGGCGGACCGGAGCCGGACTGCGGCCTCCGCTGCTGGATCAACCGCCTAGCCGAGGATGATTATCCGCCTGCGGACGCGTATCTGCGCCCGCGCCGGGATGTAGGAGCCGAACGTCATGCGATGCGCGATTTCTGCATACGCCAATCCTGGCGCGACCGCAGCGGTTGCTGGCACTGCCCGTCCGGCTGTTTCGCGCTCTATGGTCCTTGCCGGAATTGGCGATGCAAATTCGAATAGGCACGGGATGCACGACAACAGGCTTCAAAATTCAGCAAGCGTTCACGTTCCGGTTACTAGCCTGGCAGAGCGGGAGGCTCGCCGCGCGCGCGATCCCCGCAAGGTTGAGGAAAAAAGGAGCGTCTCATGCGCAATGCATTGAAAGCCTTTGTGTTGCTGGCCGCCGGTCTGGCCATTTTCGCGTTCACCACGCCGCAGGCTGCTGCAGCCAGTGCGGGCGGTGCAACGATCACCCTGAATGAACTGCTCTCCGGCGAAGCGACGTCTTCGCTGGTGCAGGAAGTGTCTTTCCGCTGCCGCGACCGCAACGCGGTTTGCGCCCGCCGCTGGGGGGCTGGCCCGCGCTATCGCCAGTGCATGGCAAATGCCGGCTGTTTGTGGTGGGCTGCCCGCGGCTGCCGGAGTGCCAACCGGCTATGCCGCGGCCGCTGGGGCGGAGGCCCGGATTATCGCCGCTGCATGCGGATCCGCGGCTGTTAGTGATCCAAGCCTGGCCTGACGGTCGGGCGCCAACGACCCGAAGGAGAGAGTGAGATATGCGCGTACAGTTCAGTTTGGCCCTTGTGTTCTTGATGGCTTTGGCCGCGTGGAGCGGCTCGCCCGGTCAGGCAACCGCGGGAACCGCGGCCCTGCCGCTGGATGGTCTGCGGTCCTCCGCGCATGTCTCGCCTCTCCTTCATCAGGTGTATCACCACGACATTCCCGGAGAGCATGCTGACCGCTGCTATGTGCGTCACTTGGAGTGCCGGTACACCTCGGGCTTCGGCCATCGCTATCGCCGCTGCATGGCGCACGCAGGCTGCGGTTATCGCAAGCGCTACGGCTACGGCCACAAGCCGCGCAGCTGCCGCTACTGGCTCCACCGGTGCAAGGAAAACTGGTATTATCCCGAAGACATCCGCGGCTGCCTGCGCTTCCACGGCTGTCTGCATGACTACCATTACTGAGCTGGCGAGACGCCGCTCATGACAAAGGCCGCCTCGCGGGGCGGCCTTTTTCGCCTGGCTATTCCCACTCGATCGTGCC
>CAZYUT010000085.1:0-2637 GCA_964650735.1 uncultured Hyphomicrobiaceae bacterium
CTAGCTGTCGAGAAGACGCCGCGCGATCACCTGGGCCTGAATCTCCGCCGCGCCTTCGAAGATGTTGAGGATGCGCGCATCGCACAGTACGCGGCTGATCGGATATTCGAGCGCGAAGCCGTTGCCGCCGTGGATCTGCACGCCGCTGTCCGCCGCCGCCCACGCCACGCGGGCCGCCAGCAGCTTCGCCATGCCCGCTTCGACATCGCAGCGCCGGCCCTGATCCTTTTCGCGCGCGGCATAATAGGTCAGCAGGCGCGCGGCATGGGCCTCGACCGCCATCATTACCAGCTTGTTGGCTACGCGGGGGAAGGCGCAGAGCGGCTTGCCGAACTGTTCGCGCTCACGGGAATAGCGGAAGGCCAGGTCCAGCGCGTTCTGCGCCACGCCGACCGCCCGCGCGGCCGTCTGGATGCGCGCAGACTCGAACGTCGCCATGAGCTGCTTGAAGCCCTGCCCCTCGGTTTCGCCGAGCAGGTTATTCGCCGGCACCGCGAACCCGTCGAAGGAAATCTCGTATTCCTTCATGCCGCGATAGCCGAGCACCTCGATCTCGCCGCCGGTCATGCCCTCGGCCGGGAACGGGTTCTCATCGGTGCCGCGCGGCTTCTCCGCCAGGAACATCGACAGGCCGCGATAGCCCGGCTCGTTCAGGTTCGTGCGCGCGAGCACGGTCATGACATCGGCGCGGACGGGATGCGTCGCCCAGGTCTTCTGTCCGGTGATGCGGTAAACATCGCCGTCGCGCACCGCGCGGGTCTTGAGCGAGGCCAGGTCGGAGCCGGTGTTCGGCTCGGTGAAGACCGCCGCGGGCAGGATGTCGCCCGACGCGATGCCCGGCAGCCAGCGCTGCTTCTGGTCCTCAGTGCCGCCCAGCAGGATCAGCTCCGCCGCGATCTCGGAGCGTGTGCCAAGCGAGCCGACGCCGATATAACCGCGCGACAGCTCTTCTGAGACCACGCACATCGCCTCCTTGCCCAGCCCAAGACCGCCGTAGGCCTCCGGGATCGTCAGCCCGAACACCCCGAGTTCGCTCATCTGCGAGATGATCTCCATTGGGATGTAGGCGTTCTGCAGGTGCCACTCATGGGCGTGAGGAACGACTTCGGCCTCGGTGAAGCGGCGCATCTCGTCGCGCATGGCTTCCATGGTTTCGTCAAGGCCGCTGTCGCCGAAGGTGGCCGCGCCGTCGCGCTCGATCATCAGTTCGGCGAGCCGCTCCCGCGCGGGGGGCGTGTTGCCCAGCGTCATCAGCCGGCGGGCCTGCGGGTTCAGGCAGGCGTCGATGTCGGCAGCACGGAAGCCGAGATCGGTCGGACGGAACACCTCGGTCTGGCTCATCGCGATGCCGCCGACCATCTGGTGCAGGTATTCCGAAAACGCGATCTGCGCCAGCAGCGCCTCAAGCTCGCCGAACCGCCCTTCAGCAGTGGCGCTCGAAGCGTGCCGGGCTAGCTCGGCCAGCGTCTGCTGATAGGTCGCGAGCCAGGCAAATCCGTGAACGACATGCTGTTCCCGGTCCATCAGCGCGGCGTCGGGCTTGCCATCTCCAGCAACCCGCTGCCAAACGCCTTCGCGCACGAGTTCCACGAGCCGTTGAGCCGCTTCTGCCGCCGGCTCAAGCAGAACCGGCAGGTCATCGAGCAGCGCGGGCGTTTCGTTCGGGACTTGAAGGGCAACGGACATCGGCAACTCCTCGGCTTATGCGCTAGCTCAATCGGCTACGTATCAACGCGCCCCCGGATCACGATCGCCGCGCGGCCATTACGATTTCCGGCCCAGCAGAGCCTTGAAGAAGCGCGACACTGCCCCTTCGCTGCGCTCGTGCTCCGGCTGGGCGTGCTGCTCCCGGGCGGCCGCGCTGCCGGCGGCCTGCTGAGCCGCTGCCGGCTGTTCCGCTGACTGCTGCTGATCGATTCGCACGCCGGAGAGGTCAGAGACCGGCGGCGCGACCGGCTCCGCGGCAACATGCGTTTCTGACAGACCGGCGTGTTCGTGCTCCGGCAGCGGCGGGGCTTCCGCGACGGGCTCGGCGGGAGCCTGTTCGGACTGTGGCGGCGCGGACGCTGTCATGTGGTCTTCAACGGTCTGGGCCGCCGCCGTGACGTGCGCGCCTGCCTGCCGCGCCGTTTCAGCAGCGTGCTCTTCGGCGCTATCGGCCCAGCGCTGCGCCGTCTCCGCGGCGTCCTCCGCTTCGCCCTGCACCGTCACGGCCGTCTCTATGGCTTTTTCCTCCAGCGACTGCGCCCAGCTCTCGGCCGTCTCGCCGGACTTTTCGGCCACGGATCGCGCGAAGTCACTGAGGCCTTCACTGGCTTGCTGCGCCGTTTCGGAAGCCCGCGCCTCGACGCTGTGCGCCCCGTCGGTCGCGGTCTCGACCGCCTGTTCAGCCGTCTGCGCGACGGCCTCGCCAGCATCCGCGCTGTTCCGCTCGACCGTCTCGGCCCAGCTCCGCGCGGTCTCGACCGTCTGCTCGCCAACCGACTGCGCAAACGCCTCTGCGCTCTCTCCGGTTTCGCGAGCGCTCTGCGCCGCCGTGCTGGCGGCTTGCGACGCCGCCTGTTCCATCGTGTGCGCCCAGCCCTGGGCGGTCTCGCTGGCGCGATCGGCAACCGACTGAGCGAACTGCTGCACGCT
>CAZYUT010000085.1:2737-9164 GCA_964650735.1 uncultured Hyphomicrobiaceae bacterium
ACGCTTTCGCTGGCCTCGCGGGCGCGTTCCGCAGCGGACTGCGCAACCTCGGGGGCGCGCTCCTCGATCGTCTGTGCCCAGCTCTGCGCCGTCTCACCGGCCTTGGCGGCAACCGACTGCGCAAAGGTCTGCACGTTTTCGCCGGCCTCGCGGGCGCGATCGGCCGCGTTGCTGACGACTTCGGAAGCGCGGCCTTCCAGCGACTGCGCCCAGCTCTGCGCCGTCTCGCCGGATTTCTCCGCGACCGATTGCGCGAACTGCTGGATGGTCATGCCAGCCTCGCGCGCAACGGCCCCCGCTGCCATCGCTGTCGCGGTAGCCTTCATGTAGAACTCGTTGCCGGTGAGGTCGTCCTGTGCGGACTGGCCATCCTGCTCCGTGACGGGGGCAGCTTCAGCCGCCGGCTGCGCCGGGATGCCGGGCTCGTCCAGGCTGCGCGGGGGCAGCTCGAGACCGTGACGCGCGCGAATTCCGTCCATTTCGAACACGACGGCGCGCAAAAAATCCTCGCTCGCTTCGCCCGCAGCCTTGGCCTGTCTAACCTCTTCGGCAAGCTCGTCGAGGCGGCTCGACGCCTTGTAAAAATCATTGCCGGACAGCTTGTGCGCAGCCTGTGCGCGTACCGCGCTCAACTCCTCAAGCACGACGTCCACATCACTCGGAAACACGTTCATCTCGCGGGCCCCATACGTTCGGATATCTCTCTTGCCAGGATCATGACGTTCGCGAGCGCGATCATAGCCAAGCATATGGCGGTGTCGACATTTTCCGCGCTCTCGCGAGCATCCGCGCGCATGCAGCCATCCCAGATCAGCCGAAACGCGCGCGCGACACCTCTATAGCGTCTTCGAAGGTGCGCAACCCGCCATGCGGCGCATTGACCAACACAGCCATGTTACCCGGACGATGTTCGTTGCGCCACATGCGCATATGCGCCTTTGGTATATCGTACCACGGGAACACCTCGGACATGCATGGGTCGATGCGGCGCTCCAGCACCAGCTTGTTCGCTTGCGAAGCCTGCATCAGGTTGGCGAAGTGAGAGCCCTGCACGCGCTTTTGGTGCATCCAGAGGTAGCGCGCATCCAGCGTGAGCTTGTAGCCAGTGGTGCCCGCGCAGATCACGACCATGCCGCCGCGCTTGACCACAAAGACGGACACAGGAAACGTCGCCTCGCCGGGATGCTCGAAGACGAAATCGACGTTCACGCCCTTGCCGGTGATGTCCCAGATCGCCTTGCCGAACCTGCGCACCTCCTGAACCCAGGCCTGGTACTCTTCGGTGCCGATCTTTGGCATCTCGCCCCAGCAGTTGAAATCCTTGCGGTTGATCACGCCTTTCGCGCCGAGCGAGAGCACGAAGTCGCGCTTGTCCTCATCCGAGATCACGCCGATGGCATTAGCGCCGGAGGTCGCGCAAAGCTGGATCGCCATCGAGCCGATGCCGCCGCTCGCGCCCCAGACAAGCACGTTGTGCCCCGGTCGCAGCACATGCGGGCGATGGCCGAATAGCATCCGGTAGGATGTCGCGAGCGTCAGCGTGTAGCAGGCGGATTCTTCCCAGGTCAGGTGCTTCGGGCGCGGCATGAGCTGGCGGTCCTGAACGCGGGTGAACTGGCCGAAAGAGCCGTCCGGCGTCTCGTAGCCCCAGTTGCGCTGGCTCGGCGAGAGCATCGGGTCGCCGCCGTTGCACTCCTCGTCGTCGCCGTCGTCCTGGTTGCAGTGGATCACCACCTCGTCGCCGACCTTCCAACGCTTTACCTTGGAGCCGACCGCCCACACGACGCCCGCCGCGTCTGAGCCAGCAACTTGATAGGGATGCTTGTGAATATCGAGCGTGGAGACAGGCTGCCCGAGACAAGCCCACACGCCGTTGTAGTTCACGCCCGCAGCCATCACGAGGACCAGCACCTCGTGGCTGTCCAGTTCCCAGGTCGGCACAACCTCCATCTGCATTGCCTGATCGGGCGGGCCGTGCCGGTCCTTGCGGATGACCCAGGCGTACATCGACTTTGGCACATGTCCGAGCGGTGGAATCTCGCCGATTTCATAAAGGTCCTTGTGTTCCTGCCCGCCCGGGGCGGCATTCGCGATGGCGGGTTCGCTCATTCGTTTCCTCCTTTCGGCGCTGTCGCACGGCAGCCGACGGCGCGCCGGAACTGTGGCATACTTGCCTATTCCACAAGCTTTCTGATGGTTGGCCAATCATAAATTGATTTCAAGAGTTTTTTGCGTTGCAACAAGAAAGGATTAGAGGCCTGTCGCGGGGCGCATTCGCGCTGTGGCGCGCCTGCATCGGCAATGGCTAGATCTTTTTGAAAATTGCGCATAGCAGGATTGCCGCACCCGTAATCCAAAGTCCAATCTGGACACGAGTAATTTTCTTTCTTTTCGCGGCAGCACAAAATTTCGACGCAATCGAGATACACTGGAGACCTTGACATGACGCGGGCCGGGCGATCCGATGGATCGATTTCGCATGTTTTCGCCCATCTTTTAGGCAGACGCGCCCGGTTGCGCTCACCCTTCGAGACAGTGATGAGCAGAAATTCCAACGCATTCATGCGGCTCAGCCGCCGCCAATTCACTGTTGTGACCATGGCCGCCTTTGCGGCGTTGGGGCTGGGCTGGCGTCCGCTGCGCGCTCAGGAGCAGGCGGGCTTAGCGCGGTGGCAGGCGCATCTCGATACCATCCTCAGGGGCCAGGCGCCCGTTGAGGACAAGGTTACGCTCGACCTGCCGGAAATTTCGGAAAATGGGAATCTGGTACCTTTCACAGTCGGCGTTGATTACCCGATGACCGATACGGATTACATCCAGGCCATACACGTCATTGCCACGGACAACGATGCAGCGCCGGTCGCCTCGTTTTATTTCACGCCGCTGAGCGCCGCGGCACGCGCTTCCAGCCGAGTGCGCCTGCTGCGGTCCCAGGAAATCGTCGCGCTGGCCCAGACCAGCGGCGGCGAGTTCTACATCGGCCGCCGGCGGATTGAAGTGCTCGTGGGCTGCTGCGGCGAATAGGCTGATGTCCCAAAAAAGGTAAGCCATGACTTTCCCCGTAGAACCGCAGGTCAAGATGCCAGAGACGGCCGCCGCCGGTGAGACGATCGAAATTCAGACGCTGATCGCTCATCCGATGGAAAGCGGCCAGCGCGCCGACGAACGCACCGGAGAGCTGATCCCGCGCAACATCATTGAAGAGTTCATTGCGCGCTTTAACGGCAGGGAAGTGTTCCGCGCCAAACTGTATCCTGCGATCTCGGCAAATCCCTACATCGCCTTTCCGGTTCGGGTTGAAGAATCGGGCGAATTCGCGTTCACTTGGCGCGACGGAAACGGCAAGACCTGGGATGTCAAGCGGTCGATCAAGGTGAGCTGACGGGCCGCGTCCGGGTCGTGCGAACAGATGTGTACTGCGCCGAAAGGGGGCCGCGCGTGACGGATTCCGCGAATATGCTGCCCGACGGGCTGCTGCTCTCCGCGCTTCAGATGACCGAGGCGACAGCAATCGCGGCGGCCGCGCATCGCGGGCGCGGCGACGAGCCGGCGGCGATGGCCGCAGCGGCCTGCGCGCTCTTGTCAGGACTCGACCGGCTTGAGGCCGATGGCCGCATAATGGTCGGCGACAGCGCGTCAAGCGAAGAGCGTCTGACGGCGGGCGGATCGGTCGGCGCGGGCGGGCCGCGCATTGACCTAGCGGTAAACCCGTTGGACGGGGCGACGCTATGCGCGAAGGCGCTTCCGAATGCGCTTTGCGCGGTCGTCATGGGCCTTCCCGATAGCCTTCTGAGCGTGCCGGATGTCTACATGGACAAAATCGCCGTGGGGCCAGGCTATGCGGACAGCATCGTCGATCTTGACGCGGACCCCGCCGACAACATCGCGGCGTTGGCCAAGGCGAAAGGCGTGCAGCCGAAAGATATCACCGTGTGCGTGCTCGACCGCCCGCGCCATGCCACGCTGATCGCTGCCCTGCGCGAAACCGGCGCGGCCGTGCGGCTGATCAGCGACGGCGACATCACCGCCGTGATCGAAACTGCCCGCGCCGACCTCACCGGCCTCGACATCTATATGGGCATCGGCGGCGCGCCCGAGGGCTTGCTTGCCGCGGCCGCGCTGCGCTGCATGGGCGGCCAGATGCAGGCGCGCCTGACGCCGCTCGACAACGATCAGCGCCAGCTTGTGGCGGCAAGCGGCCTCGACCCCCGGCGCAAATATCGCGCGGACGAGCTTGCTGCGGGCGATATCGTATTTTCGGCGACCGGCATCACCGGCGGGGCGCTTCTGCGCGGAGTGCTGCAGAACACAGGCGGCACCCACACCCATACGCTGGCCATGCGCAGCGCGCGCGGCTCGGTGCGGTGGATCGCCAGCCAGCACAGGCGCGTGCCAGGAACCTAGCGTTTTCCACAGCACGCCCGGACCCGGCGAGAATCGGCTAGGCTCACGCGCGACTATCATCACACGAGGGCCTCGATGGCCATTTCTTCACCCATCATGAGCGATCCCGAGAGGGCTTTCCTCGGCGTCACGCGTTCCGTGCGCGGGCTGCGCTGGATTGACCGGCTGACGGAGGAAAAGGCAGCGCTCGCCACGGCGATTTCGCAGCGCCACGGCCTGCCGGAACTACTCGGCCGGGTGCTAGCGGCGCGCGGCGCGGCGCTCGACGATATCGACGCCTGGCTCAACCCGACGCTGCGCGATTTGCTGCCCGATCCCGCCTCGCTGCGCGACATGGAAACTGGCGCGGCGCGGCTGGCAGGGGCAATCCGGCGGCGCGAAAGCGTGGCGATTTTCGGCGATTATGACGTGGACGGCGCGGCCGCCTCTGCGCTGCTGGCGCGGTTCCTGCGCGCGCATGGGGTAGAGGCGCGCATTTACATTCCCGACCGGCTCAGCGAGGGTTACGGGCCGAACATCGCGGCGATGGAGGCGCTGGCGCGCGATGCGAAGCTGATCGTCACGGTGGATTGCGGCACCCTCAGCCATGAGCCGATCGCCGCGGCGGTCAGGCTCGGCGCGGATGTCATCGTGGTTGATCACCATCAGGCCGATGAAACGCTCCCGCCCGCCGTTGCCGTCGTCAACCCGAACCGTGAGGATGATCTCAGCGGGCAGGGCCATCTGGCTGGCGCGGGCGTCACATTCTTGCTGCTGGTCGAGACGGCGCGGCAACTACGCGGGGCAGGGCACGAGGCAGGGCCGGACCTGCGCGGGCTGCTCGACCTGGTAGCCCTCGCGACGATCTGCGATGTCGTGCCGCTGACGGGCGTGAACCGCGCACTGGTCGCGCAGGGGCTCAAGGTCATGCGCCGCCGGCGCAACCCCGGGCTGACCGCGCTCGCCGACGCAGCCGGGCTCAACAAGCCACCGGAGCCCTATCACCTTGGCTATCTGCTCGGGCCGCGCATCAATGCCGGCGGGCGCATCGGCGATGCGGGGCTGGGCGCTCGGCTGCTGGCAAGCGATGATCCGCTCGAAGCCGCGGATATTGCCGCACGTCTGAACACGCTCAACGCCGAGCGCCGCGATATGGAGACCCGCGCCGTGGAGGAAGCCGCCGCGAGCGCCGAGGCCATGCTTGCCGATGCGCCAGACACGGCGGTGCTGATGCTCGGCTCGGCGGACTGGCACAAGGGGCTGATCGGGCTGGTCGCGGCGCGGCTGGTCGAGCGGTTTCAGCGTCCTGCCTTCGTGTTCGCGTGGGACGAGGCTACGGGGACCGGAACCGGCTCGGGACGCTCGCTGCGGGGTGTCGATCTGGGGCGCGCGGTGCGCGGAGCGGTCTCCCGCGGACTGGCGCGGCAAGGCGGCGGCCACGAGATGGCTGCGGGCATCACCATCGCGCGCGACGGGCTGGACGATTTGCGCGCCTTTTTCGATGAAGCGCTGGCCAGCGACGCGACCCGCGCGCGCGCGCAAGCCGGGCTGAAGATCGACGGGGCGCTATCGCCGCGCGCCGCCACGCCCGAACTGATCGACCAGATCGAGCGGGCCGGGCCGTTCGGCGCGGGCAACCCGTCGCCGCGCTTCGTTTTTCCGAGCCAACGGCTCAGCTTCGTCAAGCAGGTCGGCGAGAGCCATCTGCGCTGTTCGCTGCGCGGCAGCGATGGCGGGTCAATTGGGGCGGTTGCCTTCCGCGTTGTCGGAACGCCGCTCGGCGATTGCCTATTGTCGCAGCCCGACGCGCCGCTACATATCGCAGGGCGGCTACAGCGGGATTTCTGGAACGGGCGCGAGCGGATCGAGGTCTTGATCGAGGATGTCGCGCCGCCATCGCACCCTTGACGTCGTGCGCCGCGGAACGTAAACCTGTTGCGGCTCGCGGACAGCTTGCGCCGGGCAGTGCGCCCCCTTCGTCTAATGGTTAGGACGCCAGGTTTTCAACCTGGAAACAGGGGTTCGATCCCCCTAGGGGGCGCCA
>CAZYUT010000086.1:0-9044 GCA_964650735.1 uncultured Hyphomicrobiaceae bacterium
GCTCGGGCGCGCGGGTGATCCTGGCGGAGGAGACGGCGGAACTGGGCGGCTCGCTGTTGTCGATGAACCCCGGGGATACGCGCATCGGCGGGCAGCTCCCGCATGAATGGGTGGCGCAGGCCGAGGCCGAGCTGGCGGGATCCGCCGAGACGCTGATCCTGAAGCGCACGGCCGCGACGGGCTATTACAACGACAATCTCGTCTTCCTGCATGAAAAGCTGCACGACCATCTGCCCGAAGCCGAGCGCGACGGCAGCGCTCCGCGCCAGCGCATCTGGCGTGTCCGCGCCCGGCGTGTGGTGCTGGCGACCGGCGCGATCGAGCGCCCGCTGGTCTTCGACGGCAACGACCGCCCCGGCATCATGCTGGCGGGCGCGGTGCGCACCTATCTGCACCGCTACGGCGTGCTGCCGGGCCAGAAGGCGCTGATTTTCACCAACAATAATACGGCCTGGCAGACGGCCTTCGACCTGAAGCGCGCCGGCGCCGAAGTCGCTGGCATCATCGACCTGCGCCATGACATTGAGCCAGCGCTGCGTAATGCGGCGCGCGAACTCGACATCCCGGTCCATGCCGGGGCCACAGTAGATGGCACGCGCGGGCGCAAGCGCATTGAAAGCGCCAGCCTTCAGCCGATCACGCGCGTTGGTCAGCCCGACGGTGAGCCGAACGACATCGAGTGCGATCTCCTGGCGGTCTCCGGCGGATGGTCGCCCAACGCCGCGCTGTTCTCCCAGTCGCGCGGACAATTGCGCTACGACGAGGAACTGGCCGCGATGCGCCCTTACAAGTCGTGGCAGGCAGAGACCTCCGCGGGGCGCTGCAATGGCGTCATGGACGTCGCCGAGCGACTGAGCGAGGGCGCGCGTGCTGGCGCGGAGGCTGCGAAAGCTGCCGGATTCGAGGCCGGCCCCGCCCACGCGCCAGAGATCGACACGCCGGAAATCCGCCGGATCCCTTATGCGATCCGCGCCGCTTGGTCGCCGATTTCATCGAAACCCGCCCACAAGCAACGCGCCTTCGTTGATCTGCAGAATGATGTGACGGTCAAGGACCTCAAGCTCGCGGTGCAAGAAGGCTACAAGTCGGTCGAACACGCCAAGCGCTACACGACGACCGGCATGGGCACCGATCAGGGCAAGGTCGTTGGCGTCAACGCCTTCGGTTTGCTGGCCGACACGATGGACAAGGCCGTCGCCGAGATCGGCGTCACCACCTACCGCCAGCCCTGGAAGCCGGTGCAGCTTGGCGCGCTCGCCGGGCAGCACACGGGCGACTTCTTCGAGCCGCGCCGGACCGTGCCCGCGCACGAATGGCACGTCGCGAATGGCGCGGAGTTCGAGATCGTGGGCGACTGGCTGCGCCCGCGCGTTTACCCGCGTGCCGGCGAAAGCTTCGAGGATGCGCTTCAGCGCGAATGCTACGCTGCGCGCACGGCCATCGGCGTTTTGGACGCCTCGACGCTCGGCAAGATCGACATTCGCGGCAAGGACGCGCGCGAATTCCTCAATCGGGTCTACACCAATAGCTGGACGAAGCTCGCGCCTGGCCGCGCGCGCTACGGGCTGATGCTGGGCGAGGACGGCATGGTGATGGATGACGGCGTGACCGCCTGCATCGCCGATGACCATTTCCACATGACCACCACGACCGGCGGCGCGGCGCGTGTGCTGAGCTGGCTGGAGGACTATCTCCAGACGGAATGGCCGGAGTTGGAGGTCTACCTCACCTCCGTGACCGAGCAGTGGGCGGTCGCGAGCATCTGCGGCCCGCATTCGGCGAAGCTGGTCGGCGAGTTGTGCCCGGACCTCGACCCGGACCCGGCGAAGTTCAAGTTCATGAGCTTCAAGGACACGCACATCGAGGGGGTTCCGGCGCGGGTCTTCCGCATCTCGTTCACGGGCGCGCTGTCCTACGAGATCAACGTCCCGGCCTGCTACGGCAAATGGCTGTACGAGAAGATCTTCGCCCTTGGCGCGAAATACGGCGCGACGCCCTATGGCACGGAAGGCATGCACCTGCTGCGCGCGGAGGTCGGCTTCATCATCGTTGGGCAGGACACAGACGGGACGACCACGCCGCTCGACCTGCGCATGGACTGGGCGGTGAAGAAGACCGGCGATTTCATCGGCAAGCGCTCGCTGTCCCGCTCCGACACCGCGCGGCCAGACCGCTGGCAGCTTGTCGGGTTGCTGAGCGAGAACCCGGAAGATGTGCTGGTCGAAGGATCGTATCTGCGCGACACGCCGGAAGAGGATGTCACACCAATGAAGAAGGCCGGGCATGTCACGTCGGCCTATTACAGCCCGGTGCTGAAGCGCGCCTTCGCCCTCGCGCTGGTTGAGCGCGGCGGCGAGCGCATGGGCGAGACCCTCTATGCCAGTTGGGGCAAAGGGCCGGTCAAGCGGGTGACGGTTACCGAGACTGATTTCCTCAAGGATGCCACGCTGCCGGACCCGCAGCCGATTAATGAGAATGCGTCCGCGCCGCAGGCCCCGTCCGCGCCGTACAAACGCGGTCCGCTTGCCCACCGCGAGGCGATTTCGGGCGGCGGCGGCGCGGCGGCGCTGACCCCGCTGCCGGGCGCGACGCGCTTCATCCTGCGCGGGGATGCTGGGGTGATCGGGCCGCAGCTGGCGGAGCAGGGCATCACGCTGCCTCAAACTGCCTGCGCCATGACGGCCGGCGACCTGGGGCGCGTCTTTTGGTTCGGCCCGGATGAATGGATGATCATGGCGGCTGACGGCAAGGGCGACATTGTGGCCGATGCGGTCCGTGCGGCTTGCGAGGGCGCGCACCACCAGCTTGTCGATGTGTCGGATTATTATGCCGAGATCGGCGTGTCGGGCGCGCGGGCGCGCGATCTGCTGGCCAAGCTGACCACGCTCGACATGCACCCTCGCGGCTTCCGGGCTGGGCAGGTGAAAGGCTCGATGTTCGGGCGCGTGCCAGCGACGCTGCGGCTGGAGCCGGATGCCGTGCCAGAAGCTTTCGCGCTCACGATCCGCTGGTCCCACGCCGATTATCTGTGGTGCCAGTTGGCGCTGGCCGGACGGGAGTACGGCCTTCCGGTGCAGGAGCCGATCGGGCGGGTGACGCTCGGTTATCCGGCCGAGGACCGCTGGCACTGACAATCGGCGCGTATCGCGATTAAGTTAGGTGGGGCGTATGGCGCTACGCCATGCCCCAATAAGGACAATCGCGATGTATTACAACAAGCAGTACAAGATTACGCGCGCGCCAAAATGGCAGGCGTTGCGCAGTATTCAGGACATCGACAAAATTGAATTCATTGACGGCATGGCCGAAGTCGAGGTGCCGATCGAGCTGGTCAACAAACTGCCGCTGAAGAATCACGAGCGCGTTGACAGCCCGCGCCTGCGCCGGCTGATGACGGCGATCCGCAGATACGGCTATTCCAGCATGGAGCCGATCGTGGTGCGCATCGGCCGCGCAGGGCGCTGGGTTGTGGTCGATGGCGGCCATCGCCTGACGGCTGCACAGCTTGTGGCGCGGGAATATTGGGCCAACCTGTTCAGCCCGAAAGTGGGGCGGTTGAGTTTTCTCGTCTATAAGACCCCCTTGAGCTACAGCCGCATGGCTCAATCAATGCCGAGTGAAACGCAGATCCCGTGCGGCGATGATCCGCCCGCGCCGCCCACTCATGTCAGCCGGAAACTCGCCTCAAGGGAAATCGGGCCGGAAACGGATGCGCGCCCGTTTTCAACCAGACGTTCCAGATGAGCCAGCACCGAAAGCTGCGCGGCGCGCTCCAGGTGCGCGGGCAGCCCGGCATAGACCCGCGCAGTAATCTCCGGCACCGACCGCGCGCCCGATTGCATGGCCTCGATAATTTCGTGCTCGCGCCAGCGCCGGTGCATGATGAAGGCCTTGACGAGGCGCTGGGGCTGGTCGATCGCACCGCCGTGGCCGGGGAAGAAAGCCTCGTGCCCGAATGCGAGCAGGCGGTGCAGGGATTGAAGATATGCGCCCATATGCCCTTCGGGCGGCGCGATAACGCTGGTGTTCCAGCCCATGACGTGATCGCCGGAGAACAGCGCGCGCGCTGGCGCGTAGTCGAAACAGAGATGATCGGGCGCGTGGCCGGGCGTATGCAGCGCGGTTATTTCCCAATTTTCGCCTGAAACGACATCGCCATCGCGAAGGCGGACGTCGGGCGCGAACCGGCCGTCGGCGAAGCTGCGCCCGCCAGGGCCGAGCGTATTGGTCTGGCGCAGACCGACCGATCCGAAGCCCGCGGTCAGCGCGCCGGTCGCGGATTGCAGCGCGGCCAGCCCGGCGCAATGGTCCAGATGGGTATGCGTGATGAGAATATGCGTGACGCGCTCGCCATTCCGCGCCAACTCATCGAGCAGCGCCTGCAGGTGGTCCGCACTGTCCGGGCCGGGGTCGATCACCGCGACATTGCCGCGTCCAACGATGTAGGTGTTGGTGCCATGATCGGTCATCGGGCCGGGGTTCGGCGCGACCAGCCGGCGCACGCCCGGCGCGATTTCGCTGGCAACGCCGTAGTCGAAGCTCATCTCCTTTTGGAATGGGATCTGCTCGCTCATGGAGGGCCTGTCAGGCGGCGCGCTCTGGCTGGATCAGGCTGCCGCCCGTGAGCGGGCGGGGCACGCCGGTGGTGCCGGGGAAGGTGATCGGCAGGCCCTGCAGGCTGCGCACCGCAAGGAACGCGAACGCCTGCGCCTCGATGAACTCGCCGCGCCAGCCGAAGCTGTCCGCCGTCGTGACATCGCCGGGCAAAGCCTCGGAGAGCGCGCGCATGAGCGCCGGGTTGCGCGCGCCGCCCCCGCCCACGATCCAGCTTTTCGGCGGTTCAGGAAAATAGAAGAGCGACTGCGCGATGCAGCGCGCCGTGAAGGCCGTGAGGGTCGCCGCGCCGTCCTCCACGCTCAGACCGTCCAACGCGTCGCCCGCGCTCAGGTCGAGCCGGTCGAGCGATTTCGGCGGCTCCTTCGCGAGATAGTTGCTCAGGCCGGCTTCCAGCGTGGCGAGCGCTTCGGCGATGACTCCGCCGCTTGCCGCCAGCGCCCCGTCGCGGTCCATCGGCTCGCCCGTATGGCGATAGACCCAATCATCGAGAAGCGCGTTGCCCGGCCCGGTGTCGAAGGCCATCAAGGCGTCGCCCCCACCGATCCACGTGACATTCGCGACTCCGCCGATATTCACGACCGCCACAGGCGGCTCCAGCCGGGCTGCGCGCGCCAGGGCCTGATGGAATACCGGCACCAGCGGCGCGCCCTGACCGCCCGCAGCCACATCCGCGCCGCGCAGATCATGCACCACAGGCAGGCCACAGCGCCGCGCGAGCGCATTCGCGTCGATGAGTTGCACCGTCAGTTGGTCCTGCGGCCGGTGCAGCACAGTCTGGCCGTGAACGCCTACAACCGCCGCCCGCCCGCTCTCTTGCCTTGCCAGGAGATCGCGGATCGCGTCGGCGTAGGCGTCGGTGATCATTGCCTCGGCTTCGGCCAGCCGCCCCGGCCGCGCATGCCGATCGGTCAGCGCCTGCGCATCCGTCAGCGCCCCGCGCAACAGCGAGCGCTCCTCGGCATTGAACGGCCGCGCGGCGACCGGGCCGAAGCGCTGCACCGCGTGCCCATCGGTGTCGATCAGCGCGATATCCACACCATCGAGCGAGGTGCCGCTCATCAGCCCCAGCGCGGTCACAGGCTCGGCGTATTTGTTGACGTGCATTTTGGGCTCGAAGCTGTTACACCTGTCGTCGATCCCGAACAACAGGACTGTCTGTCTTGGCCGATGCGCAAAAGCTGCTTGCGCTTCGCTTTTGCTATTTCGGGGCGCATGGCTCCGCAAGAACCGGACGCGAGATCATGAGCGAAACGAAAACCGCGCGCAAAGCAAAGTCAGCATTGTCCGCGCGCGCCTACAAATCGGACTTCCTGAACATCCTGCACGAGCGCGGCTTCATCAACCAGTGCACCGATGAGGCCAAGCTCGACGATCTGCTGGCGTCCGATCGCGTCACTGGTTATATCGGCTTCGACCTGACCGCGCAAAGCTTGCATGTGGGCAGCCTCATCGGGATCATGACGCTGCGCTGGCTGCAGAAATGCGGGCACCGGCCAATCGTGCTGCTGGGCGGCGGGACCACGAAGATCGGTGATCCGTCCGGCAAGGATGAGACGCGGCAAATGCTCAGTGAAGAGCAAATCGCCGCAAACAAGCAGAGCATCGGGCGCATCTTTGACCGCTTCCTCGATTTCGGCGAGGATGGCGCGCTGTTTGTGGACAACGACGAGTGGCTGAGCGAGCTGGGCTATATTGAATTCCTGCGCGATTATGGCCGGCACTTCACAATTAACCGGATGCTGACCTTCGATTCCGTGCGCCTGCGCCTGGAGCGCGAGCAGCCGCTGACCTTCATCGAATTCAACTACATGCTGCTGCAGGCCTACGATTTTGTCGAGCTTTGCAACCGCTTCGGCTGCCGGCTGCAGATGGGCGGCTCGGATCAGTGGGGCAATATTGTCAACGGCGTGGAACTGGGCCGTCGCACCGGCTCGCCCGAGCTGTTCGGGCTGACCACGCCGCTCCTGACGACTGCTTCGGGCGCAAAGATGGGCAAGACGGCTTCCGGCGCGATCTGGCTCAATCCCGAGATGTTATCCCCCTACGATTACTGGCAGTTCTGGCGCAACACCGAAGATGCGGATGTCGGGCGTTTCCTGCGTCTTTACACAGAGCTTCCGATGGACGAAATAGGGCGTCTTGAAGCCTTGGCTGGCGCGGAGCTGAACGATGCGAAAAAGCGCCTGGCGGATGAGGCGACGGCGCTGGCGCATGGGGCTGAAGCCGCGCGCGAAGCCGCGGAGACGGCGCGGCAGACCTTCGAGCAGGGCGGGATCGCCGGAGGGTTGCCCACGGTCGAGGTGCCGCGCGACGATCTGGAGAGCGGTCTGGGCGTGCTGGGCGCGTTCGTCCTCGCCGGACTGGCGGGATCGAACGGCGAGGTGCGCCGCGGCATCAAGGGCGGCGCGGTGCGCGTCAACGGCGAGCCAGTGCGAGATGAACAGGCGCAGCTCGGCGTCGAGGACGTTCACGATGGCGTGATCAAGCTCTCGATGGGCAAGAAAAAACATGCGCTCATCAAGGTCCTGTGAACCCTGTCAAGCGCAAGATTTTCACACCTCAACGTCGTTTTGCGCTAATATCTGGGGTTTAAGCAGCGGGAAAATTACGGGACTGTAAGAAACGAAGGTCCCGGCATTGGTCGCGTGAAAAGTTGGCAAGGAGCATCCCGCACGACACAGGCTATGGAATAACGGAGGCCCAGAAACAAATGACCATGGTGGGGTCGACAATGGCGGCGGACGGCTGGCCACGGCGTGCGTTCACCGTGGCGGAGGTTGAACGGATGGTTGACCTGGGGGTTATCGAGCGCGATGAGCGATTTGAGCTGATCGGCGGAGAGATTGTCCCGATGGCCCCAAAGGGTCTGCAGCATGAAGTCTTGAAAACCCTGCTCATCGAGCAGTGGATCAAGACAAAACCAGACACCATCATGCTGACGCCGGAGACGACGTTCCGCATCAGCGATGTCACCTATGTTGAGCCTGACATCGTGTTCTACAAGCGCAGCGATGGCTTGAGGAACCTGCGCCCCGAAACCGCGCTTCTGGTCGTCGAGATCGCTGACAACAGCATCAATTTCGACCTGCAGAAGAAGCCGGAGATCTATGCCGGCGCGGGGGTAGCGGAATTGTGGGTAATCGACGCAAAGAAGCACATCACGCACGTCCACCGGAAGCCGATGCAGCGCAACGATGGCCCGTCGAGATTTGCCGAAATCCGGGAGTTCGATGCGCACAAGTTGGTGACCCCGGGGGTGAGCCCGGCGCTGGCGATCCGGCTGGCGGATTTCGATTTATAAAAAAGGCGCGGCGGGATGCTTCGCCGCGCCTGAAATTGTGCGCTGGACGCGTGGCTGATCAGTCGCCCTCACCGGGTTCGGGTGAGAAATACTGTTCCTTGTCCTTGAGATCGGCCATTTCATCTGCCGAGGGCAGGGGATCCTTCTTGGCCGTGATGTTCGGCCACTTCTCGGCGTATTCGCGGTTGATCTCCAGCCACTTTTCGAGGCCGGGCTCGGTGTCGGGCTTGATGGCCTCGACAGGGCATTCCGGTTCGCAAACCCCGCAGTCGATACATTCGTCCGGATGGATGACGAGCATGTTCTCGCCCTCGTAGAAACAGTCCACCGGGCACACCTCGACACAGTCGGTGTACTTGCACTTGATGCAGGCATCCAGCACCACGTAAGTCATTCAGCTCCTCCGCGCGGGAACGCATTCGGCGTCTTGCGCCCTATGTCCGATAGCCGCGGGCAAATTTCAAGCCTGATGGCGCCGCACCCGCGCTATACCCAACCTGCGTACTTGGGTAAATGAATTTGCGCGCGGGATCAAGCGCCTGCTTCAACAAGCGCGTTCGATTTCGTGCATGCCGGCTTATTCGATGACAATGCGCGGGCGCGCAGTCTGCGCCTTCGCGTGGTCCCCAGTCAGTTCAGTCCAGGCTTTTGCGGCAATGTCGCGGTAGACCTGCGCGTGCGCGCTGTCCGGCTGGCTGGCGACCACCGGCTGGCCGCTGTCCGAGCGCTCGCGGATCGTCATGTTGAGCGGCACCTCGCCGAGCAGCGGGACGCCAAGCTTCTCCGCTTCCTTGCGCGCGCCGCCGTGGCCGAAGATTTCGCTGCGCTCGCCGCATTTCGGGCACAGGAAATAGCTCATGTTCTCGACAATGCCGAGGACCGCCACATTGGTTTTGCGGAACATGTTGAGGCCCTTGCGCGCGTCAATGAGCGCGAGGTCCTGCGGCGTCGAGACGATCACCGAACCGGCCAGCGGCACCTGCTGCGCCATGGTGAGCTGCGCGTCGCCCGTGCCCGGCGGCATGTCGACGACGAGAACGTCAAGATCGCCCCAGGCCACGTCGCGCAGCATCTGCGTGAGCGCCTGAATCACCATCGGTCCGCGCCAGATCATCGGCTCGTCCTC
>CAZYUT010000087.1:0-9036 GCA_964650735.1 uncultured Hyphomicrobiaceae bacterium
CCCGCCTACACGCGTTCCAGGCGTGCGCCTTCGACCACTCGGCCACCCCTCCGCGGATCATCTCCCGGGACCATGATGCCCGGGCAGGCCCTGCAATACAACGAAGGCATGCGCTCCGACAAGGCATGCGTTTGCCTCGCGCAAATCAAGCCGTCACGAGCCTTGAACGTGACACGCGGGCAGCTTAGACGAAAGCAGATCTGGCTATGTCCCGCTGAATGGAAGGGGAAGCGGCATGCTCATTCTCAGACTGCTTGGCGTTTGGCTTATGCTGCTCGCGGTCGTGGCGCTGGTCTATGACGGGACGCGCATGCTGGCCGATAATGGCGCGCTGGTGTTCACCTCGCTCGGCGAGCACTGGTATTCCATCCACCCGCAAAGCCTGAACACGGCGCAAGCGGGGATCGAGCGGCATGTCGCGCCGTTCCTTTGGGACCCGGTGATCACCACGATCCTGCTGTTGCCCGCATGGGTTGTTGCCGGGGGGATCGGCGCACTGTTTTATCTGCTAGGCTACCGCCGCAAACGGCTGAACGTGTATACGAACTGATTGCTACTCGGTCAGAATGTAGAGCTCAGCGATCTGAAAGCCGATCGCGGCAATTACCGCGATGGTGAAGACCGCAAAGGCAAACATCCAGAGCCACTTCTCGCGCTTGCGCGCTTTCTCGACATCGACCGGCGTGCATTCATCGGTATCCCAGGTCGGCTCGTCCTGGATCATGACGCGGAAACGGTTGCCGCAGTCAACGACGCCGCGCTTGTTCACACGCACACCCGCCCGTTCGGCGATCTGTTCAGCGACTTCATTAAAGGGCACCGCCGGGTCGGTTGTGTCTTCGCGGATATAGCCGAGGGTGAAGCGCTCGCCGTCTTTTCGCACAATGCTGACCGAGCGCATCAGCGTCGGCAGCAGCAGATAGCGGTAGATCTCTCCGCGTGTCTCAACGGCCGCGATTTGGTCGTACGGGATCTCGATCTCGGTATAGGGGAACATCGGCATCGGACCGCGCCAGTTCGGCAGGATCATGCGCGCGCCATCTTCTGCCAGCTCCAGCCGGGTATGCGACGCCGCGAACAGAAAGATGCCGATATAAAGCAGGATGACAAGGCCTAGGACGAACATCACGGCAAAAACAGCCGCTGTGCCCGGAAGGTTGTGCGTTGCCAGCCAGACCGTCCCCGCGCCGGCATTGATGACGAATAACAGGAACAGGAAGAAGCCCGCGCTCAGAATAACTCGCAGGCCACGCCCATGCGTATAGGCGGGAACCTCGCCGGTTGCTGTTGCTTGCGCCATTACCCCGTCTCCATTGCCCGTGGCAGAGCGATAGCAAATTGCGCTGGCGCGCGGAGCCGGTCAACACGAAAGTGAACGCGCCGCGCTTTGCACGGGCCTTGGCGCGAATTACCTTTAGAAGGCCCGCAATCAAGTCATGAGAGATGTCATGGGACTGTTCACGCCACGCAAGAAGCTGACCATGCCCGCGCCGGACGAGGCGTTGCCCGGCCGCGGCAAGCCGATCCCCACTGCCGAGCGCCATTTCGTTAACGGCGAACCGCTCAAGGGTCCGTATCCGCCAGGGATTGAGACGATCATCTTCGGCATGGGCTGCTTCTGGGGCGCCGAGCGGCTATTCTGGCAAATTCCGGGCGTCCATGTCACAGCCGTCGGTTACGCCGCAGGCTACACGCCGAACCCGACCTATGAGGAAGTGTGCTCCGGCATGACAGGGCATAACGAGGTTGTGCTGGTCGCTTACGACCCGCAGCAGGTGTCGCTGCAGAAGCTGCTAAAGGTGTTTTGGGAGAGTCATGACCCGACGCAGGTGATGCGGCAGGGCAATGATGTCGGCACGCAGTATCGCTCGGCGATTTACTACGGCACCGCGGAGCAGAAACAGGCCGTAGAGGCCTCGCGCGAGGTCTACGCCGAAGCGCTGAAGGCGCGCGGCGAGGGGCCTGTTGCCACGGAGATCGCGCCCGCGCCAGAGTTTTATTTTGCCGAGGACTACCATCAGCAGTATTTGGCAAAGAACCCGGCCGGCTATTGCGGTATTCGTGGCACCGGTGTGACTTACCCGATGGCCGAGGCGTAAACGGGCGGCGCGTCAGGTCTCGCCTTCGCTCTCGCTGCTTTTCGTTGCGGCAGACGTTTCGGCGTGGCGCTTCGCGTGCCGCGCCTCTCCAGCCTTTTTCAGGTGGATTTTCAGCTTCTTGATCCGGCGCGGGTCGGCTTCCAAAACTTCAAACTCGATCCCGCTCGGATGCGGCACCAGTTCGCCGCGCAGCGGCACGCGGCCCAGGAGCGTGAACACCAGACCGCCAAGCGTGTCGACTTCATCTTCGTGCTCCGGCGCAACCAGCTCCTCAACGCCCAGCCGCTCGGCCAAGTCCTCGATCGGCGTGCGCGCCGAAGCGATCAGCCCGTCGGCCGTCTCGCGGATTTCAAGGTCGCCGTTGGTGTCGTGTTCGTCCTCGATATTGCCGACGATTTCCTCGATCAGGTTTTCGATGGTCACCAGACCGTCGGTCCCGCCGTATTCGTCAACAACAATGGCGAGATGGATCGGCTGGCTCTGCATTCGCAGCAACAGGCTGACCACCGGCATGGATGGCGGCACAAAGAGCACATCCCGTACCAGCAACGAGGCGTGGATCGGCTGGGACAGATCGACGGCGCCCAATTGTAACGCCGGTTGCGCATCGCTCTGCTCGCCCTCGCGCGGCGTCTGCACATTCTCTGCGTGCGTGGCGATCCAGGTGAGCAAGTCCTTGATGTGGATCATGCCGGTCGGCGCATCGAGCGTCTCGCGGTAAACCGGCATGCGGGAATGCCCCGCCTCGCGGAACAGCCTAATGAGATCGGACAGCGGCGCGCTCTCGTCAATGGCGACGATATCCGCGCGCGGGACCATCACATCCTCGACGCGCAACCCGCCAAATCGCAGCGTGTTGAGCAGCCATGTCCGTTCTTGCCTGTTAAAGGCCTGAGCTTCGCGGGTTTCACCTTTCAGCGCGCGTTCAAGCCGGGTCCGCAAGTCTTCTTCGCCCTCAAATCCGAGCCGCTGAGCGAATTGGCTGAAAAAAGTCGCACCGTTCCCCGAACTGTCGTCCTCCGGTCCGGCGTGCGCCCCGTTTCCGTTATGGGACGCGTGTGAAATGTGGCTCATCTTCCGTCTGGGTTGATTGGTTAGGTTTCCGCAAGAGTTCTTTCCGCGTAGGGGTCCGGCAAGCCGAGGCGCTTCAGCGCTGTGACCTCCAGCGCCTCCATACGCGTGGCCTCATCATCGGTGTCGTGCGTATATCCGATAAGATGCAGCACGCCATGCACCACCAAATGCATCGCGTGCTGCATAAAGGTTTTCCCCTGCGCTTGCGCCTCGCGCATGACAGTCTCCCGCGCGATAATCACATCGCCCAGATGACGCGGCGCACCCGGTTCCGGCGGGGTGTATTCGGCGGGGAAGGCCAAGACATTTGTCGGCTTGTCAGCCCCGCGGAACTGCCGGTTCAGTGTGCGGATTTCCTCGTCGTCGCCCAGCACCACCGTCAGCCCGCCGGGCCCGGCGCCAGCTGTATCCAGAGCCGCATCGGCTGCAAGGCGCAGGCGCGTCGAGATAGCGTGCGTCTCGCCGGTGTCCCACTGATCCTCGGGTAGGAGAACGTCGATCAGGCGGGCGGATACGTCGGAAGCATTCCGCGCCGCAGCCGTCGATCGGTGCCCAGGGTCCGGGTCGTCGCTCATAATCCTATCGGGCTTTGTTATAGGCCTCGACGATCCGCGCGGCCAACTCGCTGCGGACCACGTCCTGATTCGAGAAAGCGACATGGGCGATGCCTTCGACGCCATCGAGAACCGACGTTGCCTCGGCAAGGCCGGATGTCTGGCCCGGCGGAAGATCGATCTGAGATGGATCTCCCGTGACGATCATCTTGCTGCCTTCCCCAAGGCGAGTCAAAAACATCTTCATCTGCATGGTTGTCGTATTCTGCGCCTCATCGAGGATGACGACGGAATGGCTGAGCGTGCGCCCGCGCATGAAGGCCAGCGGCGCGATCTCGATCACGCCGGTCTCCATCCCGCGCTGAACCCGCTCCGGCGGCAGCACATCATAAAGCGCGTCGTAAAGCGGGCGCAGATACGGATCGACCTTGTCGCGCATGTCGCCAGGCAGGAAGCCGAGGCGCTCGCCGGCCTCCACAGCCGGACGTGAAAGGACCAGCCGCTCGGTCTCGCCACGCTCCATGAGCGCAGCCGCGTGTGCGACCGCAAGATAGGTCTTGCCGGTGCCGGCCGGGCCGGTGCCAAAGACCAGATCGCAAGTCCTAAGCGCATTGATGTAGGCCGACTGCGCTGGCGTGCGCGCGGTGATGACCCGCTTGCGCGTCGCGATCTCGCCGGGCCGGTCATGTTGGCGCGCGTTCGTTGTCGCAGGCGCATTTGCCGCCTCGCGCGCACGGCGGCCGGCGCGCGCATGGCGCAGCGCGCCATCGACGTCGCCAGGTCCAACCTGTCCGCCGCCTTCGAGCCGGGAATACAGCCCTTGGAGCACGTCTCGCGCCACTTCGCACGCGCCGGTCGGGCCGTCCAGCATGACGACATTGCCGTGCGCGACCGCCTCTATTCCGAGCTTGTCTTCGATCATCACGAGATGGGAGTCAAACTCGCCGAGCAGCGCAGCCAGGAGCCGGTTGTCTTCGAAATGGAGTTGGAAGCGATCTTGCGTCGGCAACGTCGGGTTTGCCTTCAAGGGCGAGCGCTGTTGCGGCATGCGCGGTGGTGACCTCTCCGTCGGGGGTGCTGGTAAGTCAGTGCCCGATCCATCATGCCCAAGATGTTGTGACGGTAACGGGTTTTCACAGCGGTTTTATGACACCTTTCAGACTGTTCTTGCCGGTCTCCGTGATCAAGACGTCGATGACCTTGCCGACGGCCCCCGCAGGCGCCTCGACATGCACGGGTTGCAGGTACGGCGAACGTCCGGTGACCTGGCCGGGTTTGCGGCCGCTGGCCTCGAAAAGCACGGGTAGCGTCCGGCCCACCATCGACCCGTTGAAGGCGCGCTGCTGCGCTGACAAGAGCGTCTGCAACTCGTGAAGGCGCGCCAGCTTCACATCCTCGGGCACCTGCGCGTCCATTTCGGCCGCGGGCGTTCCCGGGCGGCTGCTGTACTTGAACGAGAACGCGCTGGCGAAGCCGATCTCGCGGACAAGCTGCATCGTAGCCTCGAAATCGGCATCGGTTTCACCCGGAAAGCCCACGATGATGTCCGTTGAAAGCGCGATATCCGGTCTCGCCTCGCGCAACTTATTAATGGCGCGGCGGTATTCATCCGCCGTATGGCGACGGTTCATCTTGGCTAAAATGTGGTCGCTACCGGCCTGAAACGGAAGATGCAGATAAGGCATCAACTGCGGCAGATCTCGATGCGCCGCGTAAAGATCATCGGTCATGTCGAGCGGGTGGCTCGTCGTGTAGCGCAGCCGCTCGACGCCTGGAATTTCCGCCAGCGCATGCATCAGCCGCGCGAGCGACCAGTCTTTCCCGTCCGGCCCTTCGCCGTGATAGGCGTTGACATTCTGCCCAAGCAGCGTCAGCTCGCGCACGCCGAACCCGGCCAGACGCCGCGCCTCCGCCATCACCGCTTCGACAGGGCGCGAGAACTCCGCCCCGCGAGTATAGGGCACCACGCAGAAGGTGCAGAACTTGTCGCAGCCCTCCTGAACCGTGAGGAACGCACTCGGCCGCAGTGTGGCTGCGCGCTTGGGAAGCGCCGCGAACTTGTCTTCCTCCGGGAACTCGGTTTCGACGACCTTCTCGCCACGTCCAGCCCGGCCAAGTAGCTCCGGCAGCCGGTGATAGCTCTGCGCGCCGACAACGATATCCACCGCGGGCGCGCGGCGGATGATCTCCTGCCCCTCCGCCTGCGCGACGCAGCCGGCCACGGCGATCAGCGTATCGCCCGCGCCCGCCTCGCGCCGGCGCTCCCGCGCCTCGCGCACGCGTCCAAGCTCCGAATAGACCTTCTCGGCGGCCTTCTCGCGGATGTGGCAGGTGTTCAGGATCACCAGATCGGCGTCGTCCATCGATTCGCTTTGCGCATAGCCCATGGGTGCGAGCGCTTCGGCCATGCGGTCGCTGTCGTAGACATTCATCTGACAGCCGAAGGTCTTGATAAACACCTTGCGAATAGCAGTGGACGGTTCCCGCTGCGACAATGATCGTTCCTGTGGTGGTTCGTTGCTTCGCATTTCCAGCATATCGCAATGCCCGCGCCTGCGCGCAATAGCTTATTCCGCCGCCACGCGCGCTGTGAGCAATTCTGCGAAGTTGCGCCGGACCTGCGCCTCGGAAATCGCGGCCAGCTTCTTGCGGTCGCGCACATTCTCCAGCCGCAGCGGCGCGCCGATTTGCACCTGCGCATCGAGGGGACCCTGGCGCAGCAGACCCCACACATGCGGGATCATGTCCATGTCCCCGTACCAGGCCACGTGCGCGCGCGCGACCCGCCCCATCGGCAAACCGTGCATCCGCGTGTAGGCAAGAGCCAGCGTCTGCACGTCGGCGCCTTCGCCCTCTTCTTCCGCAGCCAGCGCCGCCGCCGCGATCAGCGCGCTCTTGAACGGCAGAATCTGGTTTCCATCGCTACTGGTGCCCTCGGCGAACAGCACGATGTGCTCGCCGTCATCGAGACGCCTGGCAATCTCGTGCGCGGTGTCCTTGACAGTCGTCCGCCGCTCGCGATCGACGAAGACGGTACGCTGCAGCTTGGCCATCAGCCCGAACAGCGGCCAGTCCGCGACTTCGCGCTTGGCGACGAAATGCACCGGCGCGAGCGTGCTGATGACGATGATGTCGAGCCAGGAAATGTGGTTCGAAATCAGCAGCACCGGCCGGCCGCGCGAAATCTCGCCGGTGACGTGGACGCGAACGTCCAGCAGCCAGCACATGAAACGGTGGTAGTAATGCGGCAGCCATTCGCGCCAGCGCGAGCCCGACTTCACGAGCAGCCACTGTACCGGGACAAGCAACGCCGTCGTGATGAAGAATCCTGCAAGCAGAAGCGATGCGCGGAGCCGGTCCATCAGCGCGCAGCTCCATCAGCTCCCTGGCGCGTGTCACGCATCGATCTCTTCATCCTTCCTGTCGCTGCCCCGGTCCTGATCCGGCTTGCGCTCCAGCGGCACACCGTAAAGCTCCATGCGATGGCCGACCAGGCGGTAGCCCAGCTCCCGGGCGACGCGCTCCTGGATCCGCTCGATCTCGTCATCGCGGAACTCGATCACCTGGCCCGTGTCCATGTCGATCAGGTGATCGTGATGGCTGCCCTCGGCCTCCTCGTAGCGTGCGCGGCCGTCGCCAAAGTCGTGGCGCTCCACGATCCCCTGCTCCTCGAACAACCGTACCGTCCTGTACACGGTGGCCAGCGAAATCCGCTCGTCGATGTCGTTCGAACGGCGGTAGACCTCCTCCACATCCGGGTGGTCGGTGGCGTTGGAAAGCACCCGCGCGATCACCCGGCGCTGCCCGGTCATGCGCAAGCCTCTCTCCTCACAAAGCTCTTCGATGCGGCTCCGGCGTTGCGGTTTGGCCGGCATTATCTCCTCGACAATCTCTTGCTGCGCGATCACTGCGGCGCGGCGTCGCATATATCGAAGCGTAGCACAAGCGCGGCCGTACCCGCGATGCCAAGCTTGTCTTTGCCACGATAATATGCCTCGCGCCGTCCGACGCAAAAGAAGCCGGTGTTCTCATACAGGTTGCGTGCGGGCGCGTTGTCTTCCGCTACATCCACAAAAATGTAGCGCGCGCCGCGCTGCCGCGCTTCTTCCATCGCGACCGCGAGCAGTCGCCGGCCACGCCCCTGACGGCGCAACTCCGGCGCGACGCCGAAGGTCAGCACTTCCGCCTCGTCCGCTGCCGCACGGCACAGGATGAAGCCGGTCGGGACCTCGGCGCGCGTTGCGAAGCCGAAAACCGCAGCGTCGCCAAGGAAGCCGCGAAAATCCGCTGCGGGCCAGCCAGGCGGGAAGAAGATCGCGTGGAGCGCGGCGAGCGCAGCCGCGTCGGCGATGGTCAGTGGCGCGATTGTGAAGGGCGGCGCCTGCGCCCGGACGTGTCTCACCTGCCCAGACGCGCCACGGCGAAACCGTCCTGGGGCTTCGCATCGGGCGCGCGCAGATAAAGCGGTGCAAGCGGGCCGGTCTCGGGCGCCCGGTCGGCGCAGATCGCGGCAAGATCGGCGGCATCCGGCAGAGCGTCGGGCATGAGCGCGATGACCCGACCGTCCGCCCCGGCCGCCTTCGCCAACAGCGAAGCGCCGCTGCCCACCGCGATGCACGCCTCATGCGGCAGGGTCTGGGCGCAATCCTCAGGCGAGAGCGCTTGCGCATCCGATACCGCGCGCCCGCCCGCGAACTGCTGGCAATACAACTCGCCGCGCCGCGCATCCATTGCCACAATGAATGGCTCACGCGCCTGTTCAGGGGTCAGCCGCTGGGCCGCGCCATGCGAGATAACCTCCAGGCTGGTTGCCGCGATGACCGGCTTGTCCGCCGCCAGCGCCAGCCCGCGCGCCGCCGCAACACCGACCCGCACGCCGGTAAAGCTGCCCGGCCCGCGCGTCACCGCGATTGCGCGAAGATCGGCAAAGCTCACGCCCGCCTCATCCATCACCTCGCGGATCATGGGGAAAAGCGCCTCGGCATGGCCGCGCTCCATCCGAGCGAAACGGCGCGCGATGGTGCCATCGCGCCAGACCGCCGCCGAGCAGGCCGCCATGCTGGTGTCGATGGCGAGCAGGGTCATGCCCGCCTCCGCGCGCTATCAAATGATACTGGCGATTTCATCGAACTCGAAGCGCGGCAGCCGCGGGAAGAGCACACTCTCGTCGCCATAGCCGATATTGCAGAGGAAATTCGACTTGTAGCGGCCATCGGGGAAGAATTCGCGGTCCACGCCGTCATTGTCGAAGCCCGACATCGGCCCGCAATCCAACCCCAGTGCGCGCGCGGCCATAATGAAATAGCCGC
>CAZYUT010000088.1:0-8996 GCA_964650735.1 uncultured Hyphomicrobiaceae bacterium
CGGATGAGCGAACCGGCGGCGGCCAGCCCCTCGATCACTGCCGCGCTGACGCCCGCGGCGCGCGCCAGCTCCGCCTTTGCGCGCACAGCGCCATCGGCAGCCGCGGCGAGCACCTTCTCCCGCGCCGGGGTCATCCGTTCCGGTGGCGCGCCGGCGGCGCGATACCCGAAGCGCGGGCCTTCCGGCTCGAAGGCGCGCGGCGCGCTCATCATCATCTTCAGCACCATACCGCGCGGGCTGAGCGTGTAACTCGCCACCCAATCCACCAGACGCCGCGACACTGCGGGCAGCGGCGGCGCGTCCAGCACCTCGATGATGGATTTGAGCTTCTTCGCCCGGACATCAGCCGTGCGCGCCGCGCCCCAGACCACCCCGACCCGCCGCGCCGAGCCGAGCGGCACGCGCACGAACGTCCCCGGCGGCGGCAGATCGCCTTCGGGCGGCTGATAGTCGTAAGCCTCGTCGAGCGCCAGCGGCACCAGCACGGGCACTGTGCGCACCTGCCCCGCCCGCGGCTCGTCAAGATCAAGCCGCGCCTGCGCTGCGCCAGACAGCCCCGTCATGGCTTGCGCCTGCGGATTAACACTGCGTCAACCATAGCACCGGTAGTTTTAAGCCTTTGCCGCCGAGTTAGGAAAGCAGCGTCGCGCCGATGAATACGGTTATGCCGAAAAATCTGGACTTTCCCGCACAGCCGGACGCCGCCGAGGCGATCCGCGGCTGGCTGGCGTTCCTCGCGCTTGAGCGTGGCAGCGGGGGGAACACGCTGGATGCCTATGCGCGCGATCTGCGTCAGTTCTGCGCCTTTCTGGCCGGACATCTCGGCGCGCCCCCAGCTCTGCGAGACTTCAATATGCTGACAGCCGCCGAGTTCCGCGCGTTCATGGCGTGGCGGCGCGAACAAGGCGCATCGAGCCGCAGCCTGTCGCGCAGCCTGTCGGCGCTGCGGGCCTGCTTCCGCCACCTGGAGCGCGCCGGACACCTGAAAAACCGCGCCGTGCTTGCGGTGGCGTTGCCGCGCGTGCCGCGATCGCTGCCGCGCCCGCTGACCGAAGATAAGGCGCGGGCCGTTGTTACGCAAAGCGGCGAGGATGACGTGCGCGCCCCGTGGGTCGGCTACCGCGATCAGGCGGTGCTGCTGCTGCTCTACGGCTCGGGCCTGCGCATCTCCGAGGCGCTGACGTTGAACCGCCGCCATGCGCCCATCCCTCCGCGCGACGTGCTGCGCGTGAACGGCAAGGGCGGGCAAGAGCGTATCGTACCGGTGTTGCCCGTCGCGCAGGAGGCTGTCGCGCAATATCTCGGGGCCTGCCCGTATCCGCTTATGAGCGATGATCCACTGTTTATCGGCGTGCGCGGCGGCCGCCTCAGCCCGCGCATCGTGCAGCTTGTGATCGCGCGGCTGCGCGCGGCGCTAGATCTGCCGCCCACGGCGACGCCGCACGCGCTGCGCCATTCCTTCGCCACGCATCTGCTGGGCAGTGGCGCAGACCTGCGCGCGATCCAGGAACTGCTCGGCCATGCCAGCCTTTCGACCACGCAAATCTACACCGATGTCGACCGGGACGCCTTGCTCAAGGTCTACGCCAGGGCGCATCCGCGCGGCAGCAATCAGACCTGATCGACGGCGATCAGCGCAACAATGGCCGCGCGCAACTCGCTGATGCCCAGACGCTTCTGCGATGAGGTCGCAATGATCTCTGGGTGCGCCGCCGGGTGCTTGGCAATCTGCGCTGCCGTCTCTGTGTGCACCCGCTGGAGCTGCGCCGCGTTGATCTTGTCGATCTTGGTCAGCACCACCTGATACGACACGGCCATCTCATCCATCAGCGCGAGCACATCCTTGTCAGTGTTCTTGATTCCGTGGCGCGCGTCGATCAGCAGGAACACCCGCTTGAGCTGCGGGCGGCCGCGCAGGTAAGCGTAAATAAGCTCGTTCCACCCCTTGACCTGGGCTTTAGGGGCCTTGGCGTATCCGTAGCCGGGCATGTCCACGATGTGGAGAACCTCGTCAACGCGGAAATAGTTGAGTTCGCGCGTGCGGCCCGGCGTATTCGAGGTGCGGGCCAGCGCCTTGCGACCGGTAAGCGCGTTCAGCAGGCTGGATTTGCCAACGTTGGAACGGCCCGCAAAGGCAATTTCGGGCTGCGGCTCGTCTGGCAGCCCGTCGAGGCGCACCACCCCTTTGACGAAGGTGATCGGAGCGGAGAACAGCCCCTCGGCGCTTGACGTCACGATCAACTCTTGCTGGAGCCGCCAACTCCGCGCCTGTTGAACAGCTTGTCCAGCCCCATGTTCTCCAGGAGGTTCACCTCAACCCCCTGGCGATTCATGATGTACCACTGCTGCGCGATCGTCAGGATGTTGTTCCATGTCCAGTAGATCACCAGCCCGGCCGGGAAGGTCGCGAGCAGGAAGGTGAACAACACCGGCATCCAGGTGAAGATCTTCTGCTGGATGGGATCGCCGGGCATTGGGTTGAGCCGCATCTGGATGAACATCGTCACGCCCATGATAATCGGCCAGATGCCGATCAGCAGGAAGTCGGGCACCGAATAAGGGAGCAGCCCGAAAAGATTGAAAATGCTCGTCGGGTCCGGCGCGGAGAGGTCCTGAATCCAGCCGAAGAACGGCGCGTGGCGCATCTCGATGGTGACGAACAGCACTTTGTAAAGCGCAAAGAACACCGGAATTTGGATCAGGATCGGCAGGCAACCCGACATCGGGTTAACCTTCTCGCGCTTGTACAGCTCCATCAGCTCCTGCTGCTGACGCATCCTGTCGTCTTTATAAAGCTCGCGCAGGCGCATCATCTCAGGCTGGAGCTTCTTCATCTTGCTCATCGACTCGTACGACTTGTTCGCCAGCGGGAAGAACACGAGCTTGATGAGCAACGTGACGATCAGGATCGAAACGCCAAAGTTCCCAACCAGACTGTAAAAGAAATCCAGCGCGATGAAGAGCGGCTTGGTGATGAAATGGAACCAGCCCCAGTCGATCAGCAGCTCGAACTGCTGTATCCCGAGGTCCGCCTCGTAGCTGTCGATCAGGCTGCTTTCCTTCGCGCCGGCAAACAGCCGCGATGTCACCTCGCCCGTGGCGCCTGGAGCAACCTGAACTGCCGGCAGAAGATAGTCGGTCTGAAAGCGCGCCTGCATCCCTTGCCCGTCGCCGACGAAGCGCGCGTCGTACGCCAGGTCCTGAGGTGGAATAAGGGTGGCTGCCCAGTATTTGTCTGTGATGCCCAGCCAGCCGCCGGTTGCGGAATAGGTCGTCGGCGCGGCGCTTTCCAGAAGATCACTGTAGTCGAATTCCTCCAGCCCCGCTTCGCCGAGAACGCCGATCGGCCCTTCATGCAGGATGAAGAAACCCTGCGTTGGAGGGATGCCGTGGCGAGCGATCAGACCGTAAGGGAAAAGCTGGAGCGTCTCGCCGGTGTTGTTCTCCACACTCTGGGTGACGGTGAACATGTAGTTCTCGTCCACCTCGATGATGCGGCGGAAAATCACGCCTTGACCGTTGTCATAGACGAGCGTGACCGGATTGCCAGGCGATAGCGGCCCGGAGCTTTCCATGCTCCACTCGGTTTCCGGCCCGGGGACGTTCATGCCGCCGCCGGCGGTCGTCCAGCCATGTTGAGCATAGAAGGCGCGGTTGGGCGCGGGGCTGCCCGATGGGGACAGGAGCGTGACGTTCGCGCTGTCCTTATCAACCGCGACGCGATACTTGTTCAACGTCAGGTCATCGATGCGGCCGCCCTTCAAGTTGATGGAGCCGCGCAGGCTAGGCGTATCGATCGGGACGCGCTGTGTTTCGGAGATGGCCGCTTCGCGCGAGGACGTGGCTGCAGGCAAGCGCGGCGCACCGGCCGTTGGCTCGCCTGTTGCCGACGGGGATGGGGTTCCGGTTTGGGCCTGGCCCTGCGCAGGCGTTTGCTGCGTTGTCTGAGGCTGCTGCTGGGCCGGCGGCTGCTGCGGCCCGATGACCAGCGCTTGCCACACAAACAGCACGATGACTGACAGGGCGACCGCCAGCAGTAGATTACGGTTCTTCTCGTCCATGAAACCTGGAAAGCTCCCGCGCGTCCGAATTGCTGTAGATATAGGGCCCGTTTAGCCGTTGGAAACCTGCCGCGCCAGCAATTTCAAGCGTCTTGGATCCGCTGAGACGCATTGTTTCGTTGCGGCCGCCCGTCACGGCTGTGCACCTTCTGGAACGCCTGCTGCAAATCCCTGAGGAGCGCCTCGAAATCCCGGTCCAGCGCAGCCGCCCGTCCGATCACGACATAGTCGTAGTCCGGCCGGGCATCGACCGGCGCGACCCGCCGCACCGCCTCCTTCAGCCGCCGGCGCGCCCGGTTGCGGCGCACCGCGCCCCCGCGCTTGCGTCCCTGCGGCCCCTCCTGCGCGACGGCATGGCGCGAAACCGTGAAGCCGAAGCGCGGCCCGCTGATTTCGCAGTCCTGCGCCCGCGGCGCGGCCTGCAGAACAAACGCTGGCGTGACCCAGCGGCGGCCGGACTTCAACCTGACAAACTCGCGCCTGTCTTTCAATGTCGTCAGTCGCGCCATCTGCACCGGCCTCGGATCGCGGCCCGCGCCGCCTATGCCGTCAGCTTCCTGCGCCGGCGCGCACGACGCCGCGCCAGGATCTTTTGCCCGGCCTTGGTGCTCATGCGTGCGCGGAACCCGTGCCTGCGCTTTCGCCGGAGCCTGCCGGGCTGAAACGTGCGTTTCACCCTCGATCTCCCTGTTCTTTTGTCTGTTCAATCCTTGCGTGGTTATAGGGTCGGTTCGTTCCGCCTGTCCAGACCACGCCAGGTTCACGCGCTCATCACCTCAGGCCACATCTCATCACGAGCGCTTGACAGGGCATTCCCGCGCTGCCGGGTCTCCCGTACATAAGAAGCAGGCGCCCGCGCTCAAAGCACACGCGCGTTTCGCAGCGGCAAACGCAGGGCCCTTGACGATAACGAGGACGACTGGAGCCTGAGGGATGAATGGCGGTAAACTCAACGCTGCCGATTACGGAGCCCAACATTTGACTTCGCACAACGAGCGCGACGAACCGCAGCCAGAAGCAGGCGGCCCGGAACTCAGCGAGGCCGCGCCGCGGCGTCCGCTGTGGCGCCGGCTGATGCCGCTGATCGTGCTGGCCGGCGCAGCCGGCCTGATCCTCTCGCAGGGCTGGCACAACCTGATCTCGTTCCAGCAACTCGCGCTGAACCAGCAGGCGCTGCAGGCCTGGATTGGCGAAAATATTTTCGCGGCACTGGCGGTTTACGCGGGGGTCTATGTCGTCGTGGTGGCGCTTTCGCTGCCGGGCGGAGCCGTGCTCACGGTCGCGGGCGGGCTGCTGTTCGGCTGGCTGATCGGCGGGCTGATCACTGTTGTCGCGGCGACGCTGGGGGCGACCGCGATCTTCCTGATCGCCCGCACTTCCGTCGGCGAACCGCTAGCGGCGCGCGCTGGCCCCTGGCTCGACAGGTTTCGCGCGGGCTTTCAGGAAAATGCGCTGAGCTATCTGCTGTTCTTGCGCCTTGTCCCGGTGTTCCCGTTCTGGATCGTCAACCTGGCGCCGGCACTGCTCGGAGTATCGCTGCGCATCTACATCATCACGACTGCGCTGGGGATCATTCCCGGCACCTTCGCCTTCGCCTTTGCCGGCGCCGGGCTGGACAGCGTGCTGGCGGCCCAGCGCGAAGCCTTTCAGGCGTGCCAGGCCGCGCGAGAGATGGATGATCCCGCGTGCAGCTTGCAGTTTGATCCTGGCACGCTGATCACGACCGAACTTCTGATCGCCTTTGCCGCGCTGGGAATCGTTGCGCTCATCCCCGCAATCGTCAAGAAACTGAGGAAACAACCAACGGCGTGACGCAGATCCGTTGCGTTCGCGCGAAGCAAGGGGGCACTTGATGGCGGAGCAATTAACGCCCGACCTGTGCGTGATCGGTGCAGGCTCCGGCGGGCTATCGGTCGCGGCGGCCGCCGCGCAGTTCGGCGTTGATGTCGTGTTGATCGAGCGCGGCGAGATGGGCGGCGACTGCTTGAACTATGGCTGCGTGCCGTCAAAATCGCTGATCGCCGCGGCCAAGCGCGCGCATGCGATGCGCGCCTCCGGCCCGTTCGGGATCAAGCCGCTGGAACCGGCCGTCGAGTTTGACCGGGTCCACGACCACATCCATGAGGTGATTGCCGCCATCGCGCCGAACGATTCGGTTGAACGCTTCGAAGGGCTGGGCGCAACCGTCATCAAGGGCGAGGCGCGCTTCCGCGACAAGACGACGGTCATTGCCGACGGGCGCGAAATCAAGGCGCGCCGTTTCGTCATCGCGACCGGCTCCTCACCCGCGTTGCCGCCGATCCCGGGCATCGAGCGGGTGCCCTACTTCACCAACGAAACGATCTTCAACAACAAACGGAAGATCGAGAAGCTGATCCTGATCGGTGGCGGGCCGATCGGCATGGAGCTGGCGCATGCCTTCCGCCGGCTTGGTAGCGAGGTCGTGGTGCTAGAGGCATTCAAGCCGCTGGCGAAGGAAGACCCGGAGCTGGCCGAAGTGGTGCTGCGACAGATGCAATCCGAGGGCGTTGAGATCATTTCCGACGCGCGGGTCGAGCGCTTCGAGCCGTTCGGCGAGCGCGTTCAGGTCCGTTTTACGCGCGGCGGCCAGTCCTATGCGCTCGACGGCTCGCACCTGATGCTGGCAACAGGCCGGCGCCCGAACATCGACAAGCTGAATCTGGACAGCGCAGGCGTCCGATATGACCGCACCGGCATCAAGGTCGACAGGGGGCTGCGCACCAGCAACAGGCGGATTTACGCTATCGGCGACGTCATCGGCGGGCTGCAATTCACCCATGTCGCCAACTACCACGCCAGCGTCGTCATCAAGAACGCATTGTTCCGCATCCCTGCGAAGGTCAACAATGACATCCTCCCGCGCGTGACCTTCACCGACCCCGAACTGGCGCAGGTCGGCCTCACCGAGGAGGAAGCGCGCAAAAAACACGGCAGCATCCACGTTTACCGCTGGCCATACAGCGACAACGACCGCGCGCAGGCCGAACGGGCCACCGACGGCTTTGTGAAGGTGATCACCACTAAGCGCGGCCGCGTCGTTGGCGCCAGCATGGTCGGTGAGCACGCTGGCGAGCTGATCCAGATGTGGAGCCTGGCGATGCACAAGGGCATGCAGATCGGCGCGCTCGCCAGCATTGTCTCGCCCTATCCCACGCTTGCAGAAATCAATAAGCGCGCTGCGATCAACTTCTATACCCCGAGCCTGACGAACCCGATGATCCGGCGCGTCATTGGCTTGCTGCGGAAATTGGGGTAAACCATAAGGCAGTTATCGGAATTCGCTCGCGCGGTTGCGCGGGACGGACAACTGTTTTCTGGGGAACGCCGTGACCGTGTTGCTGCCCGGCACAGGCGCGAAGCAAGTCGAACAAGGCGCCGCGCCAGAGACCTCGAATGGAGCTCCGCCCAAGCAGCGCGTGATCCGCATGGGTCTGTCGGCCAAGCTTCTTTGGCTGACGATCCTGTTCGTAATGATCGCGGAAGTGCTCATCTTCGTGCCGTCGGTCGCCAATTACCGCAAGACATGGCTGAACGAGCGCCTGATGGCTGCGCGCATCGCCGCGCTCTCGGTTGAGGCCGCGCCAATGGGCGCGCTGGACACCGCGCTGCGCCAAGACCTGCTCGACACCGCAAAGGTCGAGGCGGTCGCCCTCAAGCGCGAAGATTTCCGCAGCCTGCTGCTGGAGCGGGAAATGCCCAGCCGCGTGGATGCAAGTTACGACCTGCGCGAAGCCTCCTGGTTTGCGCTGATCGGCGATGCGCTTCATACGTTCTTCGCGCCGGATGGGCGCATGATCCGCGTCATCGGGCCGGTGCAGGCCGGCGACGGCGCCTTCATCGAGATCATCCTGGACGAGAGCCTGCTGAAGGCCGCGCTTTTTCGCTATGCGCTGAACATTCTTGCGCTTTCGCTCATTATCTCTCTCATCGCCGCCACGCTGGTCTATCTCTCGCTCAACTGGCTGCTGGTGAAGCCCATTGCGCGGGTGACGCAGAACATGATGGACTTCGGTGAAGACCCCGAGGACCCCGCGCGGGTGATCACGCCGTCCACGCGCTCCGACGAGATCGGGATCGTCGAAAGCGAACTGGCGGACATGCAGGGCCAGCTCGGCGGTCTGCTGCGCCAGAAGAGCCGGCTGGCCGCCCTCGGCCTCGCCGTGAGCAAGATCAATCACGACCTGCGCAACATGCTGTCCAGCGCGCAGCTCATCTCGGACCGCATGGGCGCAATCCCTGATCCCACGGTGCAGCGCTTCGCGCCGAAGCTGATCGCCTCGCTCGACCGCGCGATCCGGCTATGCTCCGACACGCTGAAATATGGCCGCAGCGAGGAGCCGCCGCCCGAGCGCGCCCGTTTCGCCCTGCGCCCGCTGATCGAAGAGGTCGGCGACGCGCTGATGCTGCCGCGCGATGGCATCGCCTGGCATATTGATGTCCCGGCCGGGCTGGACGTTTATGCCGATCGCGATCAAATCTATCGGGTCGTCGCGAACCTTGTGCGCAACGCCTGCGAGGCTCTCGAGGAAAGTGACAACGGGAATGAAGCCGTAATCCGCGTCAAGGCGCGCCGCGATGGTGATATGATTTGCCTGCAGGTCGCGGACAGCGGGCCGGGCATCCCGGCGAGGGCGCAGGAGAACCTGTTCGCCGCGTTCCGCGGTTCAGTGCGCAACGGCGGCACCGGGCTGGGTCTGGCCATCGCGTCCGAACTGGTCCGGGCGCATGGCGGGCGCATCGAACTGGCCGACAACACCGCAGGCGCGACCTTCCGGATCGAGCTGCCCGACGGCGGCGAAGCGGTCAAGGAGCGGGCGACCGCGTGAGGGCCGTGCGGGCCAGTCGGGGCTTGCCTTGTCTGAGCCAAGAGACTACAACTGCGCTCTGAGAGTGCAGCGCATCAACGCGCCAGAA
>CAZYUT010000089.1:0-8940 GCA_964650735.1 uncultured Hyphomicrobiaceae bacterium
CCCGAGGCCGAGAACTTGATGACCTCTTTCTCCGTGACCGTCTCAAGGTCCGACGCCGTGCCGACGATGTTGTAGGCGATCAAGTGCGGCAGATGGCTGGTGATGGCAAGCACAAGGTCATGATGGTCCGGCGTCATGATCTCGACTTCGCTGCCCACCGCTTCCCAGAACGCCTTGAGCCGGGCGAGCGCGTCGTCGTCCGTGTCCGGTAGCGGTGTCAGGATACACCAGCGCCCCTCGAACAGCTCGGCAAAGCCGGATTCCGGGCCGGAATATTCCGTGCCGGCGATCGGGTGGCCGGGGATGAAGTGGACGCTTTCAGGCAGGTGCGGGGCCACCGCCTCGATCACCGAGCATTTGACCGAGCCGGCATCGGTCAAGATTGCGCCGGGCTTGAGGGCAGGCGAGATTCTCTCAGCCAGCGCGCCGAAGGTGCCGACCGGCGTGCAGAGGATGACAAGGTCGGCCCCGCGCACGCAATCCGCCGGGTCTTCGTAAACGTCATCGACGAACCCGATCCGCATGGCCGTCTCGCGGGTGGCCGCCGAGCGCGCCGTGCCGCTCACGCGCCGGGCCAGCCCATGGCGCTTGATCGCGTGGCCCAGCGAGGAGCCGATCAGCCCCAGGCCGATCAGCGCGACATGGTCGAAATGCTGCTTCATCAGATCAGCTTTCCATGAAGTCCTTGAGCGCGGCGGCCACAGCGCGGTTGTCGTCATCGCGCCCGATGGAGATGCGCAAGGCATTCGGGAGGCCGTAAGCGTCGAGCTTGCGCACGATAATGCGCCGCGCCTGAAGCCAGGCATCAGCAGCCTCGGCGGTTTTTGCGCCCTCTGCATCGAAATGGGCGAGGAGAAAGTTCGCCGCGCTCGGCGTGACCGGGATGCCCGCCGCGCGCAGTTCGTTTGTGAGCCAGTCGCGCCACCGGGCGTTATGCGCGACGGCCGCTTCCGTGTGCGCGGTATCCTGCACCGAAACCACCGCCGCCGCCATGCCCGGCCCAGACACGTTGAACGGGCTGCGAATTCGGTTGAGCACCGCCGCGATCTCCGCCGGACAATATGCCCAGCCGACGCGCGCGCTCGCCAGCCCGTGGAGCTTCGAGAACGTGCGGGTCATCACCGTGTTCGCCGTCTCGTCCGCCAGCGCCGCGCCGTCATCGAAATCCGCGCCCGGAGCGTATTCAGCGTAAGCCCCGTCCAGCACCAGCAGAACATGGCCCGGCAGGACCGCGCGCAACCGGCGCACCTCGGCGGAAGGAAGATAGGTGCCCGTCGGGTTGTTCGGGTTGGCGAGGAACACCGCCTTGGTGCGCGGCGTCACCGCGGCGAGGATCGCATCGACGTCGGCGCGGTATTCCCGCTCCGGCGCGACCACCGGCGTCGCCCCGCTCGCCATGATGACGATGCGGTAAACCAGGAAGCCATGCGCGGAATAGATCGCCTCGTCGCCGGCTGAGAGATAGGCCTGCGCCAGCAGGTGGAACAGCTCGTCCGACCCCGCGCCGCAGACGATCCGCGCGGCATCTAGCCCATGATGCGCGGCCAGCGTTCCGCGCAGCTCGGTCGCGCCGCCGTCGGGGTAGCGCTCCATGTTGGCCGCCGCCGTGCGAAACGCCTCGACCGCGCGCACACTCGGGCCCAGCGGCGTCTCGTTCGACGACAGCTTGATGACCGGCCCGCCGTCCGCCAGCTTGCTCTTGCCCGGCACATAGGGGGGGACGTCCATCAGACCGGGGCGCGGCTGGGGCGCGGCGGATCCGGCCTTTTCTTTCAGTTGCATGTTCATAAGCCCGTGATAGGCGAGGCGCGCCGATAAGACAATGCCATGCGCTCCCGGCCATCCTCAGAATTCGGCGTAAGCGCGCAGTAGCCGGATAAGCGATTCGCAGGCCGGAATGGCGACCGTTTCGCTCATCGTGTGATAGCCTGCCGTGGGAAGCTGCAATGTCGTGCCGCTGACCATCCCCTCCGAGGCGGCGATCACCCGGCCAAGCTCGGTGCTGCCCAGCGAGCGGGGTTCCTCGCCGGCCGCCAGCCGCTCGGCGTTCAACCGCTCGATATACGCATCCTTGTAGTCGAAAGCGACGCCGTGTTCGCGGCACAGGCCCTCGATGCGCGCGGTGAAGCCCTGGTCGAACGGCGCGTTGGCGTCGCGGTGGCGCAGCACGACATGCTGGCGGTCGGCGTCTTCCTGGCTCGGATACGGGCTGGTGTCGAGCACGAGCAATTCGTTGGATGCGCCGCCGAAGCGCCGGAACCACTCCAGCAGATAGCGCCAGCTTCGCCCCGCTTCCTCCTGCGCGGTGAAGAAAGCGGTGCCGCGAAAGCCAAGCTCGAACAGGTAAACGAGGATGGCGACCGTGAGCACGTTGTCGAGTTGCGCGCTCAGATGCCCGTCGCTGACGCTCAGGGTGTCGCGGAATGCCACCGGCGTCCCGGCAACCAGATGGTCCAGCCCGCGCACATCGAAGATCAGGTTGTTCCGGTATTCACAGATATAGCCATGCTCGATCATCCCCGCGCCGCGGTAGGCACCCGACCATGGTTCATAGCCGTAAACCGGCATGTCATCGAAGCGATCGGCGATGGTGAGCATCAACTCCTCGGACACCGAATTGCCCAGCAGGTCCGAGCGGCCGCCTGAGACGAAAGCGGCGTATTGAAACTCGCTTGGCCCGGTACAGACCAACCCGTGCCGGTCGATATGCGCTGAAATCATGGCCGGGCCGGCCTGTTCGCTGCGCGCAACCAGCAGGCCCTCGTACCATGTCACTTTCGCGCCGCGTTCTTCCAGTTCGCGCTGGAGCACACGGAAGAAGGAATGCTCGGCGCCAACGACCGCCGGGGCGCGGATCAGGCTTTTCAGGATGTCGGTCAGACCGGCGAGTGTGGCAGGCTGCGCGGCGCGTTCGAGTAACTGTTCCATTTCGGGTCCGTTCTGGTCCATGACGTGGCTTGACAATATCCGATGATCGGACCAGTGCCGCCGCCGTGCAAGCCTGGTCTGCGCCCGTTTGCGTCCCGCGCGAATTGAAAAAAGTGCGCTAGCAGCATATTTATGTGGCGTGGTGATTTGGCCGGCCGGCTTGCAGCCACGTTAAACAACTCGCTAAAAGGCCGCCGCTTTCTGCGACCCGGCCCCTCGCGAGATTGGCGCAGTTGGTTTTGCGCCCCTGCGCCCGGACTGGAAGCGGAGCGATAATCTCAGTTGCAGAACGACCTGACACATCCGACCGACCACGCGCTCATCCCTGTCAGCGCGATTGAAGACTTTGGCGAAGACGCGCCGATCCGGCTGGACTGCGGGCACGAGCTCGCGCCGTTTTCGATAGCCTACCAAACCTATGGCCAGCTGAACGCAGCGCGCACGAACGCCGTGCTGATCTGCCACGCGCTGACCGGTGATCAATACGCCGCCGACACGCACCCGCTGACCGGCAAGCCGGGCTGGTGGTCGCGCATGGTTGGGCCGGGGAAGCCGATCAACACCGATCATTACTTCGTCATCTGCAGCAATGTCCTCGGGGGCTGCATGGGCTCGACCGGCCCGGCCTCGCTCAATCCGGCGACTGGCCAGCCCTATGGCCTCGACTTCCCGGTCATTACCATCGCCGACATGGTCCGCGCGCAAGCCCGGCTGATCGAGCGGCTCGGCATCCCCTCGCTGTTCGCGGTCGTCGGCGGGTCGATGG
The DNA here is from genome assembly GCA_964650735.1 of uncultured Hyphomicrobiaceae bacterium. Classification (GTDB taxonomy): domain Bacteria; phylum Pseudomonadota; class Alphaproteobacteria; order Rhizobiales; family Rhodomicrobiaceae; genus Dichotomicrobium. The sequence goes on from CAZYUT010000089.1 coordinate 3,695, forward strand.
GCGGCATGCAGGTGCTGGAGTGGGCAGCCAGCTACCCGGACAGGGTGTTCGCCGCAATCCCGATCGCCACGGCCGCGCGGCATTCCTCGCAAAACATCGCATTCCACGAAGTTGGCCGCCAGGCGGTCATGGCCGACCCGGACTGGCGCGGCGGGCGCTATCTCGAAGCCGGCGTACGCCCGCGAAAAGGCCTTGCAGTGGCGCGCATGGCCGCGCACATCACGTATTTGTCCGATGAGGCGCTGCACCGCAAGTTTGGCCGCAACCTGCAGGACCGCGACTGCGTCACCTTCGGCTTCGACGCCGATTTCCAGGTCGAGAGCTATCTGCGCCATCAGGGCATGAGCTTCGTCGACCGGTTCGACGCGAACAGCTATCTCTACATCACGCGCGCCATGGATTATTTCGACCTGGCCAAGGACCACGGCGGCAGCCTGGCGCACGCCTTCCGCACGGCGCGCAGCCGCTTCTGCGTGGTCTCGTTCACCAGCGACTGGCTCTATCCCACGCGCGAAAGCCGTGAGATCGTCCAGGCGCTGAACGCCGTGGCGGCGAATGTGAGCTTCGTCGAGATCGAGTCGGACAAGGGTCACGACGCTTTTCTGTTGGATGAGCCGGAGCTGTTCGATGCCGTCTCCGGCTTCCTCAGCGCTGCTGCCGAGCGCCGCGGACTGTAGGGGAGGGGCGCGCATGGACGCACGCACACCGGGCACAGGCAGCCGCGTTGACCACCTTCTCATCGCCGAGATGGTGAAGCCGGGCGCGCGCGTGCTCGACATCGGTTGTGATACTGGCGATCTGCTCAAGCTGCTGGAGACGGTGCGCGATGTTGACGGGCGCGGGGTGGAGTTGAGCCAGTCTGGCGTCAACTTTTGCGTCGCCAAAGGCCTGTCAGTGGTTCAGGGCGATGCCGACCGCGATCTGGAAAACTACCCCGATCAGGCGTTCGACTACGCCATCCTGAGCCAGACGCTGCAGGCGACGCGCCGGCCGAAATACGTGCTGGAACAGCTTCTGCGGATTGGACGCCATGCGATTGTCTCGTTCCCGAATTTCGGGCACTGGCGCATTCGCTTCAAACTGCTGTTCAACGGCCGGATGCCGAAAACCGAAAACCTGCCCGATGAGTGGTACGACACGCCCAACATCCACTTCTGCACGATCAAGGATTTTATCAGCCTGTGCGATGAAGTGGATGCGAAGATTGTCAAGCCTGTAGCGCTCAACTCCTATGGCCGTCCGCTACGCATTGGCCTGCCGCTGAGCTGGCAAAACCTGTTCGGCGAGCAGGCGGTGTTTCTGCTCACGCGCAAGTGATCGGCGCTCGCAACGGGCCGTGCTGACAGCCGCGCCATGGCCGGTCGCGCGACCGCGGGGCGGGCCACCGCCGGGCGCAGCTTGACCTCGGCCGGTCCGATCAGGCCATGAAGCTCCTTGCGCGCCTCGATCACCAGCACACCCGACAGCGCCGGCCAGATACGCCGCCCCGCGCGCTCCCACGCGGGCGCGGAATGCAGCATGACCCGCCAACTGACCGGCGGCAGGAACAGCGCAGGCAGGCTTGCCTGCGGCGAGAACATCGCGCCTTCCAGCCGGCGGGTGATCTGTCCTTCGCTGTAAGGGTGCCCGGCGCCAAGCGGCGTGTGATCCGCCCGCGCCCAAAGGCCCTTGCGGTTGGGCAGCACCAGCAACAATCGCCCTTCCGGCCTCAGCACCCGCCAGAATTCGCGCAACAGCGCGTCGGTATCGTCGCTGAACTCCAGGCAGTGCACCGCCAGCAGGCAATCAACTGAGTTGTCCGGTAGCGGCAGGTCAGGCTCCTCGAACATAGCGGCGATGTTGCGCCCGTCGCCTGGCCAATAGATCACCCCCTGCGGCCGCGGCATCAGCGCGATGACCCGCTCGGCCTCGGCCCTCAGCGCGCGCAGGTATGGCGTCGCGTAGCCCACCCCGGCCACGCACAGCCCGCGGACGTCGCGCCACTGCGAGCGGATGCGCAGCGCGATCAGGTGCCGCGCCACATGCCCGAGGGGGCCGGCATAGAAATCGAGAAGGTCTTGCAAGCCTGGACGCATCACAGCTTCACCCACCCCTGAGGCGACGACCACGCCAAGCTGACCGGCGGGAGGCGCCTTGTGCCCATTGCGCCCCAACCGGCAGATGTTACGTTTGGATCAACCAGATCGTCGCAAGAGGACCCTCCGCAATGCTTGAAGTTTACCAGTTTATGTGCCGTTCGGACAATTTCGGTGTGCTGTTGCACGACCCGGAATCCGGTTTCACCGCCTCGATCGACGCGCCCGAGGCCGATGCGGTCCGCGAGGCGCTCGCCGTAAAGGGCTGGAGCCTGACGCATATTCTCGTGACGCACCACCATCCGGACCATGTGGCCGGCATTGAACCGCTGAAACGGGAGACGGGCTGCACTGTTGCCGGCCCGGCCAAGGGGCGAATCAGCGGCGTCGATGTGGCCCTGAGCGAGGGCGAGACTTACGAATTCGGCCGGCATGAGGCGCGAGTTATTGAAACGCCGGGCCACACGCTCGACCACATCGTCTACGTTTTCCCCGAGGCCGGGCTGCTGTTCGCCGGCGACACGCTGTTTTCGCTGGGCTGCGGGCGGGTTTTCGAAGGCACGCCCGCGCAGATGTGGCACTCGCTGCAGAAGCTTATGCGCCTGCCCCGCGACACCGAAATCTACTGCGGTCACGAATATACGCTGACAAACGCCGAGTTCGCGCTGACGGTCGAATCAGGCAATGACGCGCTGCAGGAGCGCGCTGCGGAGGTGCGCCGCCTGCGCAGCGACGGGAAGCCAACCTTACCCACAACTTTGGGTCGAGAGCTGGACACGAACCCGTTCCTGCGCCCTGACTCGCATGAAATCCGCCGGACTCTGGGGATGGAGGACGCCTCGGACGAGGCTGTGTGGGCCGAACTGCGCCAGCGCAGGAACCGGCATTAAATGCGGGCATCATGTGGATGAAGGCTGCGTGGTCTGCTGCCGTGCCGGTGAGAGCTTGCTCCGGCCCGGCCTTTCGCATTTAATGAAAATGCGGGAGCCATTCCCGAGGGGCGTGGGTTTTATCCGCCGGTGGCGAAAGATGCGGCACTCTCTTCGCGATCAGGATCAAAGCCCCCATAAAATGCGTTGAGACCGGAGCCGCCCGAACGGGCCATGAGGGCGGATGAGCGAGCGGCGTCAGCTGTTCGCGGCCATTGGCGACTCCGGATGCAAACGAGGTACGCGGCGCGCCTGCGAAAGGCTGGCGCAACAGTGGGGTAAGCTGATGCAGGCGGAGCAAAGGGGATCATTCCTCTCCGCGTTATTCGTTGATTACGACAACGTCTATCTCTCGCTGAAACGGCGCAGCGAAGAGGCGGCGGCGCGCTTTGCGCAGGCTCCGGGGATCTGGTTGCAGGCGCTCGTCTCGGACCGGCTGGTGCGCCGTGAGACCGAAGCGCTAGCCCCGCGCCGGCGGCTGGTCGTCAACCGCGTGTACGGCAATCCGGTGCCGCGCCGTTCGGGCCGCGACGGGCCGAACGATCCCAACTCCTTTATCTTCGTGCGCCATCACTTTATTCGCGCTGGCTTCGAGGTGATCGACTGCCCGCCGCTGACGGCGCAGCTCAAGAATGGTTCCGACATCCGCATGGCGATTGACGTGCGGGACATGATCGAGCATCGCACGCATTTCGACGAGTTCATCCTGCTCTCCGGCGACGCCGACTTCACGCCCGTGCTGCACCGGCTGCGCGAATATGACCGCCAGTGCGTGATCTATTCCAACGACCACACCGCCCAGCCTTACACGGCCTTGTGCGACGGGCGCATCGAGGAAGAAGATGTTGTCCAGTTCCTGCTCTCGGATGCTCTGCCCGCGCCTGAGTGGCAGGATCGCGGGACGCTCGGCGGGGACGACCGCCAGGCTGAGGCGGCGCGCGCCGTGGGACAAGCGGTGCATCAGGCGCTCGGGCATGATCCCTCAGGACGGATGCCGGCAGTGGGCAAGCGTGAGGCACAGGCGGCCCGTGCAGGCGCTGGTCAGATTGAAGAGCCGACCATCCGCGCGCTGATGGATGATTTCCGCCAGATCGGCGCTGAGATTCTCGACCTCGTGGTTCAAGCCGCGCGCGAAGCCGAAAAGCCGGTGCCGATTGCCTATCTCGCGAACCGGGCGATGAAGGAGCTTGGCCACGCCAAGACGGTAGGCACCAACTGGGCTGGTTGCGGCGGCTTCCTCAATTTCCTGTCGCGCAACCTGCCGGACCATCTGCGGCTGAGCGAAGCGCCGCCGCATTCGGTCTACGACCCGGCGCGCCATCAGGTTGAAGGTGCCGCGGAGGATGAGCAGCGTCAGAGCGGTTTGCAGCGGGCCACGCCGCAAGCTCCGGGCGGCAACCGTCTGTCGGACCTGCAGAACTCGATCACGCGGATCTATGAGGCCTCCAAGGCGCCGCCGCTGCCGCCCAGCGAGTACCAGCTATTGTTCAACCTGATTGCCGGGGAGGTTGGCGAACGCGGTTTTCAGCCCGGGCGGACCGTGGACGCCGTTCTGGCCCGTGCGGAGGAGAATGGCGTACGCTTCGCGCAGCAGGATGTCGCTTTCGTGATAAGCGCGGTCGATGACATGGACCCCTGGCTCGAACATTCGCGCACCGCGGCGGCAATTGCGCGCGCTTACCGGGACGTCATCCTGTCGCGTTGCCTGAAGGCGGGGCTTGAGCTGACCGACGATGAACATCAATTGATACAGGTGTGGTTCGGTGCCGCGCAATTTGGCGGCGGCGCGGCTGGGCAGCCTGCGGAAGGATCGAGCCAGCCCAGGGCGGCCAGTGGCCGTCCCGACATCACGCTCCCGCCAGATTTTGACGAGGCGCAGAGCGGCACGCCGGGGGGCGATCTGGGCGGCTACAACCGCAGTTTGAAGCGCCACGGCTGAGGTCATGATCGAGCGCGGACCCGCCCCGCTGAGGGCGCGCCGCAGTGCGCCAGAGGGCCGTTTGACAGGCCACGTAAAGCGTGCCAAAAACTTCGCTGTCAATAAGGACGGGCCCATAGCTCAGCTGGTAGAGCAACTGACTTTTAATCAGTAGGTCGCAGGTTCGAACCCTGCTGGGCTCACCACCACAGACGGCGCGTTCGCTCGCCGGCCAGCGGCTGCCAGGTCGAGACGTGCTAAGCCGTCACGCCGCGAATTGAAGCGACACGATCTTCTCGTAATACGCATTGGTCGCAGCAAGCT
>CAZYUT010000090.1:0-8672 GCA_964650735.1 uncultured Hyphomicrobiaceae bacterium
GGGCCATCGAAAGCCGCATTTATGCCGAAGACCCCAACCGCAACTTTCTGCCCTCGATCGGCCGGCTGGTCCATTACCGCGAGCCGGAAGCTGGCGCGCATCAAGGCCGCACCATTCGAGTCGACACCGGCGTCGAGGAGGGCGGCGATATCTCGATGTTCTACGATCCGATGATCGCCAAGCTGTGCACGCACGGGCCGGACCGGCTCGCCGCGATCGACCACATGGCCTGGGCGCTCGACAACTTCTTCATCGACGGTATCGAACACAACGTCCCGTTCCTGAGCGCCATCATGCAGCATCCGCGCTGGCGCGCCGGCGATCTGTCGACCGGCTTCATCGCGGAGGAATACCCGGACGGCTTCGCGCCCCGCGAGCCGAGCGGGGAGGAGCGCGAAATGCTCGCGATCGCCGCTGTATTCATTGACGATTTAAGCAATCGGCGGCGCAGGCAGATTTCCGGGCAAATGAGCGGGCAGGCCGTGCAATTCGCGCCAGTGCGCGTGGCCAATGTCGGCGGAGTGAGCGGGAAGCTGGCGGTGCGCAGTCACGAGAACGGCCATGCTATTATCGACGTCCTGGACGCCGCGGGCGCGGTGCGCCGGACGGTGGAAGTCACGTCCGAATGGTGGCCCGGCAACCCGGTGTGGCAGGGCGAGATCGACGGGAGCGCTGTCGCGGTTCAGCTTCGCCCGCTGCTGAACGGCTACGAGCTGACGCATCGGGGAATTCGCCTGCGCGCCCATGTGTTCACCGAGCGCGAGGCGGAGCTTGCTGCGCTGATGCCCGAGCGCCAGCCGCCCGACACCTCCAAGACGCTATTGTGCCCGATGCCGGGGCTGGTGGTGTCGATCGACGTGGGCGAGGGGCAGGAGGTCAAGGCGGGCGAGCGGCTCTGCGCGGTCGAGGCGATGAAGATGGAGAATATCCTGCGCGCTGAACGTGACGCGGTCGTCGCCAAGATCAACGCCAAGCCTGGCGATAGCCTTGCCGTCGACGACGTGATCATGGAATTTGAGTAGCCGGCCGTTTGCCGTCAGACTGGCGGCTCGGCAATCGGCGCAAAGCAGCGAGGGTGTTATGTCGTCCGCCAGATGGCTTTTCACGTTTTACGGGCGCATCGGCCGCGGCCGCTGGTGGCTGGCGTTTCTCGTCCAGCTTGTCATCATCGTCTTCGCGGGTTTCGTTGCTCGGCTGCTCACGCCGGGCGGACCGGGCGGAGGGCCGCCAGCGGGACCGGCCAATATCCCGGCGATCGTTATCTTGCTGGCAGCGTTCGCCGTAGCCACCTGGATTTCATTGGCGACCTCCGCGAAACGGCTGCACGATGTCGGCGTGTCGGGTTGGTGGATCATCCCGCTTTTTCTGGCCTCGATGGCGGGCAGCGCGGTTTCGAACGCCGCGCCGCCGTTTGGCCCGGAAGGGATCGTGATGATGATCGTCGGCTTGATCCTCACGCTCGGGCCGATCATCTACCTCGGCGCGGTGCCCGGTCAGGCGGGCGAGAATCGGTTCGGCCCTGACCCGCGGGCTGGGGGTGCGAATCCGGAAACCGGGTTTGACCCGGGCGGATCCGACACAACCGGAAGCGCCCGCAGCGGGCGCGTTGAGAGCTTCAGCGACGAACTGCGCGAGCTTCAGCGGCTGCGCGACGAGGGCGTGATCACGCAAGATGAGTTCGACCGCAAGAAGAAGCAGATCCTGGGAATATAGGATCGCGCGACCCGGATGATCCTGTATTTCGCCTATGGCTCGAACATGCATCCGCGGGTCATGCGCATGCGTTGCCCCGGCGCGCGGGCGGTCGGGCCGGCGCGGCTCGATGGCTGGCGTTTTCTTATCAATAAGCGCGGCGCCGCGTCGATTTGGCCTGATGCCGATCACCACGTCTACGGTGTGCTCTGGTGGTGCACCCTTAGGCACATTCGGGCGTTGGATGCCTATGAAGGCCTGCGCTGGCGCAACTATTTCCGCCGCCGGCTGAGCGTCGCGCGCGGGCAGGCTTATGCGGGCGCGTTTGTCTACACGGGCAGCCGGCACATTCCGGGGGTGGCGCGGCCGAACTACCTCCTGAGCGCCGTGCTCCCGGGCGCGCGCGAATTCGGACTGCCGGCCGCATACATCGAATATCTGGAAAGCTGGCTGCCGCGACGGCCGATCGGCGCCCACGGCACAGCGCGGCAATATCTGGGGCGTCGGCGGCCCGCGCGCTTTCCGCAATGAAGAGGAGCCGGAGCGTGAATGGTTGATCAGCGCACGGTCCATGTGCTCATCCACGGCCGCGTGCAGGGCGTCTATTTCCGCGCGTGGACACAAGAGCAGGCGGAACAGCTCGGATTGTCCGGCTGGGTGCGCAATCGGCGCGACGGCGCTGTCGAGGCGGTTTTCGCAGGGCCGGCCGAGAAGGTGGACCTGATGCTGGAGCGCTGCCGGTTCGGCCCGCGTGATGCACAGGTCGCTGAAATCGAGGTCATTCAAGACGGCGGCGCCGCGCCGGAGGGTTTCACCGTCAAGCCGACGAAGTAGCGGTGTCCACTGTTGACGCGGTCTCGTAGGCTTCGCTCGCGGCCAGCCAATCCTCTTCCACCTGCTCCAGCTCCTTGGCCAGTTCCCCGCGCAGGCGGGCATAGTCGCGCGCCCGTTCCGGCGCCCCGTCGTACAGCGCCGGGTCGGCCAGCTTCTCGTCGAGCTTGGCGAGTTTGGCCTGAAGCGTTTCCATTTGCCGTTCGTGCCGCTGGATCGCTTTTTTGAGCGGGGCCAGATCGGCGCGGCGCGCGGCGGCGGCGCGGCGGCCGTCGGTGCGGCTGGCCCGCGCGGTGGAGGCGGCCGACGGGGTTCGCGCGCTCTGTCGTGGTCCCGTGACCTGCGCCCGGTAGCTGGCGATGTCGCCGTCATAGACCAGCGCTGTGCCGTCCGCGACCAGCCAGAGCCGGTCGGCGCAGGCTTCGATCAGATGCCGGTCATGGCTTATGAGGATGACCGCGCCGTCGTATTCGTTCAGCCCCTGGATCAGCGCCGCGCGGCTGTCGACGTCGAGGTGGTTGGTCGGCTCATCGAGGATCAGCAGATGCGGTGCGCCGAAGGCGGCAAGCGCCATGAGCAGCCGCGCCTTCTCGCCGCCCGACAGCTTCTCGCACTTCGTGTCCGCCTTGTCCGCGCCGAAGCCGAGCTGGCCGAGCTTGGCGCGCTTTTGCGCCTCGGTGGCGTCTTCCATGCGCGCGGCGATGTAGTCATAGGGCGATTTTGCGGGGTCGAGATCGTCCATCTGGTGCTGAGCGAAGAAGCCGGTTTCCAGCTTCTTGGACGCGCGCCGGTGCCCGGCGCCCGGCTCCAGCCGCCCGGCCAGCAGCTTGGCGAGCGTGCTCTTGCCGTTACCGTTCGCACCGAGGAGCGCTATTCGGTCGTCAACATCGAGCCTCAGGTTCAAATTTTGCAAGACGGGCCTGTCCGGGTCGTAGCCTGCCGAGGCATTCTCGATCCGGATCAGCGGGTTGCCCAGCGGGCGCTCCGGCGAGGGGAAATGAAATGGCGTGACCTGCTGCTCGACCGCCGCGGCGATGGGCTGCATCTTCGCCAGCGCCTTCAGCCGGCTCTGGGCCTGGCGTGCTTTCGTCGCCTTGGCGCGGAAGCGCTCGACGAACGCTTCCATGTGCCGGCGCATCTCGTCCTGCTTCTTTTTCAGCTTGAGTTGCAGACGTTGCTGCTCGCGCCGGGTTTCCTCGAACCTGTCGTAGCCGCCCGCATAGAGCGTGAGCCTGCGGTTCTCCAGATGCAGGATCGCGTCCATCGAGCTGTTGAGGATGTCGCGGTCGTGGCTGACGACGATGATCGTGTGCGGGTAGCTGCGCAGGAAGGTCTCCAGCCACATCACGCCCTCAAGGTCGAGATAGTTGGTCGGCTCGTCCAGGAGCAGCAGGTCCGGCGCGGCGAACAGCGCCGAAGCGAGCGCCACACGCATCCGCCAGCCACCGGAAAAGGCGGAACAGGAGCGGGCTTGCGCGGCTTCGTCGAAGCCGAGGCCAGCGAGGATACTTGCCGCGCGCGCCGGGGCTGAATGCGCGTCGATATCGTTCAGGCGCAGATGGATCTCGCTGATCCTTTCCGGCTCGGTGGCAGTCTCTGCCTCGGCGAGCAAACGCATGCGCTCGGTATCCGCTGCCAGCACCGTGTCGAGCAGGCTCTCCGGCCCGCCGGGCGCTTCCTGCGCGACCTGGCCGATGCGCGCGTTCTTCGGAATCGTGATGCTGCCTTGGTCGGGCGCGATCTCGCCTGTGATCAGGCGCAGGAGCGTGGACTTGCCCGTGCCGTTGCGGCCGACCAGGCCGACCTTGTGGCCGGAGGGAATTGCGGCTGTGGCCCCTTCGAACAGCGGCTTGCCCTCGATGCGATAGGTCAGATCGTTGATGTGCAGCATGGCTGACAAGGTTTGAGACGTGCCCGGCGAATGCAAGGATTTTGTTTGCGGTTTGCGGTGCGTGCGGGCCTTGTCCGGTGCGGGCGCGGCGGCTATAAGCAGCCCCGGGTCCACATCCGACGAAGAGGAAACTCCAGATGGCTACTGAGCGGACGCTGTCTATCATCAAGCCTGATGCGACAGAGCGCAACATCACCGGCAAGATCATCGCTATGCTGGAAGAGGGCGGCCTGCGGGTCGTTGCGCAGAAGCGGGTGCGCTGGTCGCGCGAGCAGGCGGAAAAGTTCTACGAGGTGCACAAGGAGCGGCCGTTCTATGGCGACCTCGTCACCTTCATGACGTCGGGACCAATCGTGCTGCAGGTGCTGGAAGGTGAGAACGCGGTGGTCAGGAACCGCGAGATCATGGGCGCGACCAATCCTGCCGAAGCCGAGGCTGGCACAATCCGCGCCGAATTCGGCGAGAATATCGAGCGCAACTCGGCGCATGGTTCAGATAGCCCGGAGAACGCGGCGCAAGAAATCGCGCTGTGCTTTGATGAGAGTGAAATCGTCGGCTGACGATTAATGCCGTACCTGTTTGATCGAAGTGAGGTACGGCTCCAACGCTCTAACCCTGCACCTGTCTCGCACGAGAAGCAGTTCGCACCTCGCGGATTGCTCGCAAGCGGTGCGGACTTAGAGGGTTCTCAGTAAAATTGGATCGCGGTAGTGGGTTCGGATCCTACGGCGGGGGCGTAGCGGCCAAAGTGCGGTACAACCAAGACTGAGAGCGCGTTCGCCAACTCCGATTTCCTTGAACACGCTCTAGAAACGATGCTTGAGCGTGCCGCGAATGACCACATCGTCCTCTGCTGGCTGGCCGGTCTTGTCGGCGGCGCCCGGCACGTCCTTCATCTCGAACTTCGTGTCGTCGGGCGCGCCGTAGAGGAGTTCAAGCCCGAAGTCGAACTTCGGCAAGGTTCCGATGTACCCGATCCCGGGGATGTTGAGCGGCGTGCCCTCGCCAGCGGACGGGCTGGCCGAGGTCGGGTCGATCATGCGCAGCACGGGGAGTTCATCCTGCACTGGCGTGCCGGGGGCGGACCTCAGTTCGGCCGGCGCTTCGACCACGGCCGTCCCGGGCACGGATGGCGCGCCATCAACCTCGCTGAAGGCCGATGCTGCGCCGGAACCGAGCACGAAGCCGGCAAGCCCCGCTATGAGTGTCAACGACATTTTGCGCATAGGTCTTACTCCCGCTGCTACGCTTAACATGGCTCTATGCCGCGGCGGATGCAAGTTTCTCCCGCGAAGTCTTAAGCACTTGTTAAAGAACGAGGAATCCCGAGGAGATTGTGATTCTGTGTTGCACACGCAACAGGTGATGCACTGTCAAATAGGGTTGTCGATGCCTGAACTTGCCGGTGAATCAGCACCTTCGCGCGACTGTGGCTGGATACCCACAGCTTATACACAGTTCGGCGCGCCGATGAGCGAATCAGGCGCGGTCTACACGCCGTCGGCGAGAACGCCGAGCATCAGAACGATGTAGCCCGCAAGCAGCAGCCAGAACGAGACGTCGGTGACAAACGGAATGTAGTGCACGACGCCAGCCACGCCGAGGCCAGCCAGAATGACCGACATCAGGAATACGCTCAGCCGTGGCCGGTAAAGTCGCATCCAGCCCCTCCTTCAACCCGTGGGTTCAGTCGGACCCGCGGTCAAAAGCCCTTCAGGACATTGCCGAGCGCGAGAAGCAGGAACGCGACCATCGCGACCCAGAACCCGGGAAGAAACGCGTACTGCGTCAGAGCCGGCACGAACTGGGGAGCGATCTCGATTGCCAGGGCCAAAATGGCGATCAGCAGCGAGAGGCGGAAAGTCAGTTTGGTCGGCGGCGACAATTGCATTGGTAATCCCCCGTTAACACCCGACGCCGAAGCAAATAGACGATAACCGCGCCAGCTGGCAAGCGCGAACGCGCGCGCCACGCAAGGCGAAGCCGCCTTGCCGCTCAGGTGAGGCTTGCGCAGAAGCGCTGAATGCGCCTGCAAGCCTCCTCCAGCGCCTCTGTCGAGGTCGCGTAGGAAATGCGGAAGAACGGCGACAGGCCGAACGCCTCGCCGTGAACGACCGCGACGCCTTCATCCTCCAGCAGCGCGGTCACGAAATCCTCGTCTGTGCGCAGCGTCTTGCCCTTCGGCGTTGTCTTGTTCATGCAGCCTGCGCAGGATGGATAGACGTAGAACGCGCCTTCGGGCGTTGGGCACTCGATGCCGCTCGCCTGGTTCAGCATCGAGACGACCAGATCGCGGCGCTCCTTGAACACCTGCGCGCGCTCGGCAATGAAATCCTGCGGGCCGCTGAGCGCTTCGACGGCTGCCCATTGGCTGATCGAGGTGGGGTTCGAGGTTGATTGGGACTGCAGCTTGCGCATCGCGCCGATAAGGTGCTCCGGCCCGCCGCAATAGCCGATCCGCCAGCCGGTCATCGCATAGGCTTTGGAAACGCCGTTCATCGTCAGCGTGCGGTCATAGAGCCCAGGTTCGACCTGTGCTGGCGTAACGAATTTGAACCCGTCATAAGCCAGGTGCTCATACATGTCGTCGGTGAGCACCCAGACATGCGGGTGGCGCAGAAGCACATCGGTGAGCGCGTGCAGCTCGTCATGGGTATAGCCGGCGCCGGTCGGGTTCGAGGGCGAGTTGAAGATGAGCCATTTGGTGTTTGGCGTAATCGCAGCTTCTAGCGCCTCAGGCGTCAGCTTGAAGCGGTCCTGCAGCGTGGTCGGCACGATCTTCGGCGTTCCGCCAGCCAGCAGCACCATGTCGGGGTAGGACACCCAATAGGGCGCCGGAATGACGACCTCGTCGCCGGGGTTGAGCGTTGCCATCAGCGCGTTGTAGATGACCGCCTTGCCGCCTGGCGCGACCAGTACCTGAGACGGTTGGTAGCTTAGCGCGTTCTCGTTCTCGAACTTCTCGCAGATGGCGATCTTGAGTTCTGGGATGCCGTCCACCGCGGTATACTTGGTCTCTCCACGCTCGATCGCGGCGATGGCGGCCTGCTTGATATTGTCGGGCGTGTCGAAGTCCGGCTCGCCCGCGCCCAGGCCGATCACGTCGTGTCCCGCCGCGGCCAGGTCGCGCGCCTTCTGCGTTACGGCGATGGTTGGCGATGGTTTCACGCGCGCCAGCGAGTCGGACAGAAAGCCCATCTGGAACCTCCCTCGATTGATAAAACCGGCCAGCTTTCCGCCGCGCACGGTGCTTTGTCGCGAGGCTAGGCAGGGGCGCCGCGCAAGGCAAGCGAATTTCCGTGCGCGCAGGCCTCGTTCGAGGTGCAAACCTCGTCGAAATCTATTGACAAGCGCGAAGGGCGGACATATTCCCCGGAGTGTGATTAGCACTCACTGTTGGAGAGTGCTAACAAAGTCTCGCTGAGTGTCTTGTTGCCGGACGGGCGCTTGGGCGCAGTGCCCGGCATTCAGGAGCGAAAAACACGGAGAACAATGATGAAATTTCGTCCACTCCATGATCGCGTGGCCGTCAAGCGGCTCGAAGAAGACCAGAAGACCGCCGGCGGCATCATCATTCCCGACACAGCCGCGGAAAAACCGCAGCAGGGCGAGGTTGTCGCTGTCGGCCCCGGAGCCCGGGGCGATGACAATGAGATTGTCCCGCTGGATGTGAAGGTGGGTGACAAAGTGCTGTTCGGCAAGTGGTCCGGCACCGAGGTCAAGATCGACGGCGAAGAAGTGCTGATCATGAAGGAATCCGATCTGCTTGGCGTGTTGGAAAGCTAAAGGCGCCCGCAAACAGATCGTGAGCCAACACAGGACAAGTAAGGAACACAACCATGACTGCTAAGGACATTCGTTTCTCCACCGATGCCCGCGAGCGCATGATGCGCGGCGTCGACAAGCTGGCCAACGCGGTAAAGGTCACGCTGGGCCCGAAAGGCCGCAACGTCATCATCGAAAAATCCTTCGGCGCGCCGCGCTCCACGAAGGACGGCGTCACTGTCGCCAAGGAGATCGAGCTTGAGGACAAGTTCGAGAACATGGGCGCTCAGATGGTCCGCGAGGTCGCCTCGAAGACGAACGACGCTGCCGGTGACGGCACGACCACGGCGACGGTGCTTGCCCAGGCGATCATGCGTGAAGGCCTGAAGGCTGTGGCAGCCGGCATGAACCCGATGGACCTGAAGCGCGGCATCGACAAGGCCGAGGAGCAGGTCATTGCGACGATCCGCAACGAAGCCCGCGATGTGTCGTC
>CAZYUT010000091.1:0-8617 GCA_964650735.1 uncultured Hyphomicrobiaceae bacterium
CTAGCTCTCGCGGAACGCGCGGGTCAACGTGTCCGTCAGCGGGCGCATGAGGTAGTCGAAGAAGGTGCGCTCGCCTGTCTTGATATAGACCTCGGCTGGCATCCCCGGCCGCGGGTCGAAATGCGCGATCTCGGCCGCGCGCGCCTTGTCCAGCTTCACCCGGACGACGAAGGTCGCCTTTTCGCGGCTGGAGGCCGCGTTCTCGCTCACAGAATCCGCGGAGACATATTCGACCTTGCCAGGGATCATGGGCGTTGTCCGCTGGTTCAGCGCCGTGAGCCGGATATAGGCGTGCTGCCCCACCGAGATGTTGTCGATATCTGTTGGGCGCACGCGCGTCTCGATAATGAGATCATCATTGCTGGGCAGCAGCTCGAGAAGCGTGCCGCCGGGCTTCAGTACGCCGCCCGGCGTGTGGTACATGAGCTCCACCACGGTGCCCGCGACCGGCGCGCGGATGTCTGAGCGCGCGACCACGTCCTGCGCGGCGCGCATCTGCTCGCGGATGTCGTCAATCTGCGTTTCCACATTGCGCAGTTCTTCATAGGCCGCGCTGACCGCAGTGCTGCGCAAATGCACGATCTTCTGCTGCGCGCGCGCCATACGCTCTTTCACCTCGCCAATGCGCGCGCGCAGCGTGCCAATCTCGCCTTCGAGCTGGGCCTGCTGGCGTTCCAGCGCCAGCGCCTCCGGCTTGCGCATCAGGCCTTTCTCGAGCAGCGTGCGCTTGTCGGCCAGCTCTTGCTCGATCAGGCCAAGCTGCGTGCGCAAAGCCGCGATCCGGGTCTCAAAGCCGCGGACGCTTTCCCTCAGGCTTGAAATCTCCAGATCCAGCACGCGCTCTTGGTCGAGCCGCTGGGTGAGACGCGAGCGGAACTCGTTGCGCTGGCGTTCGAGAACGCCGGTGAGTATCGCGTCGGTCTTCGCCGCTTCAGCCAGGCTGCCGAAGTTGACGTGCTCGGCCAGCCTCGTCTCAGCTTCAAGGCGCACGCTCAGCGCCTGCAAGCGCCGCAGCCGCACGCGCAGCCGCTCCAGGGTGGCTCTCGCCTTGGTGTCGTCAAGCACCGCGAGCGTTGCGCCCGATTTGACATGATCTCCCTCGCGCACCCGGATGTCCTCGAGGATGCCGCCTTCCAGATGCTGGACGGTCTTGTTCTGGCTGGTGGCGACGAAAGACCCGCTGGAGACAACCGCGCCGTCGATCGGGGCGGTGCTGGCCCAGACGCCGAAACCGCCGATGCCGATGGCCAGGACGACAAGCCCCGCGATGGTCGCCTTGCCAAGGCCGCGTGGCACGCTCCTGCCCCAGTCATTCAGGTTCGGACATTCCTGAAGCATCTCGGTCTCTCCTCAGGATTGCTGGAAGTTGACATTGGCCGCGCCGGTCACGGTCTGGACCCCGCCGGCCGGGCCAAAGGCCGCATTCGTGCCGGCGTGGCGAGCCTTGATTGCGCGCTGCGATTCCGGTTGCGGCTGCGTGGCCTGCTGGGTCGAGAGCAGGCGCGGGACGATTTCGTTGGCCGGGCCAAAGCCGGCGACGCGGCCGTCCCTCAGGACCATCACCTTGTCGACCGCCTCCAGAACGGCGAGGCGCTGGGTGATGAGCACAACCGTAATGCCTTGCGCCTTGGCGTGTTTCAGCGCGGCGCGCAGCGCTTGCTCGCCCTCCACGTCGAGATTGGCATTCGGTTCGTCGAGTACCAGCAGCTTCGGCGCGCCAAAGAATGCGCGGGCAAGGCCGACGCGCTGGCGCTGCCCGCCTGACAGCGGGCTGCCGTCGGCGGCGATGATGGTCTCATAGCCTTGGGGCAGGCGCAGGATCATATCGTGAACGCCGGCGAGCTGCGCCGCGCGGTAGACCTCGGCGTCGCTGGCGTCCTCGCGCAGCCGGGCGATGTTCGCTTTGATGGTGCCTGGGAACAGCTCGACGTCCTGCGGCAGATAGCCGATCGTCTCGCCAAGCTGGCGCGGGTTCCAGTTCTTCAGCTCCGCGCCATCGAGCCTGACCTTGCCCGCCGTCTGCGCGATGCCGCCGACCATGATGCGCGCCAGGGTGGACTTGCCGCCGCCCGACGGGCCGACCACCGCAAGGGCCTCGCCCGGCCGCAGCAGCATGTTGACGCCGTTGAGCACCGGGTCGCGCCCGCCCTTCGGGACATGGAGCAGTTTTTCCACATGCACCTCGCCCTTTGCCTCCGGCAGCCACAGGCGGGTCTCCTGGTTCCTGAGCGGGTCGATCAGCGACTTGACGCGCTTGTAGGCGTGACGCGCCTGAACGAAGCTGCGCCAGCCTTCGATCGCGCCCTCGATCGGCGCCAGCGCGCGCCCGGCGATAATGGACGCGGCGATCATCATGCCGCCAGTGAGCTGGGCCTGCAGCGCCAGATACGCGCCGGTGCCGAGCACGGCGATCTGGGTCAGGAGCCGCACCAGCTTGGAAAAGCCGCTCAGATAGGCGTTGCGGTCCTGCGCGCGGATAAGCGCGGTGAGCGCCTGCGCGTTCGACTGGCCCCACAGCGTGATGCCCTCGTTCATCATGCCCATGCCAGTGAGCGCCTGGGAATTGCGCGACAACGCTTCGGCCTGATTTTCAGCCGCCTGACCGTGGCCGCCCGCTTCGGCAAAGGGCGCGGCCGTGATTTGCTGGTTGATGATCGCCACCAGGCAGAGCAGCAGGCCCGCCGCGAGGACAATGAAGCCGAGCGTCGGGTGGATGAGGAACACCACCGCGAAGTAGAGCGGGGCGAGCGGCGCATCGAACATCAGCGGCATGACCGGGCCGATGATGAAATTGCGCACCTGCTGCAGGCTGCGCAGCGCCTGCGCGGAGGTCGGGCCAGCCTGTCCATGCAGCGCCCCGGCCAGCGCTGGGCCGGCCAGCGTGGTCTCCAGCCGCGTGCCGATGCGCGACAGCATCAGCCGGCGCAGCATGTCGAGCATCACCATCGCCAGGATCGCCCCGACAGCCACCACGCTGAGCATGATGAGCGTGTCGGTGTTGCGGCTTGTCAGCACGCGGTCCGAAAGCTGGAACAGGTAGATCGGGATGGTCAGCATCAACAGGTTGATGACCACCGAGAACACGCCGACGCTGAGGAAACCGCGCCGGCAGATATTCAGGCCCGTCTTCAGCGCATTGAGGTTGTCAGCGCCCGTGTGTCCTTCCGGCATCTGCCGGACCGTCTTGGCGGCCGGCTTCAGGCGCGTGGTTCGCCCGGGGCTGGTTTCGGTGTGGGACATGTCTTCAGGTCCTCTTCAAACGGGCTCAGACGAACGCCTCGCCATAAAGGCCATGCGGCAGCGTCTCGTCATCGGTGTAGAGGCCGGTCTCCAGCATCTGTTGCGCAGTCGTGCCGGCGTCGACGAACTGTCCGGCATGATCGCCGTCATCCATGAAATTGGCCTGAACGATAAGGTTATACTCGTAGTAGTTGCCGGGGACGTCGTGGCCGGGCGCGGCATTGTCGTCGACCAGAAGCGCGGCGTTGGACTGGCTGTTGCCGCCAGTGCTCGCCGTTTGCGCGCCGCTGCCGCCGCCGATGTGCTGGCTGACGATGTCGCTGTCGTTCATGAAGTTGATTTGTGTGGTGATGTTGTATTCGACCGTGTCGTTTGGACCGATTTGCACGCCTTCGGGGACGGGGCCTATGCCGCCGGTCAGCGAATAAATCGCAGCTTCGTTCGTCTGGACGTTGCCGCCGCTGGCAATGCTCTGCACGCCGCTCAGGTCCAAGCCGCTGACAAGGTTGAAGGCGATGTCGCCGTCATCGAGGGCGTTGAAGCTGTAGATCGCATTGGTTTCGTGGTAGCCGCCGCCGAGCCAGCCGAAATCGCCGTAGTCGTCCGCGTCCACGATCAAGGCGCTATTCGATTGCGTGTTTCCGCCCGTGAACGCCCATTGGCCGAAACCGAGACCAAAAAGGCTGGGATCGCTCGCGGCGACGACCTCGTGCGCGACAAAGTCGCTGTCCAGCAGGACATTGAGCTGGAAGATAATGTTGAACTCAAAGAAATCGGCGATGTCCTCGACCACGCTCTGAACGGCTTCAAAAGCGGCGAGGACGTTGAAGCCGCCACCGCCGCCTCCGGCTGCCGGCGCGTCACCCGCGCTCGCCAGGCCTGGCGCGATCGCCGCTTCATAGTCAGGTCCCGCCGAAAGGCCGCCGTCCAGCCCGCGCAGGCTCTCGCGCGGCGCGTCATCCGTATCGATCGCGGCAGGCGCGCGGGTTTCGAGCAGGGCGGCTGCGCCAGTGTCCGCATCGCCGGGAGCGGCATCGCTTTCAGGCGCATCCTCAGCGACCGCCGGCGCGTTGCCGGGGACCGGCGCGAACTCCGGGGGCGTGCCTGGCGTCGCTCCGGGTTCCAGCAGCGTTGCGGTCAGCGGCGCGTGCGGGATCTCGAATTGCCACCCGAGCATCTGCCAGCCCTGCAGGCTGCGGCCCAAATCGTCAACTGCCAGTCCCGAAAGCCCATCCGCACTCATCATCCGCTCCTGCGCTTGCCGGAAAAGGTGAGGAAGGTGCGCGCCCCGCGCGGGGACGCGCACTTCCCGCCCGTAAACTTAGCCGTCCCAGATCTCGGAGAAGTTGGACTGGCTGTTGTTGCCGCTGTCGATGTCCTGATCGAACCAGCCGCCATTCAGCGCACCGAACTGGCCGGTCTCGACGAGGTTCACGTTCTCGTCGGCGTCGGCCATCAGGCTGGCCTGGTTGACATGGAAGGCATCATTGTCGTCGTAGCCGAAGCCCTGAACGCCGTAATCGCCGATCAGCGAGGTGTTGCTCTGGCTGTTGCCGCCGCTGTCGATGTCCTGATCGACGCCGGTCTTGTTCAGGAAGCCGCGTTGAGCGCCTTCGAACACATTGGCGTTCTGATCGGTGTCGATCATGAAGTTGGTCTGATCGACCTTGAAGGTATCGTTGCCATCGGCGCCGAAGCCGAACTTGCTCTTCCAGCCGCCGGAAGCATCGTGATCATCGATCAGCGAATGGTTGGACTGCTCGTTGTCGCCGCTGTCGATCTCCTGCTCGAGGCCGGTGACATTGAACACGCCCTTCTGAAACAGCGAACCGTCGTTGATATTGTAGTCGCTGTCGTCGAGCAGATTGCTCTGGCCGACCTTGAAGAAGTCGTTGTCATCCGACCCGAAGCCGAAGCCCGCGGGGCCGTCAAAGATCAACGATCCATTGCCCTGAACGTTTTCGCCGCTGTCGATGTCCTGGCTGAGGCCGGTCTTGTTGAACAGGCCTTTCTGGAACAGCGAACCTTCATTCATGTTGAGGTCGTTATCGACCAGCTCGTTCTCCTGGCCGACCTTGTAGGTGTCGTTGCCATCGAAGCTGGCGAAATAGGGATGAGACATGTCTGAACTCCTTTTTAAGATGTTTTGTTGCGGTGCAGGCCCTTAACCGTCTGAAGGGCTGCAAAGCGTCGCATGTTGTGCGTTTTTTAAACGCGCCGTCCGCCTTCGTGTTTTCGTTGCGGTCTTTGCCGCCGCGAGAGCGGAAGTGTTAAGCGACGATGAACGTATACAGTTTTTTAACGCGAATAGCCAAGAGCATATATTAGCGCATGGTAAACAATACAGATATTTAATTTGAATTTAATCTGGAATTTCAGAAGAAAACATGAGAATATTTAGATAGAAATCTAACAAACTTGGATGGGCATCATTCTGGCGCGCCAGGGAAACGGCCCTCAGCGGGGCCGGCTCAAGTGGGGAGACGGAGATGATACGGGACTGGTGTTAGCGCAGTGCCCCGCCTCAGCGCAGGCTTGCGGCCCCGCCTTGACCAAGGCCGGTCAGGCTTTCAGTGCCGCTCGTGGCGGGCCTCCAGCCGATGCGCGGCGGCAAGCTGTTCCTCGACCGCGATGCGCACCAGTTCAGCGAAGCTGCTGACATTAAGCCGGCGCATCACGCGGGCGCGATACACCTCGACCGTGCGCTGGCTGATCCCGAGTTCATAGGCGATCATCTTGTTCTGATAGCCCTGCACCAGCAGATCGAGCACATCGCGCTCGCGCGGGGTCAGGCGCTCAATCCGGCAGGGCCGCAGGGGTTGGTTGGCGACCGAAGCTGGCGCTGGGCGGCTCTCAATGGCATGACGCACAGTCTGCAGAAGCCGTTCTGTTTCGACAGGTTTTTCAAAGAAATCCACAGCGCCGCTCTTTATCGCCTCACGCGCCAGCGGCATGTCCACAGGATTTGCGGTAACGACACACGGAACATCCGGCCGGATCCGTGCGATTTCAGCGGCGAGCGCAGGTGCGTTCACATCGCAAAGGCGAACGTCGATGATGGCGCAGGAGGCGTTTACGCTCGCGATCTCCCCAAGCAGGCTATAGGCATCCTCGTAGTCCCTCACCAGGAAGGCGGCACGGGACAAGATTCTGTTGATAACGTCGCGGTCTTCGGAGTTCGCGTCCACGATGCAGACGATGTCTTGAGCGGACATTGTTCGATTTCCCCGTTGAATCGTGTGGTCCGGTATCGCAGGGCTGTCCAGGCTTGCCAATTCTGGGTGTAGTTCCGTCGAAGCTGCCGGGTGCCGGTCTGATCGGACCAGCGTTGGGGCAGGCCAAAATCGAAGACTTCAGAGCCGCAGGACGCCAGAGGGCTGACGTGACGATGCGTGTGCGGCACGGCGCCAACAGAAGCGCGGCTCTCGTTGATCCCGAACATTGTCTATAAACCGCCTAGTGCAGTGACACGGACACTTGATCCACGCTTGCAGGACGATCGCATTCACGTGTCGGTGTCGAAAACTGCACGAGAAAAAATATCTGGCTAGTCCATCTTTGACGCACTCATTCGCTCACAAATACGCGGCTCGGTGAAACGAATGAATGCGTCGATGCACTAGGCAGTTTCGCGCCCAGGTCCACGTTGTGGGAAGCCGGCCGGGTAGCTTGAAGGGCAACATATATATGTTTCGGCCGCTCTAATCAGATAACGCATGACGCTACTCCAAAACGCTACTGGTCGATCCAGGATATCCGCCAGAGGGTGGATATCCACAAGTGTGAACAAAAAGTGTAGCAAGGAATCCTCACTCACGTGAATCGTTATTTTTCCTGTGCGATCACTTTTTCCAACAATTCGAGAACTCGCAGGGAAAAATTGGGCCAGAACCGGAGATGATATCGCCTTTCGGGACGGTGGTTTCACGCAAACGGACGAGGATCGGGGCCGGAATTTGATCCGGATCAATTTTTTCCCGGTCCAGCTTTCGCCGGGCGATACTGACAAGGCCTGCCGGCGCCTTCACAAGTTTTGATTACGTAACTTCCCCATCTTGGACCGTCCAGCGTCTTGTGGCGTGATGCAAGTATCAAAAAACAATCATCACGAACGGGGCGGTCAAAACGATGTATGAGTATGATGTCTCGGGCCACGACAGTGAACACATTTGCAAAGTTCCATCACAAGATGCAATACACTTAGCGCGTTTTATGGTTTGGGCTTATGATGAGGTGAGCCATAACTTGAAAGACGACGTGCTAAAATCTGCGATCAAAGCAATTCTGTACTATATGGCGAAGCGCTATGGCGTCGAAACGACCGAAGACGGAGCGCTTGCTGTGGCTGAGCAGCCGTAGGAGGCGAGCAGCAGCCGCGTCAAGTTTCGGGAGGCGTGTCCGGCGATGATCCTGGCGTTTCCATGCCGCGCCAGGCATGACGCCTCCCGCAACGCCCTGGTCGCACCACTTAGGACCGGGCGATAAAGAGCGGGGGCTACGGTTGGCGCGGTCCGTCAGGCTGACGGCGATTGCGCCGCCCCCGGCGCAGCCGCGATGCCGGCCAGGATCGTGCCAACCGGAAGTTATGCGCATCGGCCCCCGCGCCTTTGGACCTACTGATTGAGGCGCTCGGCCTCTTCCATCACGCGCTCCTTGGCCTTCTCGTAGGTCTGCTTGGCCTCCTCGCTCAACTCGCCGGCCTGTTCGCGCAGGCGCTGGGTCAGGCTCAGCGACTGGTTGTCGGCGGTAAGGTATTCCGGCGCATCGGTCAGATCGCCCTGCGTGGCGTCGAGCACGAGCTGGGTCTTGCCGTCCTCGCCGGCCGTGCGCGCCAGCGCGCCATACGGCACCCCGACATTCTTCTCGGCAATCCCGAGGAAGCCGCCGACGCCCACGACGACGACCTCCACCTCGCCGGCGCTGTTGAGCGCCATGTCGTTGACCTTGCCCAGCGTCTCGCCCGCCGGGTTCACGACCGGCGTGCCAAGGAAGCGGCTGACGAGGTCCTGGCCCTCCTGCTGCTTGGCGGCGAACTGGACGCCTTCGGGCGCGGTGGCGCCGGTGGTCTGCGCCGCGGCCGGGGCAGCGAGCATCAGGCTGGCGAGAAGGATGGTGGCGGTTGTCCGCATGTCTTGTCTCCCTGTTTGTGGTGGTTGGCCGCCGCGCGGGCGGGCCGTGGGGTGGATGTTAACGAAGAGGTGTTTTCAATCCGTTGCGACGTGTGACGGGGTAACGTTTGGCACGGCGATTGTGTTCCTCGCGCGGCGGCTTTTGCTTTGCCAAGCACATCCCTGCTTGGCTTGCGCGCGAGGCGCGGCGTCCAGCCGCCGTCATGGCGAGGGCGCAAGCCCGACGCCATCCAGCGACGAACCGCAGC
>CAZYUT010000092.1:0-8573 GCA_964650735.1 uncultured Hyphomicrobiaceae bacterium
CCTCACTGCCGGCTTCCTGGGGATGATGTACTACTTCATTCCGAAACGCGCCGAGCGGCCGGTATATTCCTACCGCCTGTCGATCGTGCACTTCTGGGCGCTGATCTTCCTCTATATTTGGGCCGGCCCGCACCACCTGCACTACACGGCCCTGCCCGACTGGGCGCAGACGCTGGGCATGACGTTCTCGGTGATGCTGTGGATGCCCTCCTGGGGCGGCATGATCAACGGCCTGATGACGCTCTCCGGCGCCTGGGACAAGCTGCGCACCGACCCGGTGATCCGCATGCTGGTCGTTTCGGTGGCCTTCTACGGCATGTCCACCTTCGAAGGCCCGCTGATGAGCGTGAAAGCGGTCAATTCGCTGTCGCACTACACCGACTGGACGATCGGACACGTGCATTCCGGCGCGCTCGGCTGGGTCGGGATGATCAGCTTCGGCGCGCTCTACTGCCTGGTGCCGTGGCTGTGGAACCGGCAGGGCCTGTATTCACAGCGGCTGGTCGAGTGGCACTTCTGGCTGTCGACCATCGGCATCCTGCTCTACATCACTTCGATGTGGGTGTCCGGCATCCTGCAGGGTTTGATGTGGCGCGCTTATGATGATCTCGGCTTCCTTCAGTACTCCTTCGTGGAGACGGTCGAGGCCATGCACCCGTTCTACATCATCCGCGCGATCGGCGGCACGATCTTCGCTGTCGGCGCGCTGCTGATGGCCTACAACCTCTGGCGCACCGCGCGCGGCGATGTGCCCGTCGATGTCGCCGATCAGCCCGGCGTTGCCGCGGCCCCCGCCCTGCGCGCAAAGGGCCCAGCAGCCGCGCCAGCCGAATAAGGGAGCGCGCATATGTGGAAGTGGCATCAACCCTTCGAGCGCAAGTCGCTGGTTCTGCTGATCGGCATCCTGTTTGTCGTATCGCTTGGCGGCCTGATCGAGATCGCGCCGCTGTTCTGGCTGGGCTCGACAATCGAGAAGGTGCAGGGGATGCGCCCCTACACGCCGCTGGAACTGAGGGGCCGGGACATCTACATCCGCGAGGGCTGCTACGTCTGCCACAGCCAGATGATCCGCACCCTGCGCGATGAGGTCGAGCGCTACGGACACTACAGCCTGGCCGCGGAAAGCATGTACGATCATCCGTTCCAGTGGGGCTCGAAACGCACAGGTCCCGACCTGGCGCGCGTCGGCGGCAAATACTCCGATGCGTGGCACGTCGAGCACCTGAAGAACCCGCGCTCGCTGGTTCCGGAGTCGATTATGCCGGGATATCCGTTTCTCGCTGAACGCGAACTCGATTACCGCGACATCGAGGACCGGCTAACAGCGCTCAGAATCGCAGGCGTGCCGTACTCCGATGAGATGATCGCGAATGCTGCGGCCGACTTGCGCGCGCAGGCCGATCCGAACGCAACCGGCGCGGGCGCATTGCAGGAACGCTACCCGAAAACGCAGGCGCGCGATTTCGACGGCGACCCGGACCGGATTACCGAGATGGATGCCATGGTCGCCTATCTGCAGATGTTGGGAACGCTGGTCGATTTCACGACTTATGACGAGACCGGACCCAATCTGCGATAAGGCAATGTGATGGATTACGAAACGCTGGTCATGGTCACGCAGATCGCCGGTCTGATCCTGTTTGTCGGGCTGTTCGTGGCCGTTCTGATTTACGCCCTGTGGCCCGGCAACAGACAGCGCTTCGAGCGCGCCTCGAGGCTGCCGCTGGACCAGGACGACAGGCCGGAGCAAGACACGCAGCGAGGGGGCAATGGCGGATAAACCCGAACTCGACGACGTGACCGGGATCGAGACAACCGGACATGTCTGGGACGATGACCTGAAGGAGCTCAACAAGCCGCTCCCCAAATGGTGGGTCTACGTGTTCTATGTGACCATCATCTGGTCCATCGGCTACTGGATCCTCTACCCGTCCTGGCCGCTAATCAGCTCCCACACCGAGGGCCTGCTCGGCTACAGCCAGCGCGCGACCGTGCGCAGCGAAATTCAGGAGGCCCGCGCCGCGCAGAGCGCGTTCACCGTGCAGATCGAGACGGCCGAACTGAGCGAAATCCGCAGCGAGCCCGAACTTCTGCGCTTCGCGATGGCTGGCGGCGAGGCCGCATTCGGCGACAACTGCGCGCCGTGCCACGGCAGCGGCGGACAGGGCTTCACCGGCTACCCGAACCTGAACGATGATAGCTGGATCTGGGGCGGCACGCTTGAGGACATCCACCAGACGATCCGTTACGGCATCCGGTCCGACCACATCGACACGCGCATAAGCCAGATGCCGCGCTTCGGCCTTGACGGCATATTGAGCGACGTCGAGATTAACGCTGCCGCGGAATATGTCCGCGCGCTCGGCGGGCTGGAGCACGACCAGCAGGCTGCCGAGCGGGGCGCAGAGATTTACGCGCAGCAATGCAGCTTCTGTCACGGCGACAACGGCAAGGGCATGCAGGAACTTGGGGCGCCCAACCTGACCGACGCCATCTGGCTTTACGGGGGCAGCAAGGATGCTATCGTAACGAGTATCCGGACCGGGCGCGGCGGGATGATGCCGCAGTTTGTCGGCCGGCTGGATGACGCGACGATCAAGAAGCTGGCGGTCTACGTGCACACGCTCGGCGGCGGTCAGTAGGCAGCCAGTGCTCGATGTCGCAGCCGCAGGGATGCAGGACGCTTAGAGATGGCTGACGATACCGCGATGTCGCACGCCGCCGGCGCATCCTCCAGACGCGAGGCCGCCCCCGGCGTGGAGCAGGTGAACGTCAAGGCGGTTAACACGGCGGAGGATCGCCAACTCTTCGCTTCGCGCCAGAAAGTCTACCCCAAGCTGACGCGCGGCTACTTCCGCAATGTCAAATGGGCGGTGATGGCCCTCGCGCTGGGGGTCTACTACTTGTTGCCGTGGATACGCTGGGATCGCGGCCCGAACTTGCCAGACCAGGCGTTCCTTATCGATTTCGCCAACCAGCGCATCTACATGTTCTGGCTCGATATCTGGGCGCAGGAACTTTACTTCATCACCGGGATCCTGGTGATCTCGGCGCTGGGATTGTTCCTCGTCACGGCTTATGCCGGGCGCGTCTGGTGCGGCTATGCCTGCCCGCAGACGGTCTGGACGGACCTGATGGTCGCGGTCGAGCGTTTCTGGCAAGGCGACCGCAACGCGCGCATGCGCCTCGACAAGAAGCCGTGGACATTCGACAAGATCTGGCGCAAGGCGGCGACCCATGCGAGCTGGCTGCTGATCGCGCTGGCCACCGGCGGGGCCTTCGTCTTCTATTTTCGCGACGCGCCAACCCTCGCGGTCGAGCTGGTCAACGGCACTGCGCCCGCGATTGCCTACATTTTCCTGGGAATCTTCACCGGCACAACCTATCTGCTTGGCGGCATCGCCCGCGAGCAGGTCTGCATCTACATGTGCCCGTGGCCGCGCATCCAGGGCGCGATGTTTGACAGCGATTCCCTGCTCGTCACCTATCGCGCGCATCGCGGCGAGCCGCGCGGCCCCCACAAGAAAGGCGATACCTGGGAGGGCCGCGGCGATTGCATCGATTGTTACCAGTGCGTGGCCGTCTGCCCGACGGGCATCGACATTCGCAACGGGCCACAGCTTGAGTGTATTCAGTGCGCGCTGTGCATCGACGCCTGCGACGCGGTCATGGATAAAGTCGGCCGGCCGCGCGGGCTGATCGCCTATGACACGTTCCGCAACTTGGATGCGCAAAAGCGCGGCGAGAGCGCGCCGCCGCGGATGATACGTCCGCGCACGGTGCTCTATGCCGCCATGATTGCAGTTGTGCTCGCCGTCATGGGCGTTGGCCTCATGAACAAGACGGTGCTCGAGGCGAGCGTTCAACGCGATCGCAACCCGCTGTACATCCAGCTTTCGAACGGTGATGTGCGCAACCGCTACACGGTCAAGATCCTCAACAAACTGTATGCGCCGCGCAGCTTCACATTGACGGCCCAGGGCCTGCCGGGCGCACAAATCGACATCATCGGCTTCGAAGGCGCCGCCGCGCCGGAAATCGACGTGCCCGCCAGCGATCTGCGCGAGTTGCAGGTGCATCTCACGGTGCCGGCCGGCCAGCTTCCCGCGCTCGAGAATGTGTCGACGCCCTTCGAGATGGTTATCAACGACACTCAGTCAGAAACGCGCGATAGCGTAACAACGACCTTCCGGAGGCCGCAATGACGTCCCGGTCTGCGCAAACCCGCCCGATCACCGGCCGCACTGTGCTGTTCATCCTGATGGGTTTTTTCGGCGTGATGTTCATTGTGAACGGCATCTTCACCTATTTTGCCGTAACCACCTTCAACGGGCTCGTCGCCGAGGGCTCATATCGCAAGGGGCTCGAATATGAAGGACGCCTTGCCGAGGAAGCCCGGCAGGAGCGCCTCGGCTGGACCGCAGATCTCCAGTTTGCCGGGCGCGGCGGCCAGCTTCGCTTCACCCTTGAGGAGGACGACGGGCGGCCAGTTTCGGGACGGCTCGTGCGTGTGCGCGTGGGCCGGCCGTCGACCGACAAGTTCGACCAGACTATCCTTCTGAGCGAAACCTCGCCGGGCGTCTACACCCAGGACGTTGAACTGCCCGGCGCGGGCAATTGGCTGGCCTCGCTCGAAGTGCTCGAAGGCTATGACGAGGCAATGCCTGTCGTTTACAGGATGAAAAAACGGCTATGGCTGCAGCCGGGGACCTGAGCGCCGCCAGGGCGGACACGCTCGCGCCCGGTGCGCCGCCACATCCAGCGCCGGACGGCCCGGAACCCGCCCGCTTCGGCGTCGGCAGCGAAGACACTGTCACGCTGATCGTTGAGAACATGCATTGCGGCGGGTGCATGACCAAGGTGGAACGGTTGCTGAACGCGACGCCCGGCGTGCTCGGCGCGCGCGCCAACCTGACGGCCAAGCGCGTCACCGCAATCTTCGACACTGCCAAGACCTCGGCGCCCGCGCTCACGGACGCGCTCGCCAGCGCCGGTTTCAACGCCGCCGAGCTGGCCGACGACGCGCCGCCGTCGCATGACGACAACCAGCTCTTGCGCGCCATGGCGGTGGCCGGCTTCGCCGCGGCCAATGTCATGCTGCTTTCGGTCTCGGTGTGGGCCGGCATCGCGCAGGACATGACGCCGGTGGTGCAGTCGTTCTTCCACTGGCTGTCAGCGCTGATCGCCCTGCCCGCGATCCTCTATTCCGGGCAACCCTTCTTCGCTTCAGCGCGCGACGCTCTCAAGGGGGGGCGTCTGAACATGGACGTGCCGATTTCACTGGCGATCCTGCTGGCCTCGTCAATGAGCCTCTATCAGACCATCCGCGGAACCGAGCAGGTCTATTTCGATGCGGCGATCACCCTGCTGTTCTTCCTGCTGATCGGACGCTTCCTCGATCAGCGGATGCGCCGCCGCGCGAAGGGCGCGGCCGAGAACCTGATGGGGCTGCAGGCCGGCTACGCGACGGTGATAGGCGATGGCGCGCCGCGACAGGTTTCGACGCGGGCGCTTGCGCCCGGCATGACCGTGCTCATCGCCACCGGCGAACGGGTGCCTGCCGATGGGATCGTCCGCAAGGGCGCAAGCGAGATCGACGAGAGCCTCATCACCGGCGAAACGCTGCCACGCATGGCTGCGCCTGGCATGGAAATCCACGCCGGCACGCTCAATCTCGGCGCGCCGCTGGAGATGGAGGTGCGCGCCGCCGATGACAGCACGCTGCTCGCCGAAATCCGCAGGCTCATGGAAACCGCCGAGCAGGCCAAGGGCGCCTATGTCCGGTTGGCCGACCGCGCGGCGCGGATCTATGCGCCCTGGGTGCATATCTTCGGCGCGGCGACCTTCACCGGCTGGATGATCGCCGGGGCTAGCTGGGAAACCGCACTGACCTACGCGATTGCGGTGCTGATCATCACCTGCCCTTGCGCGCTGGCGCTGGCGGTGCCGGCCGTGCAGGTGGTTGCGTCGGGACGGTTCTTTGCGAACGGCACGATCCTGAAGGCCGCTGACGGCTTTGAGCGGCTGGCCGAGGTCGATACGGTCATTCTTGACAAGACCGGAACGCTGACACTGGGCAAGCCGCAATTGGTCAACGGGGCGGAGATCGACGATGCTGCACTCACCGCAGCCGCTTCGCTCGCGCTGGCGAGCCGCCATCCTTACTCAAAAGCGATCGTGGCCGAGGCTGCGGCGCGCTGGCTGGCCGTCGCGCCCGCCGAGGATGTGCGCGAGTTTCCCGGCCAGGGACTTAGCGGCGCGGACGGAACACGGCTTGGCTCGGCCGCGTGGTGCGGACGGGAGGACGCGGACGCCGATGCCGCCGGACGCGTTTATCTGGCGCGGCCGGGCCAACGCGCGGTGATTTTGCGCTTCGAAGACCGGCTGCGGCCCGACGCGGCCGAGACCGTCGCGCAACTCAAGCAGGCCGGACTGGACGTGCGCATCCTCTCCGGGGACCGCGAGGCCGCAGTCGCGCAGGCGGCGCAAGCTGTAGCGATTGACGACTGGCGCGCGGCGCAGCGCCCGGACGACAAGATCCGCCTGCTGGCAGAGCTGAAGGCCGGGGGGCGCAAGGTGCTGATGGTCGGCGATGGGCTGAACGACGCGCCCGCACTCGCGGCCGGCCACGCCTCGATGTCGCCGTCGAGCGCCGCGCATATCAGCCAGACGGCCGCCGACGCAATCTTCCAGGGCCAGCATCTCCGGGCGGTGGTCGAAGCGATTGCGCTGGCGCGGCGCGCGAAGCGGACGGCGCTGCAGAATTTCGCGCTCGCCGCGGGCTATAACGCGATCTGCATCCCGCTCGCTATGGCCGGTTACGTCACGCCGCTGATCGCCGCGGTCGCGATGTCAGCGTCTTCGATCGTCGTGACCAGCAACGCTGTGCGCCTGCGCGGCGCGCGGATTGCGCTGGAGCCAGAGGCGTGACCGCGCTTGCCTGGCTAATACCTGCCGCGCTGTTTCTGGGATTGCTAGGCGTGCTCGCGTTCATGTGGGCGCTGCGCAGCGGCCAGTTCGAGGATCTGGACGGCGCGGCCTACCGCATCCTGGAGGATGACACGCCGGAAAAGGACGCCGCCGCCGAGGCCGACACGCCGCCATCAGAAACCGGCGACGAACGTCCGCCCCGCGATCACACCGGCTGAGCAGGGTCTTCCGGCCGGGCAGCAGGCTCCGGCGGCGGGCCGAGTCCGCTGTTCTGCGGCACAATCTCCCGGAAGGCGTGCCAGGTTGCGTGGCCGATCAGCGGGAAGGCGACCAGCAGCCCGATGAACAGAAGCGCGAAGCCCAGCGCCATGATTACGCCGATCAGGATCGCCCACAACAGCATGACGCCGGGGTTGAGCGCCACCGCGCGCAGGCTCGTGACGATGGCCGTGACGACATCGACCTCCCGCGTCATCAGCATCGGCACCGACACCACGCTGCTCGCGAAGATGATCGCGGCGATCACCGCGCCGAGGAAGCTGCCGATGCTCAGCAGCACCAGTCCGCGCGGCTCCAGAAGCAGCGTCTGGATGAACTCCTGCACCGGCGGCATGGCTGTCGGCCCGAACACCAGCATGAACAGCAGCAGCGCGATCTCGACCCAGGCAAAAAACGCGATCATCAGCGCGACGCCCATGAAGGCAAGCTGGCCGGGCGACTGGATATTCACCAGGAGCGTGTCGCGCAGGGTGACCTCGTGCCCGCGCTCGATCAGATCGCTCATCCGGTAAAGCCCGGCCGCGAGGATTGGCCCGACCAAGAGAAACCCGCCGGCCATCGGCAGGATCAGCGCCGGTACGCCCGCGGACCACAAGCCCAGCAGGATCAGCACCGCGATCAGCGCGAACACCGCGCCATAGGCCAGGCTCAACAGCGGCGCGCGCGCCATGTCGCGCAGGCCTTTGCCGAGCCAGCGCCACGGCGCTTCCATTGGCACTTTGGCGATCGGGATGAGGCGGACATAGCCGACGCTGTCGCCGCCGAGCGGCTCGGTTGCGGCGGGTGCGCCCGGTGCCGGGCTGACGGCGTGCTCATGGGACATGCGGACCTGCTCCGATGATCTGGGCGAATTGGACGTAAAGGGCTTGGGCCGTGGGCCGGTTTGCACTGCGTCAATTATAGCGGCTTCACCATGCAGCGAAAGCTTTGCGTGTGGCTGGCGCGCCGCGCAGGGGATGACAGCCTCGCCGGACGCCCGCACGGGTACCTCCAATCCGCCCAGAGGGCGGCAAGCGCGACCGGCCGCCGCGCCAAAGCATTTTCCGCAAAAGTGGAAACCGGTTTTGCGTGAGAAAATGCGATTCAAGAAAGCGCGCAACCGGGCGACGGATGTCGCCCGCAAACCAAAAACCCTTCGCGCCGCGCACGGGATGACACCCCGCCGTCATGGCGAGCGCAGCGACGCCATCCAGCCCAGAGCGCGCCGCTGGATTGCTTCGGGCAGCAGGCCCTCGCAATGACAACCCCGCGCCTTCACGCAGCTGTCAATCCAGTTTAATAAACTTTGCCGAAAACGCGGCGCGCGGGAGGCGAGCGGATGACGGAACTTCTGAACGGGATCGT
Source organism: uncultured Hyphomicrobiaceae bacterium (assembly GCA_964650735.1). GTDB lineage: Bacteria > Pseudomonadota > Alphaproteobacteria > Rhizobiales > Rhodomicrobiaceae > Dichotomicrobium. Next base: position 8,554 of record CAZYUT010000092.1, read on the forward strand.
CAACATTCTGCAGAACGGCA
>CAZYUT010000093.1:0-8404 GCA_964650735.1 uncultured Hyphomicrobiaceae bacterium
GCGCGCCCTGTGCATCGCCGCCCGCGCGCGCGATCAGCCCGGCGGCCATGCCCTCATCATCGTCCAGCAGCGCCTTCAGCAGATGCTCGGGCGTCAGCCGCTGGTGGTTCTCGCGCAGCGCGATGCCTTGCGCGGCTTGCAAAAAGCCTTTCGCGCGGTCGGTAAACTTCTCAAAATTCATCTCGTCTTCTCCTCAAGCGCGCGGCGCATCGCCCGTAAGCGGCGCGAAGGCCACGCCCGTCGATAAATTTGCGAAATGCACACCCGGTTCCATCCGCGATGCCGTATTGGATGTAGTGTCGCGCAGATGTCACGCAAAGCGGTTAACGGGATGGCGCGCGTGGATTTTCACAGACTGAGAGGGTGTTGCGTTCGATGACATGGCTTGTGCGTTTTTATGCGCCGTTCGTTCTGGCGGCGATCGCTTTGGTCGGCACGCTGTCCGACTTTTTCCAGAACCCGGCGGCGATGTGGTGGACGGCGGTTGGATTGGCGGCATTCGGCGGGCTGTTGATCATTGCGCGGATCGTTCCGCCACTGCGCGGGCTGGCGAATGCGATCTACCCGGACGCGCGCGCGGCTGGCGCGGTCGGCTTCGCGCTGTTCTGCTTCATCGGTGCGGGCGCGCTGTACGCCTATGCCGAAGCCTCGGCGCGGCTCGCGCCCCAAGGCGGGGTGATCGGCGCGGCCTATCCTGAGCTTCGCAAGCTGCAGGAAAGCCTCGGCGTGGTAGCCGCCACTGTCGCGCGGATCGAGCAAAAGACCGAGGCGATCGGCGAGGACGTCACCTTTATCCGGGGCGGCGTGCCGCAGATGCTCAAGGTCCATGAAATTTTTGATGCGCCGGAGATGGGCGGGGTGCAGGTGCGCGTCGGCAACGACACCGAATTCGCGTTCTCCGATGTGGTCGTGGAACTCATCGCGCGGGGGCCGGGCGGTGCGCGGCGGCTGGCGCGGTTCACCGAGGGCGGCCTCGCGCCGGGCGCGGAAATCTGGGGCAATTTCACCGGCTACGACCCGAGCGCACCGGTCGATATCTGCATCATCGGGCGGCGCGAAGGCGACGGCGCGCGTATCCGCACTGTGCAGAGCTACGACTGGCGGGTGCGCAAGTTCGGGCCGATCGAGCAGCGCTACCTGCAGGGCAGCGGTCAGTTGCAGATCGAGCGGGTCAGCAATGGCGCGACTTGCGGCGCTTGACGGCCGTTGCCGCGGCGCACAATAGTCGTGGTCATGATCACCGTGCGCAACCTTTATCGCTATCCGGTCAAGGGCCTATCGCCCGAGCCGCTGGAAAGCGTGCGCCTCGAGCCGGGCGAGACGATCCCGTTCGATCGCGCCTATGCCATCGAGAACGGGCCGGGCCGGTTCGACAGCCAGGCGCCGCGGCATCTGCCCAAGATCAATTTTCTGATGCTCATGCGCAACGAAAAGCTTGCGGCGCTGGAGACCGCCTTCGACGCCGGGACGCAGACCCTGACCATCTACCGCGACGGCAAGCAGGTCGCACGCGGGGACTTGAGCACCAAGCTCGGCCGCCAGATGATCGAGCAGTTCATCGCGGGCTACATGCCGGGCGAGTTGAAGGGCGCGCCGCGCGTGGTGAGCGCGCCGGGTCATAGCTTCTCCGACGTGGCGGACAAGTGCCTTCATCTCGTCAATCTGGAGACCGCGCGCGCGCTGGGCGTGGAACTCGGGCGCGAGCTCGATCCGCTGCGCTTCCGCGCGAATGTCTATTTCGACGGGCTAGAGCCGTGGGCCGAGGCGCACTGGCTGGACCGGCAACTTCGCCTGGGCGATGCAACGCTGGAGGTGTTCGCTCGCACCGACCGCTGCGCCGCGACCGACGTGAATCCAGAAACGGCCACGCGTGACACCAGCATCCCGCCCGACATGATCCGCATGTATGGCCACAACGAATTGGGCGTGTACGCGCGGGTCATTGACGGCGGAATGGTGCACGCCGGCGCCGAAATCGCGGTCCCCTTGCAGGCCCAGGCATCCGCAAGAGCCCCAGCTTGACTCCAAGACAGGTCAGGAGGGTGCGGCCGTGAACACGACATCATCATCGGTCTTGGCGACCCTGATCGCCATGCCGGCTTCATCCGCCAGCCGCGCGCCGTAATATGGCAGGATCGAGCGCGGATCGAGTTCGTCCAGCTCCGTGCCGGAAAGAATGCCTTCCACCTTCTCAGGGATGCGGGCGTTCCGGCCCTCACAGCGCACGGTCAGCGTCGGCGCCGCCTCACCTGTCGCGACGTCCACATGCAGCTCGCCGCCCACCGGCAGCGCCGGAATGGCGATCGCAATCATGATCATCAGCAGCCGCGCATGGCTCTTGTCGAGTTGCACGTCCTTCGGCGCGTGCCACAGGAGCCGGTGCTTGCCCTCCTCGACATAGCCGCGCGCGATCCGCTCGGCCTGCCCGATGTCGACCGCTTGGCCCATGGCCGAGGACGCGCCGAAGGCGAGCCGCGCGAACTCCAGCCGCGTCCATGCGGCCTGTGCGCTGTTGAGGATCACCTCCTGCGCATAGGCGCGCGCGTCCTCGTCGATTTCTTCTTCCAGAAGCTCCAGACCGTTGTTGATCGCCCCGATGGGGCCGACGAGATCGTGGCAAATCCTGCTGGACATGAACGCCGTTAGCTGGATGTCGGCCAAAACCGGCTTCACCGTCATTGCGCCTCCTCAAGAATTCGTCGGTGTCGCAACCACCCCGGACCCGTGGTTCCGCAGCAAAAAAGCGCCGGCACGGCACAATCAAGTCGGCCCTCCGAAGCCCGCCCTCCTAAGCCCGCCCTCCGAACCCCGCCCTGCGAAGTCCGCCCTCCAGACGGCCCTGGCCGATGGATCGGAAGCTGGCGCGTGCCCTGCCGCCACACCCTTAAGTGGTATAGGCGTTCGCCCAAGCCTGCCAAGCAGGTTCGCGCCGATTCCCGCCGATCTCCGCAGAATCCCCTAATTTTGGCTGTTTTCACGCACCCGATGGTGGAAAAAGCGGGCTACGGCTTCCGCGCGGGCGCGACTCAGCGCGCCTGGCTTGGCGGGCGAGCGTTAAGCTGATAGCTCTGATGCTCATCCTGAATGCCAGCGCGGAGCCCCGCCCCCATGACACCCCCCCACATTGCCTTCGACGCGCTGGCCAGCACGCTCGCAGAGACAGCGCAACGCGCCGGCGCGGCGATACGCGAGATCCGCGCCGCCGGGATAGAGGTGCGCCAGAAGGCCGATGCCAGCCCGGTCACCGACGCCGACGAGGCGGCGGAGCAGATCATCCTCGCCGATCTCATGCACGCGGCGCCGGGCATCCCGATCATCGCGGAAGAAGCCGTCGCCGCCGGCGAAGTGCCGGAGACCGGCGACCTGTTCTTCCTTGTCGATGCGCTCGACGGCACCAAGGAATTCGTCAGCGGCTCCGGCGAATTCACCGTCAACATCGCGCTTGTGCGCGGCGGCGCGCCCCAGTTCGGGCTGATCTTTGCGCCGGCGCTGGGCGAGCTTTACGTGACGCTCGCGGAAGACCGCGCGATCCGCGCTGACGTCGGAACCGGCGCCATCAAGCCGCTCGACGCGGCCATGCACCAGCCGCTGCGAACGCGCGCGCCGGCCCCAGGTCAACTCGTGGCGCTCGCCAGCCGCTCGCACATGAACGAAGCGACGAAGCGGTTTCTTGAAATCCACGGCATCAGCGAGACGCGGCAGGCAGGCTCGTCACTGAAGTTCTGCCGGATCGCGCAAGGCCTGGCCGATGTCTATCCACGGCTTGGCCCGACCAGCGAATGGGACACAGCCGCGGGCGATGCGATCCTGCGCGCGGCCGGCGGCGTCGTCCTCACCGAAGACGGCGCGCCGCTCGCATACGGGAAGGCCGCGGATGGCTACTTTAACCCTGGCTTCATCGCCTGGGCCCGCCCGCCTGTGCGGCAGTGACACCGGCCGCGCCGCCATTATTTGGCGGGGTTTAGCCACAGTTTACCATTATCCGCACAAGTTGAAGTGAGATGATGATTCGCTGCGCGCGGAAGACGCAGGCGATCATGAGAACGGGAGACCTATTCAATGACGGGGTTGACGAAGCCGCTGGTCCTTCTCGCGTTCGCGCTCGCCTTCGCGCTCCACGCGCAGGCCGCTGGCGCGGCGCCGGTCAAGCTGGCGCAGAGCCAGCAAGAAGAGAGTTACCTGCCGCCATGGCAGGGCGAGGATGATGACGCCGCCGGGCAGAACGGTACGGGCAGCCGTGACGGCTACGAGCCAGAAAGCCTCGCGCCGCCGCGGGACAGCCGGTCCAACGATGACCAATACTATGAAGAGCCGCCGCGTGACACGCGCCGCTATGATGACCGCTATTACGACGAGCCTCCGCAAGGCAACCGCCGCTACGACGATCGGTACTCCGAGGAGCCGCCGCAGCGCTACGACGCCCCCCCGCGCGATGCCTATAACGAGGACGAGAACTACACTTCTGACGAGATTATCGCGGCCGGCCACCGCTTCTTCGGCACCGTGACGGAGGGGCTGGCGCGCGTCGTCGAATACGCCTTCTCGCGACAGGGCTATCCGAACGGCTATATCCTCGGCGAGGAAGCTGGCGGCGCGTTCGTGGCGGGCCTGCGCTATGGCGAGGGCGTCCTGTACACCAAGCATCTGGGCCGTCACAAGGTCTTTTGGCAAGGCCCGTCGATTGGCTACGATTTTGGCGCGGAAGGCTCCAAGACCATGATCCTGGTCTACGACATTCAGCACCCCGCCGAGATTTATCACCGCTTTGCCGGGGTTGATGGCTCGGCCTACTTCGTCGGCGGGGTTGGTATCACGTTCCAGCGTCATGGCGAGGTCGTGCTCGCGCCGATCCGCTCAGGCGTTGGGCTGCGGCTGGGCGCAAATGTGGGCTATTTGAAATACACGCGCGAGCCGACCTGGAACCCATTCTAGTGGAGCGGATTTGACATGTGAGCCCTGCTTGCAGCCAGGCTCTCGCTGACATGGCAGATTCAAAAGCTCCACAGAGATCATAAACTTGCTATTGGTCCGTTGATTGAGACGGATGCTGCGCCGGGCGCGGCCAATGTCTGGATCGGACCACCAGAGCCGCCCGTTCACAGAGCCTTCTTGTCTGTGCCGAGATAATCCGGCAAGAAGGACATGTTGGGGCTGTCATCGAAGGATCGCTGGCGGTCGCCATGTCGCTGCGTACTGGGAGTTGTCATGCCTGATCGGGGAGCCGCAAGACCATGATCCTGTATGTCATGCTGGTCGCCCTCGGCTTCCTTATCGCAACGCTTCTGGCACTCTTGATCGCGCCCGCATTCTGGCGTCGTGCTGAGCGTCTGACGGCGCGCCGCCTTGAACAGACTATGCCGATGTCTATCGCCGAGGCCGAGGCCGAACGCGATCAAATCCGCGCCAGCTACGCCATCATCATCCGCCGGCTCGAAGCGGCGCTGTCCCAGGAGAAGATGCGCTCGGCGCGGCAGCTCGTGAAAATCAGCCGCCTGCAGATGCAGATCGCCGACCTGAACGACAAGGCGCACGAACTGCGCGGCCGGCTTGATGCAGAGCACAACGCCGCCTCGGTCCTGCGGCGGACGATTGCCACACGCGTTCCGGAGCTGAACCGGGCCGCGCAGGACGCGCGGCAACTGGTGAGCGTCCGTGACCGCGAAATCGATACGATCGTCAACCGGCTGCGCCACCGCGAGCAGGCGCTCGCCATCGCGCAGCGCACCACCGAGATGCAACAAGCGGAGATTGCGCGGCTGCGCCAGGCGATGGAGATGTCCGGGTCGCAGAACGCCGGCCGCTTCAAGCTGCGCCCGACCGAATGGACGATCCACGACTACCGGGCGGAATATGATCGGCTGAATGTGGAGTTGTCGAAGCTGCGCGAGCGGCTGTCGGTCGCGTATGACCGCGAGGCCAACCAGATCAAGGAGCTGCGCACCGAGTTGCAGCATCTTGCCGACCAGATCGTGTCGACGGCCTCCGTCCTGCCTGAGGGCGAGCCGCAACGCGCAATCACACACGAGCCTCGAAGCGACGATCATCGCCGCCTGCGCGCGCCGGCCGATCGGGCCGACGACCACATGCGTTCAATTGATGCAATCATTTCAGACGCTGCGGGAAGCGCGCGCACGCCTGCCGTGGATCGGGCTGCACGTTCGGCGCGAACGGCGGGGCCTGGCAGCGCACTGACCCGCGCCGTGGCGGCGCCCAGACGGCTGGCGCGCGGAGCGATCCGTAGGGTTGCAGGCCTGGCAGGCGTGACGCGTGAGGCGATGAACGACGCCGTATCGGGGCGTGGACGCCAGCCGGACGCTGCGCCGATGCCGGGCGAGGTAAGCGCGGCCAGGCTGCTGGGCGGCGCTGCCGTGTCGGAGAGACAAGCCGATGTGGTGGGCAGCGGCCAGTCGCGCGAGGCTCTCACAAAGCCGTCTGCGCCTCAGCCCGCGATCGGCTCAAGCGACCGCGACCCCGCTCCCAAGGCCCCGGAGCCGCCACGCGCGCTGTCCGACATGCTGGAGCCAGCGGCCGCACCGGAAACCAAGCCGGCGGCAGACCACCCCGCGACAGAAGGCGCGCCGGCGGATGCGCCAGATGGACAGCCGGGGTCGCCAGAAAATGCGCCCGCGCGTGGCAGCGCGCCGGCACGCAGCGCCGAGACGCCGGGCGACGATGGCAGTCTTTACGACCGGTATCGCAGCGCGCAACCAATCTCGGGCAAACTTGCGGACAGTCCAGCCGAAGCCGGCAAGGCTGTTGAAAGCGAGACCGAGCATTCGCAGTCAAGCGCGTCGCCGCGGCACACCGAAGACAGCACTGCCCGCCCCGACTCAGCCGACGAGGGACATCGCCAAGACACCGACCGTTCTTCAGTATCCGCTGGCAACGGCGCGGACGCGGCGGACACGGACGCTTCCGCCGACAAAGAGGCCTCCCCCGGCTCGCTGCTCGACCGCTTGAGGCAGGTTCCCGAGAGCGAAACACGCTGACCCGAGGACGTTTCTCGCCCTGTGACGATATCCGCGAAAGCCTGGGGACAAGGCCACAACATCTGGGCGAATCGCTACCTTCCCTTGACCGCCGCGAATCAGCTATCATTGCGCCTGAGGGGGCCTGACTCACTTCAATTTTTCCGGCCTGCCGATTCGAATGCTTTCGGTCAAACAAGAACGGCGAGCGGGCAGCCGAAAGCGTGACGAAGCGGATTTGGGGACAGATGCGGCAACATTGACGTCCCTGCCGGAAAAGCCTTTGCGTTCAGGCTAGCGCGTCGTGACTGGACACTCGCGGCGGGGCAGTTGTTTTGCGTTCATTTGATGATTTCCGACCGGGCGCCGGTGCGCGCCTGGACCGATTCGTGTATGCCCGCGCAAGGCCTTCGCCAGGCCCCCGAGGACGATGAAGCCGCATCAAGCGGCAAACAGGGGGCTGGTTCGATGAGACATGTTCTTGGTGCGCTGGGGGTGATTGCGGCGGCGATACTGCTGGTGGTATCGGCGGCAATGAATTGGCGTTTCGGCTTCAGTCTCGGCAAAACCGAGTTTGACGCGCACATCTACGGGGCCGCAAGTGCGGCGTCCGACGTTCTTAAAGCATTGATCCCATTCCTTATTCTGGCGGCCATGCGGGGGCGTAACTGGTCGCAGGCGCTCGGCGGCATTCTGCTCCTGGCCATCTGCACATCCTACTCTCTGACATCCTCGCTGGGCTTCGCCGCGCTGAACCGCTCCGACACGGTCAGCGAGCGGGCCATCAGCGCGGCCGCCTACAAGGATCTGCGCGCCGAGATGGCGTATCTGCGGGGCCAGTTGGCGCAGCTGCCGCAGCATCGGCCTGCCGGCGTGGTCGAGAGCAATATCGAGCGGATGAAGCAGCACCGGCGCTGGGAGTCTACGGTGGGTTGCACCAATGCGACCGTTGCGCCGAGCATCGCGTATTGCCAGGAATTTCATAGCCTAGAGGCGGAGCTGGCCGCTGCGCGGAAGGCCGCCACATTGGACGCGCGCATTACGGCTGTGCGGGGCGAGCTTGGTGAGCTGCGAGACGCAGGCCCGGCGACTGAGGCGGACCCGCAGGCGACAATTCTGTCAAGCATTTCAGGCCTTGGGACCGACCATGTGCAGCTTGCGCTGATTATTCTGGTGTCGGTGCTGGTCGAGGCCGGGTCGGCACTTGGCTTTTATGTGGCGCTCAGCCACTGGCGGATTTTCGATGACAAGTCGCTGGGCGTGCCCGCGCCGGTGGAGGTGGCCGCCGTGCCGCCGAAGCGCACGCTGCCCGCGCTGGTCGCGCCCGATGAGGCGGAGCTGCCGTACGAACGGAGCGATGTGGAGATGTATTTCGATGAGCGGGTCGAGCAGTCGAAGGAATCCAGCGTCACCGCGCTGGCGCTGTTCGAGGACTA
>CAZYUT010000094.1:0-8345 GCA_964650735.1 uncultured Hyphomicrobiaceae bacterium
AACCTTCCAAACGTTACGCCTCCCGGAAGGGCGGTCCGCAAGGGCCGCCCTTTTTGCATAAGAAAAAACGAAAAACTCGCGACCTAGAGCCTGTTCAACGAAATCCGGATCGCTGAGCAGGCTCTAGGGGCGGTCCGCAAGGCCGCCTTTCTCTGCGCGGAAGACCAGCAAATCAGAAGTCAAACAGCTCGCCGAGGAAAGATTCCCGCTTCTTCTTGTGCGTGCGGCCGCCATGCTCGTCCCCGTATGGCCTGCGGTCTTGGTCGTAATCGCTGCGCCGCTCCGGCTGTCGCGCGGGGGCAGCGCGGCTTTCGGCGGCCATCGAGCGCTCAATGATCTTGTCGAGTTCGCCACGATCCAGCCAAACGCCCCGGCACTTCGGGCAGTAATCAATCTCGATGCCGTTGCGCTCGCTCATGACCAGGGTCTCATCGTCGACAGGACATCTCATTTCGCTAGGGCTCCATGCGTGATCAGTGTGGGCCGCCAAACCTGGCAGGACAGATTGTTGTGTGCCGCGATATAGTGTTGGGCTTCGCCCACCGCCAGAGGCGGCTTAGCGTGTTGCCAAAGCGATGCGGCACGCCGCATGTTCCGCACGTCCCTCCTCGCAGCCATCGGTGAAGACGGCAACGGTGACAGCAGCCGGCCGATCCGGGAAATGATAGACGGCGTTGACCGAAAACGGGCCTGCGCCGGAGTGGCCAAGCGCCCGGCCAGTCTCGCCCATCCTCCCAGCCATGAAGCCGAGGCCATAGCCGCATTCGCTCCACGGCCGGCCGGGCAGCGCCCCGCCTAGCGGATGGGGATCAAGCATGGCGGCCAGGCTTTCGCGGCGCAGCAGATCGCCGTGGCAAAGCGCATGCAACAGCCTGGCGGCGTCGCTCGCTGTGCCTGTGAGGCAGCCGTGATAGACCCAGCCGGGGTGGTAGTTGCGCCCATCCGGCCAGTGGATGTCGCGGAAATCCGACGCGCCGGTCGCCCATTCGACCGATGACAGCTCCAGCGGCGCGAGGACGAAGCGGCGCAGGGCGCTGCCCGCCTCCAGTCCGCTTGCGGCTTCGATGGCTTCGCGCACGAACATGTAGCCGACATTGCTGTATGCCCAGCCTGTCCCGGGTGTGAAGTCGAGCCGGTCCGCGCCCACCGCGTCGAGAAGCGTATCGCGCGGCCAGGGCGTATCGCCTCGTGCCACCGCCTTGCGATAGCTGTCCAGCCCGCCGTAATTCGGCACGCCGGCGCGATGCTGCAAAAGCTGGCGCAGGGTGTAGGGCTTGCCGGGGCGCGCCGCATCCAGCGCCAGAAGCCCCTCCTCGACAAGGCGCATCGCACAGATTGCCAGCGCGGTTTTCGTGAAGCTCCACCAGGGGAATCGGGCTGACGCCGCGCCATTCGCCGCGATCGTCCCGTCCGCGGAGATGCTGGCGCTGTGGATTTCGCTCATGTCCGCTCACCATGCGTCGCAAGGGGCACGCCGGGCCGGCGTGTCTAGAGGATCACGATGAGCACCAAAATCGAAATGATGATCAGCGCCAGCGTCATGTAGCTCGTCAGCCCGGCTTTCTCCAGCTTCTCAGGCGCGTCGTTCACCGCGGTGCGGATGGCTGGAATTAGCAGCAGGATGCCGAGCAGCCCCAGCACATACAATCCGACCGGCGGGAACGGCTTGATGCACTGACAGCCGTAAGGGTCGACATACATCAACCCCACCAGTGTCCCGGCGACCAGAAACACAATGAAGGACAGGACGCCGAGCGCAATCAACAAGGCAAAGCGGGCGTAATCCGCCAGCGTCATGCGCACCTCCCCCAAATGACCGGGAGAGTAGACGGCATTCGTCTAAATTTATCGCTAACGGCTTCATCAGGGTTAATGATGCGTTAACGAGGCGCTCAGGCCGCCTTCCATTTGATGGAGCAGCCCATCGAAGGGGTCTGCTGGGCCGGACCGCGGCCAGTCGCCGCGACCTGCTTCATCGCGTCGAACAGCTCGCGGCGGGCGTTGGGCGCGGCCGGTTGCGCGCCGCTTTCATCCAGTCTTCCGCGATATTGCAACCCCAGATCGCTGTCGAAACCGAAGAAGTCTGGCGTGCAGACCGCACCGTAGTCTTGCGCCGTGTGCTGGCTCTCATCGTGCAAGTAAGGGAAGGTAAAGCCGTGTTCGGCGGCGAAGCGCTTCATGTTCTCGAAGGAATCGTCAGGGTAGTTCTCAGCGTCGTTCGCGCAGATTGCCGCCGCGCCGATGCCCAGCCCTTGCAGCTCGCGCACATCGCGGACCAGCCGGTCGATCACCGCGCGGACATAAGGGCAGTGATTGCAGATGAACATGACCAGTGTGCCGTTCTCCCCGCGAATGTCGGAAAGCGTGTAGAGCCGCATGTCGGTGCCCGGCAGCTCGAAGTCCGGCGCTTTCCAGCCGAAGTCGCAGATAGGGGTTTTCACGGCCATGCACTTTCTCCGGCTTCGACATGGTGGGTGAACTTAGCGTAGATCGGTTGAGCCGCTGTTTCAACAAGAGTATTGACCTTGGTGCATCACGCGCTCATACTTTCCCAACCTAAGGAAAGGAGGTCTAGGAAAATGACTCCGCCCAAGTTTAGTGGCAACGCCTGACTGCTCCGCAGCGCATTCTGCGCTTTGGATAGCGTATTTCCGAGAAGGAACCTCCAAATGACGGGCGTCAGCATTCTCGTTAACCGATGGTTACTGTGAATGCGGTCCGTGAAATCTGATGAAGATCAGACAGCCGGTGAGGCGGCGTCACCACGCCAGAAATAATCGGGTCGCGGCAACCGATGAAGCCACCCGCAAGCGGCATGATACCGCAAGGCGAACCGCCGCCGAGCCGGCAACATCAAACGCTCGGACGAAGGCTTTGCGGCCTGCCCGCCAGGGTCCTCTTGTTTCGCCAGCCCAAGGCGTCGCACATCCGGCGCATCCATCGCGCGAATTTGAGCCGAAGTTACATCAGCGCCCGCCCGCCTGATGCTATTCCTGTGACAGAAGCGTGGCCAATGTCCGCCGCGTCGCCAAGGGGAGTGTCATGGGAATGGAACTGGATTGGTTCAGCTACATCACGATGGAGGGTCTCGACCTCCTGACCAAGCTGTTTGTCTTCACGGTCGGGCTGGGAGCGCTCGCCGTCGTAACGCTTTTCATCCTCGATGTTTCGCAGACCAAGGACGCGGTGCGCCGCAACTACCCAGTCATTGGGCGGTTCCGGCACATCTTCACCACGTTGGGGGAGTTCTTCCGCCAGTATTTCTTCGCGCTGGACCGCGAGGAAATGCCGTTCAACCGCGCGCAGCGCGACTGGGTCTACAAGTCCTCTGCTGGCAGCGACAACACCATCGCCTTCGGCTCGACCCACAATCTGGCCGAGGTCGGCTCGCCGATTTTCGTCAACTGCCCGTTCCCCACGCTTGAGAGCGACGGCGCGCCCACGCCGAGCGTTGTGGTCGGCGAATACACGGCCAATCCTTACGAGTTCACGTCGATCATTAACATCTCTGGGATGAGCTATGGCGCGATCTCCGACCCCGCCGTTCGCGCGCTATCGAAGGGCGCTGGCTTGGCGGGCTGTTGGCTCAACACGGGCGAGGGCGGGCTCGCCCCGCAGCATCTTGCTGGCGGCACGGATATCGTTTTCCAGATCGGAACCGCAAAATACGGCGTGCGCACGCTCGACGGCCGGCTCGACGAGGGCAAGCTGCGCGAGATCGGCGCGATCCCCCAGGTCAAGATGATCGAACTCAAGATGAGCCAGGGCGCGAAGCCGGGCAAGGGCGGGCTGCTGCCCGGCCTCAAGGTGACGCCTGAGATCGCGAAGATTCGCGGCATTCCGGTTCATCAAGACTCAATCTCGCCGAACCGCCACCCCGAGATCGACAGCGTTCAGCAGATGCTCGACTACATCGCCCATCTGCGCACCCTTTCCGGCAAGCCTGTCGGCTTCAAGAGCGTGGTCGGCGCTTATGGCTGGCTCGAGCAGATGTGCGAGGAAATTCATCGCCGCGGCATCGAAAGCGCGCCGGACTTCATCACCATCGATTCGGGAGATGGCGGCACGGGGGCCGCTCCGATGGCGCTGATGGATCATGTCGGCCTGCCGATCAAGGAGGCGCTGCCGCTGGTCGCCGATATCCTGACGGGCTATGGACTGCGTGATCGGATCAAGCTGTTCGCGTCGGGTAAGCTGGTCACGCCAGCGGAGGTTGCCTGGGCGTATTGCGCGGGCGCGGATTCGGTTGTCTCCGCGCGGGGCTTCATGTTCGCGCTGGGTTGCATCCAGGCGCTGAAGTGCAACAAGAACACCTGCCCGACCGGCATCACGACGCACAATCCTCGGCTGCAGCGCGGTCTCGATCCGGCAGACAAGGCGGTGCGTGTCATGCAATACGTCGAGAAAATGCGCAAGGATGTCAGCATCATCGCGCATTCCTGCGGCGTGCCGCATCCGCGCGCGCTTAAGCGCTATCACTGCCGCTTGGTCCAGCCTAATGGCCGGTCGGTACCGCTCGACCAGCTTTATCCGCCGGTCCACACAGGCAGCGCCCAAACCGTCGCGGCATGAAGAAAGCCCGGCGTCGCGGCCGGGCTCCCCCTTACGCGGCGTAGCGCTTCGGCAGATCAAGCACCGCCATCATGAAGTTGCCGCCATCCTCGATGGCTTCGCTCCAGATGGACAGGTAAGTCGGCACGCCGGGGCGCACCCGCCCGATCACGTCGCCATGGTCGAATTGCAGCGCCGCCTCGAACTTTTTGGCGACGTGCTGCATCTTCCGGTTCTCCAGCAGACAATTCATGTAGAGCCGGTCGATGCCACGGTTGCGCGCCGAGCGGATGGTCCGGCCTAGCAATTCGCTGCCGATACCCTTGTTCTGGTAGTCGGCTTCGACGGAAAACGCGGCTTCAGCCTCGCCCGACCAGTGATCGCCTATGCGGCGCAGCTCGGCGGCCGCGCGCACCTCGCCATTGACGACGAAGGCATGGATGATGCTGTCCCAATCGCCGACATTCGCGGCATAGTTGGCAATGAAATTATCGTTGACCGGCATGCCGAACCGCATGCGGCGGGTGTCTTTATCCAGCCTCAGCAGGTGGTCACGGAATTTCTCTGCTTCCGTTGGCCAGAGCTTTCGAAACGTTCCTCCCCAGAAGTGAGATTCAGACATCGAGAACCTCTCCCGGGTTGCGTTGCATCATGGCAGCAGCCGGCGTTGATCCGGCTTTGCTGCATTGCAGCATACATGATGGAATGTGGCTTCGGTAAGACCCTGCGACCACCCCTCTCCGCGTGTTGCGGTGCATGGCAGCTCTGCCATTGCAGCACGGCTTCGGTTGGGATGGCCAACTATTGGATGAATGACTGCGGCGCGTTGCAATCAAAAATTGCAGGAATGATGGAGGGGGAAGGTGGCCGGATCCCGATGGGGGTAAGGATCCGGCCGTTTTGGGCACTAGAGAGGGAGAGGACTGGGCTATGAAAACGCCAGATGATCAGTCCAGCGCATCTTTGCCTTGTCCCAACGCGGTACTTCTACGCTACGCACACGGTACTAAACCGTATGTTCTCTCCCATCAGACGGATGTATCCGATTTTCGGATAAATCTATCCTCTGGGGTCTGTACCAACCGATGTGGAGACGATGAGCAATGATGACTGACCGGGAGAAAAAATCCGGTCAGGAAAAACAACTCGGCGATGGTAGGTCTCAGTTTGCTCACACCGGCAATTGTCCCTCAACATTTGCGCGATCTGATCGTCCCTGATCCCTTCGGCTGCCGATTGTTGATCTCGACCTCCCGCGTGCATCGGGAGGAATGTGTTGCCCGTCGCGACCACAGTCCAGTTGTGTCGTCCAGATGTCTGCACCCTATACGTGCACATGTTCGCTTGCAAGAGAAATTTTATGCAACCTAGAATTGATGAACCCATTTTTCGGCCGTGGGCCGCCCTGGCTTCGGGACGCCTGGGTTTGCCGAGGGTCCGCCGCTTCTTCGCGCGCTGGTGGTAACGCGATGCGTGAAAGCGGGCGAACATCCCACCTTCGTCCAATGCGCGGTTGGAATCGCCGCGATTCCGCATACTTGGCGGAGGAACGTCCGCACGACGGGCCTCGTGCTTGGAAATGCCGGGCGGGCCGCCTAAATGCGCGGGGAGCCTGCTGTTCCGGCAGGGGGGCGGCTTTCGGTCTTGTGGAAAAGTCTGTGGACGGTCGTGCGGCTGCCCGGCCGAAACGTTGGCGTGGCTAAAAAACGGATCGCTCTGGTCGGACGATCTGTGAGCTTCGGGAGGCTATTGCAGCAGGATGATATACGTGCAGCTCGCCGCTGGTCTCACCTTGCTTGTCGTGTTCGGCGACGTTCTCGTGCGCGGCGCTGTCGACCTGTCATACCGGCTGGGAATCCCGCCGCTGATTGTCGGCCTCACTGTTGTAGCCTTCGGCACTTCCGCTCCGGAACTGGTGGTTTCGGTAAAGGCGGCCCTGGACAATCTGCCTGGCATCGCCATCGGGAACGTGGTCGGCAGCAACATCGCCAACGTCCTGCTGGTCCTCGGCCTACCCGCCATCATCAGCGCGACCTGCTGCGATCATCAAGCGCTCGACCGCAACACCTACATTGTGCTCGCCACGAGCATCCTCTTCACCATTCTCTGCTTCCTCACGCCCATGACGTTCTGGGATGGCGCACTCCTGTTCAGTTTGCTCATCGCTTTCCTCTGGCTCTCCGCCCATCGGGCGATGCGCAGCCGCAGCGGTGCTGGCAGCATCGTTCCGGTAGAAGACGATGTCGAGCCGTTGCCCGGTCCGGTGTGGGTCGCGATCGCCGCGCTCGCGCTTGGGCTGATCGGGCTGCCGCTGGCAGCGCATCTAACCGTTGACGCCGCCGCCGCCGTCGCCAAAGCCTGGGGGGTGTCGGATACGGTAATTGGGCTGACGATCGTTGCGATCGGGACCTCGCTGCCGGAACTCGCCACCACGCTGATTGCGGCCGTGCGCGGGCACGGGGCGCTCGCGCTCGGCAACGTGCTGGGCAGCAACCTGTTCAACATACTGGCCATCATCGGAATTACAGCGATGGTCACGCCAATCCACATTCCGCAGGAAATTCTGCAGCTCGACATTTGGGTGATGCTGGCGGCGACCTTCATTCTCGTGCCGTTCGTGGTCTGGAAGGTGCCAATCGGACGTATGGCTGGTATAGCGTTCCTGGCGGTCTACGTTGCCTACATTGGCTTTCTGCTTAGCCCGGGCGCGGAAGCTGGGCTCGCCGTCGTGCGTTAACTCAGATGTTGAACCGCAATACGCCATGACCGACAACCGCCCTCCCATTGCGCTCGTTACCGGCGCGGCCAAGCGAATCGGTAACGCGATCGCGCGCCGGCTCGCCGAAGAGGGATGGGCGATCGGTCTGCACTACAATCGCTCGCGCGACGAAGCGGAAGCATTCGCCGACGAATTGCGCGCGCTCGGCGTAAGGGTTGCGCCGCTGCAGGCAGATCTGAGCGACCATGACCAGACGCTGCATCTGGTGCCCGCTTGCGTCGAGGCGCTCGGCCCGCCGGATTGTCTCGTGAATAACGCGTCGATCTTTGAGCGCGATTCAATCCGCGACTTCACCGCCGAAAGCTGGGCCGCGCATCACAACACCAACCTCCGTGCGCCGGTGATGCTGGCGCACGCCTTCGACAAGGCGCTGCCCGCGGGGCAGGACGGCAACATCATCAACATTATCGACCAGCGCGTGCTCCGCCTCACGCCCACCTTCTTTTCCTATACGCTCGCCAAATCCGCGCTCTGGACCGCGACCCGCACGATGGCCCAGGCGCTCGCGCCGCGCATCAGGGTCAATGCCGTCTCGCCCGGGCCAGTGCTGCCGAATCCCTATCAGACCGAGGCCGATTTCGCCCGCGAGTGGGACGCCACGCTGCTGCGCCGCGGGGCCAAGCCGGAAGAAATCGCCGATGCGGTGGTGTTCATCCTTCGCGCGCGCTCGATGACCGGGCAGATGATCACGCTCGACGGCGGCGAACATCTCCAGTGATTGTCCCGCGCGCTCTGCCCCTGCTATAGCTTCGTCGAGAACGTAAAAAAAAACAGGGACGCCGGCACATGACGAAATCTGTTCTCGGCATCATCGGCGGCAGCGGCGTGTACGACCTGCCCGGCCTGACGAACCCGAACGAAGTGGCGATCGAAAGCCCGTGGGGCGCGCCTTCCGCGCCACTGGTGCGCGGCGAGATCGACGGGCTGCCGATCATGTTTCTCGCCCGGCACGGGAAGGGGCACCGGCTTGGGCCGACCGACATCAACTACCGCGCCAATATTGACGCCATGAAGC
>CAZYUT010000095.1:0-8258 GCA_964650735.1 uncultured Hyphomicrobiaceae bacterium
ATCGTTTTGGGGAACTCTAGCCTAATCGCATCCGTATGTAAACGGGATACGAGCATTTTTTAATCTCGCGCGCTGTTTTCGATTTTTGCGTTTCATAGATTCGTCGTCCCCATCTCCAGTGCCCAAACTCTCTGCGCAAAACCAACTCGTTGCTATTCGTGAAAGCATGACCCTATGCCTGCAACAGATAGCATATGCTAATTTGGGCATATATGGGTGCGGGGTCAAGCGGAGCCTCCAGTCATCCACATAGGCCGACCCATTCGGCTGAGGCCAAATTCCTGAACCCCGCTGGACGCGCGGCCTCACGCGGCTTATAGCTGTGGCCAAATTCGCCGGCTCCGCGCCCACCGCGCGCGACGGGCCGCTAACGGTCCCACACAAAATCGAGGGGGCGACAGCCGTGTTCGATCCGAAATGGATTCGCGACAATCCCGAAGACTTCGACGCCGGGCTCGCCAAGCGCGGCCTGGAGCCGCACGCCGCTGAAGTGATCGCGCTGGACGACGCCCGCCGCGCCGTCGCCACCCGCCTGCAGGAAGCGCAGACCCGGCGCAACGCCGCCTCGAAGGAGATCGGCAAGGCCAAGGCCAGCGGCGACGAGGCCCGGGCCAAGGAGCTGATGGACGAAGTGGCGGGTCTGAAAGCCACGCTGCAGGAGGGCGAAGAGGAGCTGCGCCTCGCCGAGGCGAAGCTAAACGCGGCGCTCGCGGCGATCCCGAACCTGCCGCTCGAAGATGTGCCCGAAGGCGCGGACGAGAACGACAATGTGCTGACCCGCGAATGGGGCGAAAAGCCCGGTTTTGATTTCACGCCGCGCGAGCACTTCGACATCGGCGAGGGGCTGGGCCAGATCGACTTCGAAACGGCGGCGAAGCTCTCCGGCTCGCGCTTCGCAGTGCTCCGGCGCGATCTGGCGCGGATGGAGCGCGCGCTGGCGGCGTTCATGCTCGATCTGCACACCGGCGAGTTCGGCTACACCGAAGTGTTGCCGCCATTCCTGGTGCGCGACGATGCGATGTTCGGCACCGGGCAATTGCCGAAATTCGCCGACGATCTGTTCCACACCGAAGATGGCTACTGGCTGATCCCGACGGCGGAAGTCTCGCTCACCAACCTCGTGCGCGAGGAAATCCTCTCCGCCGACGACCTGCCGCTGCGCTTCACCGCGTGGACGCCGTGCTTCCGCGCGGAGGCCGGCGCGGCGGGCAAGGATACGCGCGGGCTGATCCGTCAGCACCAGTTCTCAAAGGTGGAACTGGTTTCGATCACCACGCCGGAGCAGTCGCTTGATGAGCTTGAGCGCATGACATCCTGCGCGGAGGAGGTGCTCAAGCGCCTCGGCCTGCCCTACCGCGTCATGACGCTGTGCACGGGCGACATGGGCTTCGCCGCGCGCAAGACCTACGACATCGAGGTCTGGCTGCCTGGGCAGGACCGCTACCGCGAGATTTCAAGCTGCTCGGTCTGCGGCGACTTTCAGGCGCGGCGCATGAACGCGCGCTGTCGCGCCGGCGACAAGGACTTGCAGTTTGTCCACACGCTGAACGGCTCGGGGCTGGCGGTCGGACGCACGATGGTCGCGATTCTGGAAAACTATCAGGAAGCGGACGGCGGCGTGCGTGTGCCGACGGCGTTGCAACCCTATATGAATGGTTTGGAACGTATAGAGCCGGCATGACGGCGCAACTTGTCCCGGAGAACCAATGCGGATTTTGGTGACCAATGACGACGGCATTGACGCCCCCGGGCTGGACGTGCTGCAGGCCATCGCTAACGATTTAAGTGACGATGTCTGGGTCGTTGCACCGGAAACCGACCAGAGCGGCTCGGCGCACTCGCTGACGCTGCACGAGCCGATGCGCTTGCGCCAACTCAAGGAGCGCATCTACGCGGTGAAGGGCACGCCGACCGATTGCGTCATCATGGGGGTGCGCTTTCTGCTCACCGACCAGCGTCCTGATCTGGTGCTGTCGGGCGTCAATGCCGGGCACAACATCGCCGACGATGTCACCTACAGCGGCACCATCGCCGGGGCCATCGAAGGCACGCTGCTCGGCATCCCGTCGATCGCGCTCAGCCTTGCGCTCAACCACCGGGCGCGTGATCTGGCCCATTGGGAGACGCCCATGGCGCTTGGACCGGGCATCATCAGGCGTTTGCTGGAGGTCGACTGGCCCAAGGGCGTGCTGATGAACGTCAACTTCCCGGACCGCGACCCTGACGATACGGGCGAGATCGTCATCACCGAACAGGGCAAGCGCGATGCCGACTTCCTCCAGATCGAAGACAGGATGGACACACGCGGCAACCCGTATTACTGGCTTGGCTTCAAGGAGCGCCTGTCGCCGCCGGGCAGCGGCACCGATCTGCGCGCGCTTCAGCTCGGTCACATCTCCGTGACGCCGCTCAACGTCAACATGACGGATCAGCCGACGACGGAGCGCCTGCGCCAGGCGTTTCGCAGCGGCGAAAAGGTCTGATGCGTTCGCCGCGTCAGAGGAGACAGGGCCATGACCGACGCCCTCACCCGCATGGAGCTTGTGCTGCATCTGCGCCGCCGCGGGATCACCAATCTGCGCGTGCTGAACGCGTTCGAGCGCGTCCCGCGGGAGATGTTCGTCCCGGCGGATTTCGCGGATGACGCCTATGGCGACAACGCGCTGCCCATCGCCTGCGGGCAGACCATCTCGCAGCCTTTTGTCGTTGCTTACATGACCGAAAAGCTCGGGCCCGATCCGTCGCGCGCGGTGCTGGAGATCGGAACAGGGTCGGGTTATCAGACCGCGATCCTCGCGCATGTCTTTCGCGAGGTCTTCACGCTGGAGGTGCACGAGCCGCTGCTGCGCGCGGCGGAAGCGCGGTTCAAGGCGCTGGGCCTGGACAACATCACGGCCATGCTGGGCGACGGCTGGAAAGGCTGGCCCGACGGCGGCGAGTGCGAGCGCATCATGGTCACGGCCGCCGCGCCGGAGGTGCCCAAACCGCTGTTCGCGCAACTCGCGGAGGGCGGGCGCATGATCATCCCGCTGGACAGCCAAGACGGCCAATTCCTCACCGAGGTCGTCAAGGATGGCGGCGCGCCCCGCCATACCCGCTTGCTGCCGGTCAAGTTCGTCCCGCTGTTGCGCAGCGGCCCATCTGCAACTTGACCGCTAAAGCCTGTTCAACGAAATCCGGATCGCTAAACAGGCTCTAAGTTCTTGTTTTGTCGCACTTTCTGACGCAAAACCGGTGCCCACTTTTGCTGAAAGTGCTCTAATTTCGTCCCAAAAGAGCCCGTGCCCTTAAGCCGAGCTTAACCAATCGCCGCTTTACTGCGCTCAACGCACAGGAGTGGGCGGCGATGAGTAGATTTCCGGTGCATTCACGGTTGAGCGTCGAGGGCTGGGGCCCGCATATTGGAGCGGCAGAGGCTTCGCGGCGGCCGTTCGGCCGGGCAGCACGGCTGACTTGCGCGGCGGTTATCGCGCTGGCGGTCGCTGGCTGCAGCCAGGAGGTTCAGCGCTTTGATTATGGGTCGTCAGGCTCGCGCACGGCCCACCTTCACGACACCGAAAACCGATATGCCGAGGACGGCTTTGCCTCGTGGCGGCGAGCCGAGCGCGGCGATCTGCAACGCCATGCGCAGCTCGACAGCGATCCGGTCACGCGCAGTTTGCCGGACGACGCGGGGCATCAGCACCGCAGCCAGCTAACCCCGCTCTATGACCGCGCGCCGCAGCCACCCCGGCGCGCTACGCACACGGTGAAGGCTGGCGACACGCTCTACAGCATCGCACGCCGCCACAATGTCAGCGTCAACGAACTCGCGCGGATCAACGGCCTGTCCGATCCGAGCCGGATCCTGATCGGCGACACGCTCTATATCCCAGACGGCTCGGCCGGTCACGCGACGCCGGCCGTGGAGCACGAGCGCGCCGGGCGCCGTCCCACCGGCCGCGCCGAGACCCGGCCGCAACCGCGGACACGCCGCTATGCGGAACGCGGGGGGCCGCGCTACGCCGATGATGAGCTTTACGCCGATCCACTGCTGAGCGAGCAGCATAGCCAAGATGAGCGCCGTGGGCATGACGAGCATCGCAGCGCCGCCCGCGCCGCACCGGAACCGCGCCGCGCCGCGCCAACCACGCCGCCGCCGGCGCCGGAACAGCGGCCGCAAGCGCGCCAGCCGAGCCAGATCGCACAATCGCAGGCGCCTGATCCATCCCGGATCGCCCGCGCCGAACCGCCAGAGGCTCGCGAAGTCGTCCGCGAACAGAAGACATCCGCCGCCGAGTGCCGCGCGCTGATGCAGAATCCGCCCGCACGCAGCGGCGCGAACTTCCGGCGTCCTGTCAACGGGTTGATCATTTCGCGCTTCGGCGAGCAGTCGAACGGCCAGCGCAACGACGGCATCAACATCTCGGTGCCGCGCGGCACGCCGGTCAAAGCCGCCGAGAACGGCGTTGTTGTCTACGCGGGCGAGGAGCTGATGGGCCTGGGCAAGCTGGTGCTGGTGCGCCATGCGGACGGCTGGGTGTCAGCCTACGCGCACAATGACGAGATCACGGTGCAGCGCTGCGAAACCGTCGAGCGCGGACAGGTGATCGCGCGGGCGGGCGTCAGCGGGGCCGTGACGAAACCGCAGGTTCATTTCGAGTTGCGCAAGAACGCCCGCCCTGTCGATCCCGAGCAGCACTTGGCCGGAACGTCTTAGTTGTCGCGGGAAATCGAAAAGCCCACCGCATCCAGCAGAGCGGACTTGATCGGTCCGTCAGGGAACACATCGAGCGCATGGATGGCCTGCTCGCCATGCGACAGGGCCCGCTCCATCGCCTGGTCAAGCGCGTTGTGGCGCACGATCAGCGTCATCGCGGTTTCCAGGTCGCCGTCCTGAACGTCGCCTTCGGCAATCGTGCGCCGCCAGAACGCCTGCTCCTCTTGCGTGCCGGCGGCATATGCAAGGATCACGGGCAGCGTCACCTTGCCCTCAGAGAAGTCATCGCCGACGTTCTTGCCCAGCCGCGCGCGTTCGCCAGAATAATCGAGCACATCGTCCATGAGCTGGAACGCCAGCCCCAGATGCCGGCCAAACTCGTGCAGCGCCCGCGCCTCGCTTTCCGGCCGCTCTGCGATCACCGCGCCGACCTCTGCCGCCGCAGCGAACAGCGCCGCCGTCTTGGCGTTGATGACGGCATGGTAGGTTGCTTCCGTGGTGGCGAGATTCTTGGCGGCGGCGAGTTGCATCACTTCGCCTTCGGCGATCACCGATGCGGCGTTGGACAGCACGCGCAGCGCACCAAGCGAGCCGACCTCGACCATCATCTTGAACGCCTGGCCGAGCAGATAATCTCCCACGAGCACGCTCGCCTCATTGCCCCACAGGAGACGGGCGGCAGTTTTGCCACGGCGCATCTCGCTTTCATCGACCACGTCGTCGTGCAGCAACGTGGCGGTGTGCATGAATTCAACGCTGGCGGCTAGCGTTACGTGCCCCGTACCCTCGTACCCGCAGAGCTTGGCCGCCGCGATGGTCAGCATCGGGCGCAGCCGCTTGCCGCCCGAATCGATCAGGTGCTGCGCGAGCTTCGGGATTAAGTCTACATCGGAGTGGGCCTTGTCCAGAATGATCTGGTTGACGCGCGCCATATCCTGTTCAACAAGACTATGGAGGGCGTCAATGTCACGGCTGACCGTGAGCGTCTTTTGGAGCGGAGCGATAGGGCCCACTTCGGCGGTCCTCCCTGGTGCGCTTGCAGCGCCCTCACTATAAATGCTGGCACATTGCCCGGGTCAAGGCGCGTGTCCGGGTATATCGTCGCAAGCTTAAGATGCAATCATCGCCGCGCGGCACATCCACACGTTCGCAACGCCTAGCCTGTCCATGAGAATCCTGCTGCAAACCAACGATGCTGTCCTGATCTCTTTTGTCGAGTCTCTTCTCGTCGAAGCAAACATCGATCATGCGGTGCTCGACGGTCACATGAGCGTGATGGAGGGCTCGATCGGCATTTTGCCGCGGCGCATCATGGTGGCTGATCAGGACTACGGACGGGCTGTCGAGCTGATGAGCGAGGCCGGCGTTGAAGTTACCGTCCACCCCTATGAGCGATAATGGCACGCTGACCGATGACGCGTTTCTCGGCGGCGCATTGCAGCTCACCCAGCCGCGAAAGGGCGCACGGTCAGGAACCGATGCGGTGATGCTGGCGGCGAGCGTCGCGGCGGACGCCCCGGCGTGCGTGCTCGAGGCAGGCTGTGGCGCGGGCGCAGTGGCGCTGTGCCTGGCCCGGCGGCTGCCGCAGGTTTGCGTCACCGGTGTCGAGATCGACCCGGCGCTTTGCGAACTGGCGCGGCACAACGCAGCGCGCAACGGCCTGGCCGGGCGGGTGGAAATCATCGAGGGCGATGTCACCGGCCCATTCGCCGCGTTTGAAGCGCAGGGTGTGCGTCGCGAGGGTTATGACCACGTGGTCGCCAACCCGCCCTATCTCCCAGAAGGCAGCGCCCGCGCGCCCGGCAATGCCGACAAGCGCCGCGCGCACGTGATGACGCAAGGAGGGCTGGACGAATGGGTGCGCTTCTTGGCGGCCTGCGCCGCGCCAGACGCGCTCTTGTGGATGATCCATCGGGCCGATGCCCTCAAAGACCTGCTTGATGCTCTTGGCGGCCGCTTTGGCGGCGTGCGTGTGTATCCGCTGTTTCCCCGCGCGGGCGCGCCCGCCACCCGCCTCATCGTATCCGCGATGAAGGGCAGCCGCGCCGGCCTTCAGATATTGCCTGGCCTGACGCTGCACCGCGCGGATGGGGGCTATACGGAGATGGCTGAAGCCGTATTGCGCCATGGCGCCGCGCTTGCGTTCGATACGCCGGTGAGGCAGTAGACTTCGCGGCCACGCTGATTATGTTATGGCCGCATACAGGCAAGGTCGGCCCCGGCGCACGATCAACCGGCGAACAAGGACACATAATGGCGCGCTCAAACATTTTCGGCCCGCTGCGGGCCGTGCTCCCCGAGGCTTGGACCGCTGCGGGCACGCTCATCCCGGTGATCCGGCTGACCGGCACCATCGGCATGGCCACGCCGCTGCGGCAGGGCCTGTCGCTGAGCGTCGTCGCGGGCATCATTGAGCGCGCCTTCTCCTTCAAGGACAGCCCGGCCGTCGCGGTTATCGTCAATTCGCCGGGCGGATCGCCGGTGCAGTCGCGCCTCATCTATCAGCGCATCCGCGACCTGGCGCAGGAAGAGGCCAAGAAGGTCTACGTGTTCGCTGAGGATGTCGCAGCCTCGGGAGGCTATATCCTCGCTCTGGCTGGCGACGAGATTTATGCCGACGTTTCCTCCATCGTTGGCTCGATCGGCGTGATTTCGGCCGGCTTCGGCCTGCATGATGCGATCCAGCGGCTTGGCGTGGAGCGCCGCATCTACACCGCGGGCGAAAAGAAGATGCTGCTCGATCCGTTCCAGCCGGAAAACCCCGACGATGTCGAGCGGCTGAAGAGTATTCAGAAGATCGTCCATCAGGACTTCATCGACCTTGTGAAGCAGCGACGCGGGTCGAAGATCGAGGCGGCCGGCGACAGCCTGTTCACTGGCGAGTTCTGGACCGGGCGCCAGGCGCATGAGCTGGGGCTGATCGACGGGTTGAGCGATGTGCGCTCGCGCATGCGCGAGGTTTACGGCGAAGATGTGCGCCTGCGGCTTATCTCGCCCGAGCGCGGGCTGTTCTTCCGCCGCGCGCGGGGCGTCGGCGTCGGCCGCGCCGGGATGCCCGATCTTGCGCGCGGCCTCGCCCATGGCTGGGCCGACGAGCTTGTCTCCGCGTTGGAGGAACGCGCGTTGTGGTCGCGCTACGGCCTGTAACCGCGCCACGGCGCGCAAAAATCTCTTGAAGGGTCCGTCGGCCGATCCCGCGCCGCGTTGACCGATCCCGTACGCGGGCGTAGGTTGCCCAGCAAAGCGAAAACGCGCCGGGCCACAAGCACATCACTCATGGAACAACGGATCGCACACATCGCCGCGCCTGCTGCGTCCCATCTGCGGCCGAAGGAATCCTTTCAGGACCTGATCCTGACGCTTCAGCACTATTGGGGCGCGCATGGCTGCGTAATCCTGCAGCCCTATGACATGGAGGTGGGCGCGGGCACGTTTCATCCGGCGACGACGCTGCGCTCGCTGGGCCCGCGTCCATGGCGCGCGGCCTATGTCCAGCCCTCGCGCCGGCCCGGCGATGGGCGCTACGGCGAAAACCCGAACCGGCTGCAGCACTATTACC
>CAZYUT010000096.1:0-8118 GCA_964650735.1 uncultured Hyphomicrobiaceae bacterium
CATTTTTTCCGAAAACCGGTTCCCACTTTTTCGGAATGCGCTTCAGTAACGGAACTGCTCGGCGAGGATGCGCTCGTCGAGTGCGTGGCCCGGGTCGAACATCAGCTGGAGGCCGATGGACCTTGCCTCGTGCACGTCCACGCGCAGCGCATGGCGGAATTCGGTATGGTCAGCGACGGCGGCGACCGGACGCTTCTCCGGCTCCAGCACCTCGATCCGCACGTCTGCCTCGTTCGACAATAGTGCGCCGCGCCAGCGCCGCGGGCGGAACGGACTGATCGGCGTGAGCGCCAGCAGCGGCGCGTTGATCGGCAGTATGGGTCCGTAGACTGACAGGTTGTAGGCCGTGCTGCCTGCTGGGGTCGAAACCAGCACGCCGTCGCACACCATCTCATCCATGCGCAATTGACCATCGACGAGAATGCGCAACTTCGCCGCCTGATAGGTCAGCCGGAAGATCGACACCTCATTGATCGCCAGCGCCTCATGGGTGACGCCTTCGCGGTCGCGCACCTTCATGCGCAGCGGGTGGATGACGCTGATCTCGGCCCGTTCGAGGCGCTCCGGCAAGTCATCCTCGTGATACTCGTTCATGAGGAATCCTATGGAGCCACGGTTCATGCCGTAAATCGGGATGCTGTGGCGCATCGTCTCGTGCAGCGTCTGCAGCATCAGGCCGTCGCCGCCCAGCGCTACGATAATCCCGGCTTCTTCCGGCGCGACCTGGCCATAGCGCAGGGTCAGCCGCTCGAAAGCCGCCTGCGCCTCCGGCGCTTCGCTTGCCACGAAGTGAATTCTGGTGACGTCGGCGGGCTGGTCGTGCATGGCGGCTCGTGATGGTCTATCCTCAAGCCAGGACTATAGACTTTTGCAGAGGCGGCGTCAGCACCGCCGAAGCGAGACGATGAGGCAACCGGGATGAGCGAAGCGCAAACGGATCAGCCGGACGCCGACCGGATGGTGATGGTCTACACCACCTGCGAGACGCTGGACGAGGCGAAGACGATCGCGCGCGAACTCGTCAACCGCAAGCTGGCGGCCTGCGCCAATATCTTTCCGGGCATGATCGCGGTGTTCGAATGGGACGGCGCGGCGCGCGAAGGCGAGGAGACAGCGATGTTCGTGAAAACCCGCGCCGGGCTCGCCGCCGAGGTGACAGAGGAGATCAAAAGACTGCACAGCTACGACGTCCCCGCCGTAGCTGTGCTCGAGGTGTCCGGGGGGAACACCGCCTTTTTCGACTGGGTGGCGGGACAGACCGTCCCGCAGACATAGTTGTCCTCCAGTGACCTCAGGCGATCACCAGCGCGCCGACAAGCAACACCCAGATGGAAACGCCAAGCGCCAGACCGCGCCAGAAATTAACTGGCGCATCGGTTCGGGGCGTGTTGTCCTGGCAATCGAAGCAAGTGGCCATGTCCAGCCCTCCTGTTCACGTCGTTTACCCGCAGGCGGCGGGTGTTTGGTCCATGTCTCGAAGTCTACATCCACCTGACACATGAACAAGTTAACTTGCTTCAATGTTGCTCAACTGCGCGTGAACCAGAGATGAACGCCCGCCAGCAAGAGGAAGTTTCATGACACACACTGCGCCTCAGATTGGATATGCCCTGCGCGCTGGCGATCCGCGCCCGAAAGCGCTGGAGAAGCAATTGGATACGGCCGGGACGAAACCGGTCGATCTGGTGGAGCTGCCGATCTTCGAACTGGCGCTGATGGTTGACCGGCGTATCCAGCGGGCCGTGCTGGACGATTTGAAGAGCGTCTGCGGGGGGCGCTCGCTGAGCTACAGCGTGCACGGGCCGATCGCGATCAACCTGATGGATCATCCTGGCCGGCTCGGCCTGCATCTCGACATCCTGAAAGCGTCAATCGAAATCACGGCAGAGTTGGGCGCGCGTCATCTGATCGTACATACGGGCGTCTGCGCCCACGGCTCGCGCGCGGAAATCGATGCGGCCTACGAGCGTCAGCGCTCCGCGCTCGAACAAGCAGCGGGGATCGCCGCCGGGCACGGCGTGGTCGTGTGCGTCGAGACGCTGCCGACCGAGCACGCGGAGCTGCACACGGCGCTGCCCTCGCGGCTGGCCTACGAACTTGCGCAGATCGACCACCCGAATATCCGCTGCTGCCTCGACGTGTCGCACGCCTATATCAACTGCGGCTTCCACGGGCGCGACCTGCTGGAGGAGCTGGCGCCGCTCGCGCCGTTCGCCGAGCATCTGCACCTGCATGACAGCTTCGGCCGGCCCAACGATATCCGCACGGTGTCGCGCGCCGAGCGCATTGCCTACGGGCTGGGCGATCTGCATCTGCCGCTGGGCTGGGGGTCAATCCCGTGGAACGCTGTGTTCAGCGAGCTGAACTTTCCGAAAAGCCCGGTGCTGATGCTGGAGCTGCCGCCGCCGCATGCGGAGGAGCTGGATAACTGCATCGCAACCATGCAGGAATGGCGCGCGAAGCTCGCGGCGCGCGCCACGGCTTCACGTTCCGCAGATGATTGATTTGACTACCTCGGACTGATGATTGCACCTACAGAGTTGACAAATAGTCAGGCACGTTCCGCATTTCTCGTGCGTCAAACCGCAGACCCAGTTCATTCTCAGCTATCTGGCGCAACGCCTTGGCTTGTTCTCGATCACGGCGGCGTTTCGCGGGAGCACGACCAGTTTGCTTGGATGTCCATTCTTTCAGCAGTGTGAACACCCGGATTTCAGGAGCAACGACCCGTGCTGGCATGCCCCGCCTGTCAATGACGACTGCCTCAAGTTTGGGGAAAGCCAGCAGGGCATCCATTCCTACCATAGGCGTGATCGATAGATCGTCTGGAAGACCTGTTTCTTCGATCTCTCCCGTGTCCACTGACAACAGCTCCACGATAAAGCCCTCTCTATTCTCGGCGCTGAAGCCATA
This sequence comes from uncultured Hyphomicrobiaceae bacterium, assembly GCA_964650735.1. GTDB lineage: Bacteria > Pseudomonadota > Alphaproteobacteria > Rhizobiales > Rhodomicrobiaceae > Dichotomicrobium. Next base: position 2,914 of record CAZYUT010000096.1, read on the forward strand.
CTGTTTTGATGCGTCAAATGTGGGATCAGCCTTGCGGAGCAAAGCAAGGACTGCTGGGGGTTTAAGCTTGTCGATCGCCAATGTGAGGCGTTCACGAGAATCCCAGAGCAAATCGGCATCACCCGTCTCCATCAGAGGCGATTGGATATGCACGCCCGCCTTGGCTTCATACGCGTACAAAGCGTTCGTACCCACCACACATATTTTCGAACCCAGAAATCCGTGCTGATCCAGTTCCCGAAGAATATCAGCCGTTAGCTTGGGCATCCTTCCGAGGCCAAGCGCGCGATTGACGGGCGCCATCCGTTTTAGCCGCGCATACGTGGCTTTCATTCTCTCAATTATTCGGTTCCGCTCTTCGGTGTATTCCACATACAAATGCTCAGTCTGCGGTGAACGCGGTCCGTAGTGTTTGCGATAATTAAGTTTGCGGGCAACCAGGTATTCACGGCCACGGTCTTTCCGCCACGACATGGGCGCTACAAATTTCCCGTTGTGACCGTTCCAGGTCTGGATTGCCGCGTCACGCCAAGAGCGAAACACTTGCGCGACATCGACGGATTGACGCGCTTGCTCGTTCGTGAGCTCGCTATACTGCTTCATCAGGCTAACCCATTGATTATAAGAAAAATGGCCATTCTTGGCTCTGTTATGAAGATAGTATGGCCATTATCATAATTTTCAATAGGTTAGATCCTGCATCAAAGCGATTTCCAGTCTTGCAAACCCTCGCGCGTGTGGCTGTACCCTCCGCGGATAAACATCACGCTGGACGCTCGCGGCGCGCGAGGCCATATTTGCGCCATGGCTGAAACATCCCCATCCGGCTTCTCCGACATGTCGCAGGCGCTGATCGGCGGCCATCCGCTGATCACGGGCAAACAGCGCGAGTTCATCCCGCACCGGCCCGAGCGTCCGGAGAAGTCCGAAGGCGGCGTCCGCTTCCGGCTGGCCTCCGAATACACGCCGCAGGGCGACCAGCCCGAGGCGATCCGCGAGCTTGTCGAGGGCATTGAGGCCGGCGAACAGGATCAGGTGCTGCTCGGCGTCACCGGCTCGGGTAAAACGTTCACGGTCGCCAACATCATCGAGCGCACCCAGCGCCCGGCGCTGATCCTCGCGCCCAACAAGACGCTGGCCGCGCAGCTCTACGGCGAGTTCAAGAGCTTCTTTCCGGACAACGCGGTCGAATATTTCGTGTCGTATTACGATTATTACCAGCCGGAAGCCTATGTCCCGCGCACCGACACCTTCATCGAGAAGGAGTCGAGCATCAACGAGCAGATCGACCGGATGCGTCACGCCGCCACGCGCGCGCTGCTGGAGCGGGACGACGTGATCATCGTGGCCTCGGTGTCGTGCATCTACGGTATCGGTTCGGTCGAGACCTACACGGCGATGACCTTCAGCCTCGCGCCCGGCGATCGCGTGGAGCAGCGCAAGCTCCTCAGCGACTTCGTGGCGCTGCAATACAGCCGCAATGACGTCGCGTTTCAGCGCGGCGCGTTTCGTGTGCGCGGCGATACCATAGAGCTATGGCCAGCGCATATGGAGGATCGGGCCTGGCGCTTCTCGCTGTTCGGCGACGAGATCGAGGCGATCCACGAGTTCGATCCCCTGACCGGCGAAAAGACGGCATCGCTCGACAAGGTCAAGGTGTTCGCCAATTCGCACTATGTGACGCCGAAGCCGACGCTCCATCAGGCGGTCAAGCAGATCCGCACGGAACTGGCCGTGCGTCTGGAGGAGCTGAACGCGAACGGCCGGCTGTTGGAGGCGCAGCGGCTGGAGCAGCGGACGCATCACGATATCGAGATGCTGATCGCGACCGGCTCATGCCCCGGCATCGAGAACTACTCGCGCTACCTGACGGGGCGCGCGCCCGGCGAGCCGCCGCCGACGCTGTTCGAGTATCTGCCGGACAACGCGCTGGTGTTCGTGGACGAGAGCCACGTCACCATCGGCCAGCTCAACGGCATGTTCAACGGCGACTTCCGGCGCAAATGCACGCTCGCCGAGCACGGCTTCCGCCTGCCGTCCTGCCTCGACAACCGCCCGCTGCGCTTCTCCGAATGGAACCAGATGCGGCCGCAGTCGGTGTTCGTCTCCGCGACGCCGGGCAACTGGGAGCTTGAGCAGACCGGGGGCGTGTTCGTCGAACAGGTCATCCGCCCGACCGGCCTGATCGACCCGGAAGTGGAGGTGCGCCCCGCGCGCAGCCAGGTCGACGACCTCATCGACGAGTGCCGCAAGACGATTGACAAGGGCGGGCGCGTGCTGGTCACGACGCTGACCAAGCGCATGGCCGAGGACCTGACGGAATACGCCTTCGAGCAGGGGCTAAAGGTCCGCTACATGCACTCGGACATCGACACGATCGAGCGCATCGAGATCATCCGCGATCTGCGGCTCGGCGCGTTCGACGTGCTGGTGGGCATCAACCTGTTGCGTGAGGGGCTGGACATTCCCGAATGCGCGCTGGTGGCGATCCTCGACGCGGACAAGGAAGGCTTTCTGCGCTCGGAAACCTCGCTGATCCAGACCATCGGCCGCGCGGCGCGCAATGTGGACGGCCGGGTCATTCTCTATGCCGACAATATCACCGGCTCGATGGACCGCGCCATCCAGGAAACCAATCGCCGCCGCGAGAAGCAGATGGCGTTCAATGAGGCGCACGGCATCACGCCGCAGTCGATCCGCAAGAACATTGGCGACATCATGGAGAGCGTCTACGAGCAGGATCACGTGACTGTTTCAAAGGCGCCAGGCTTTGCTGAAGACAAACAAGCTGGCTACAGCGGCCACAATATAGAAGCGGTGATCGCCGACATGGAGCAGCGCATGATGACCGCGGCGGCGAACCTGGAATTCGAGGAGGCCGCGCGGCTGCGCGACGAACTGAAGGCGTTGCGCGAGCAGCAACTTTTCTATTCCGGCGATCCGGCGGCGCCGGCGGGCGAACAGCCGTCCAAGGGCAAGGCGCGTTCCAGCGCCGGAAGGCCGGGAACACGCACCTACAAGTCGAAGGGCCGCAAGAAGTAGCGGTTTATTTCACGACGCTGAGCCGCTTGTCCAACACCCGCATGACCTTGTTGAGGTCATTGCCGCGCTTCAGTATCAGTCCGGTCATGGCGATCACCAGATAAGCGCCCTGCTTGCGCGCGAGCTTGGGCCGTTTTTCGATGGTGTAGAGCGGGCGTTCGGATGCGCGGCGAAAGATGTAGAAGACCGCGCGGTCCTTATGCATGCCAATCCCGTAGTCACGCCATTCGCCTTGCGCGACCATACGGCCGTAAACCGCAAGAATGGCGCTGAGTTCGGCGCGATTGAAAGCAACAAAATTCGCCCGGCCATCGGAACCATTCGCGATGAGATAGCTCTGGTTCTCCTGCGCCGGGCTGAAACCTATGGGTTCACTCTCGCTCATGGCGCCCCCTGTTTTTTGGTTTAGCCTGCCATGATCGCGGCCCGCGGCGGAAATTTCAACCCTAGCAACCGCGTCAATGGCTTGGCCGCGTCCGTTCACCGCCCGGCATCAGAAAAATCTCGCGTTTTTGATCCAGATCAAATCGCGCCGCGGTCATGTGTGTCAGCCTGGCTTTACACATTGAATTGTCAGACAACATGGACAGGCTGGTCATGCGCATTGTGCTCATTCATCCCAACTACCACTCGGGCGGCGCGGAAATCGCGGGCAACTGGCCCCCAGCCTGGGTCGCTTATATCACCGGCGCGCTGAAGGCGGCTGGCTACACAGATGTCCGCTTCATCGATGCGATGACCAACGACATCTCCGACGAGGAGTTGCGCTACATCATCTCGCAGGAGAAGCCGGACGTCGTCGGCACAACCTCCATCACCCCGTCCATCTACAAGGCCGAGCGCGTGCTCGAGATCGCCAAGGAAGAGCACCCGGACGCTGTGACGGTGCTGGGCGGCGTCCACGCGACCTTCATGTTCAAGCAGGTGCTGAGCGAAGCGCCATGGATCGATGTCATCGTCCGCGGCGAAGGCGAGGAAATCATCGTCAATCTGATCCGCGCGATCGACGAGGGCCGCTGGCCCGCCGAAGCCGCCGACATCAAAGGGCTTGCCTACACCAACGACGGCGAGATCGTCGCCACGCAGGCCGCGCCGACCGTGAAGGACCTCGAAGGCATCGACCCCGACTGGAGCATCCTGGAGTGGGAGAAATACATCTATGTCCCGCTCGGCGTGCGCGTCGCGATCCCGAACATGGCGCGGGGCTGCCCGTTCACCTGCTCGTTCTGCTCGCAGTGGAAGTTCTGGCGCGACTATCGCGTCCGCGACCCGAAGGCAGTGGTCGACGAGATCGAGAAGCTCGTGAACGACCACGGCGTGGGCTTCTTCATCCTCGCCGACGAGGAGCCGACCATCAATCGCAAGAAATTCACGGAGTTCTGCGAGGAGCTGATCGCGCGTGGGCTGCCTGAGAAAGTGAAATGGGGCATCAACACCCGCGTCACAGACATCTGGCGGGACCGGCACAAGCTGCATCTGTGGCGGAAAGCGGGGCTCGTGCATGTCAGCCTCGGCACGGAAGCGGCGGCGCAGATGAAGCTCGACCGCTTCAACAAGGAAACCACGATAGAGCAGAACAAGACGGCGATCCGGCTGCTGCGCGAGGCGGACATCTTCGTCGAGGCGCAGTTCATCGTCGGGCTGGAAAACGAGACGGCGGAGACGCTCGAAGAGACCTACCAGATGGCATGGGATTGGCAGCCGGATCTGGCCAACTGGGCGATGTACACGCCATGGCCGTTTTCCTCGCTGTTCCAGGAGCTTGGCGACAAGGTCGAGGTGTTCGACTTCTCGAAATACAACTTCGTGACGCCGATCATGAAACCCGAGGCGATGGAGCGCGGCGAACTCCTCGACGGGGTGATGAAGAATTATCGCCGGTTCTACATGAAGAAGGCCCTGTTCCATTATCCGTGGCGCGGAACGGGCTTCCGAAGGCGCTATCTGCTCGGCTGTCTCAAGGCGTTCCTGAGGGCCGGGTTCCAGCGCACCTTTTACGACCTTGGCAAGGTCGGCTATTGGGGGCCGCATACCAAGAAGAAGGTCGACTTCCACTTCGACAACACGCGGCAGATCGCGCCCGCGCAGATGGACGATTGGGAGGCCGTTGCCGAGAAGCGCCGTCAGATCAAACAGCGTACCGGCAAGACCGGCAAGAGCAGC
>CAZYUT010000097.1:0-8113 GCA_964650735.1 uncultured Hyphomicrobiaceae bacterium
GCCGCACAAGTCGGCATCCCGTGGCTGGATTGCGTCGCTTCGCTCGCAATGACGAGGATTATTTCACAAAGCGAATTACCGAGAGGCGGGCTTCACGAACAGCATGGCGATGAAGCCTGCGACCAGGAACACGCCGATGCTGGCGATGCCAATGCGCTGGCTGTCGCTGAGCACGGTCAAGCCCGCGACCAGAAGCGGCGCGGCGAAGGCCGTGATTTTCCCGGAGAACGCGTAAAGCCCGAAGAACTCCGCCGACTTGTCGGGCGGGGCGATGCGCGCCATGAAGCTGCGGCTGGCCGATTGCAGCGGTCCGGCCGCCAGCCCGATGAGGATGGCGAAGCCGAGATAGGCCTGCTCAGCAAAACTGGCCAGTCCGCCCGGCTCCGGGCCGCCTACGACGGGCACGACGAACAGCACGGAATCGCGGTCGATTGACAGAGCGCCCACAGATCCGGTGATGAGCAACAGCAGCGCAGCGAGGATCACCGGCTTCGCGCCCACGCGGTCATCCAGCACGCCGCCGAGCGCCGCGCCGATGCCCGCTGTTGCCGCGAGCACGATGCCGAACAGCCCCAAAGTTGCCGAACCCCAGCCGAAAACCGACACCGCGTAAATGCCGCCGAACGCGAAGATCGCTGAAAGCCCGTCGGTGTAAAGCAGCCGCGCAAACAGAAAGCGCACGACGTTCTTGTACTGCCAGACGTTGCGCAGCGTGCGCCCGAACTCGCGCCAGCCGCCGCGCGCCGCATCCGGCAGCGAACGCCGCGGCCCGCGCAAATCCGGCGTGAAGAAGAACAGGGGCAGCACGAAAATCAGATACCACACCGCTGCGAACGGCCCGGTGAAGCGCGCGCCCTCGCCCGCTTCGGGGTCAAGCGGCAGCAGCGGCGCGAAGCCGAGCAGCGTGGTTTCCCCGCCGTCGCGCACCAGCAGGAATGCCGCAAAAATCACCAGCGCCAGCAGCCCCCCGGCATAACCCGCCGCCCAGCCAAAGCCGGACAAGCGCCCCTGCGCGCGAGGCCCGACCAGCGATGGCATCATCGCGTTGGTGAGCACCGTGGAGAACTCCGCCGCCAGGATCGCCGCGATGAGGGCCGCGATGATGAGCGGCAGCACGGTCATATCGCCCGGCGCGGCGAACCACAGCGCGGCCTGCGCCGCGATGAACACCACCGACCAGCCGAAAATCCACGGCTTCAGCCGCCCGCTGGCATCGGCCATCGCGCCTAGCACGGGGCTGAGCAGCGCGACCGCGACGCCCGCCGCCGCCGTCACGAAGCCCCAGAGCGACTGCCCGGCGACCGGATCGGTCATGAAGCCCTGGACGAAGAAAGGCGCGAACAGGAAGGTGGTTATGAGCGTGTAGAACGGCTGGGCAGCCCAGTCGAACATCACCCAGCCGCCAATGCCGAGCGGTCCGGCGCGCGTCCGCGCTGGCGCGGCGCTTTCTGCCACGCTGCTCATCCGGCGAGATCACGTAGCTGCGCGACAGCGACGGTCAGCTTCGCCAGCGACGGCTCGCCACCTTCGATCAATGCCAGAATCCCATTTCGCGTGCGTGCGGCAGCGGCGCTCGTCTGCTCGAACCATGCGTCAACGTCGGGATCGCTCTTGCGCACGTCTGCCTCGGCTAGAATACGCAGCGTCAGCGCGCGCAGCGCCACCGCCGTAAGCTCCATCGTGGTATTGACCGCCAGCCGGTCGTAATAGTCCGTCTGCGCCAACCCCTCCGCGACACGGCGCAGCGCGTCCATGCAGAAGTAGCCGGACAGTTGATAATACACCTGCGCGGTCTGCGACAGATCATAGCCGCCTTCTTCGGCGGTGAGAATGATGTCTGGCGCATCGCCCAGCGCCCCCAGTCTGGCAAGCTGGCCGGCGAGGTCTTCCGGTACCCCGTCGGTCTCGAGTTCAGCTTGGGTGACCTCGATCTGCCGAGCCTGCCCAGCCGGCACAACGGCTTCGAGATCGTCGGAAATGCGCGCGATCCCGTCACGGTAGCGCGAGATTACCGGCTCCAGCCCCCCCGCGAACTTGCCGCGGCGCAGGAACCAGGCGGTCTGCCGCCGGACCTCGTCTTGCAGACGCAGATAGAGGTCGAGCTGGCGCATCCCGTCGATCTGGTTGTCAATCGCGTCGATGGCGTCGTAGAGACGGCGGAAGCCGTAGCTGAGCATTGCCGCCGCAAAGGCATAGGCGATCTCGTCAACGGTCTTCCCGGTCTCCTCGATCAGGCGGACGATGAAGGTCGAGCCGCCCCGGTTGATGATCGCGTTGGCGAGTTGCGTGGCGATGATCTCGCGGCGCAGCGGGTGCGCCTCGATTTCGTCGGCGAAGCGGGCGCGCAGCGTCTCCGGGAAGTAATCCCGCAGCGCGTAACTGAGATGCGGGTCGCTGGCCACTGGCGAGTCGACCAAACGGTCGTACAAGTCGATCTTCGCCCAGGCGAGCAGCACTGCCAGTTCGGGGCGCGTCAGCGGCTGGTTCTGCTGGCTGCGGCCGCGGATTTCCGCGTTGCTCGGCAGGTCCTCCACATCGCGGTTCAATCCGGTCTGCTCCAGCGCCTCCATCAGCCGCGCCTGAAAGCCCAGATCAGCCAGTCCGCGCCGCCCTCCAAGGCTGATCGCAAGCGTCTGGAGGTAGTTATTGCGCAGGCAGTCATGCGCAACTTCGTCGGTCATGCTGGCGAGCACCTCGTTGCGCTCCCCGCGGGTGATCTTGCCGGCGCGCTCGGCCTTGCCGAGTGCGATTTTGATGTTCACCTCGAAGTCCGACGAGTTGACGCCCGCCGAATTGTCGATCGCGTCGGTGTTCACCCGCCCGCCGCGCATGGCGAACTGGATGCGCCCACGCTGGGTGATGCCGAGATTGGCGCCCTCGCCGATCACGCGCACGCGCAACTCGCTCGCGGTGGCGCGCACGGCGTCGTTGGCGCGGTCGTTCACGTCGGCGTTGGTCTCGTGGTCGGCGCGGACAAAGGTGCCGATGCCGCCGAACCAGAGCAGGTCGGCCTGCATCCGCAGGATCGCGTTGATAAGCTGGTTTGGTGGAACCTGATAACCCTCCAGACCGGTCAGCGCACGGATTTGCGGGCTCAGCGCGATCGCCTTGGTGCTGCGGCTGAACACACCGCCGCCCTCGGAGATCATGCTGCGGTCGTAGTCCTGCCATGTAACGCGCGCAACGTCGAACAGGCGCTTGCGCTCCTCCCAGCTGGTCGCCGGGTCCGGGTCGGGGTCGATGAAGATGTCGCGGTGATCGAAGGCAGCGATCAGGCGCGTTTGCTTCGACAGCAGCATGCCGTTACCGAACACGTCGCCCGACATGTCGCCGATGCCGATGGCGGTGAACGGCTCGTTCTGGATGTCGAGGTTCAACTCGCGGAAGTGGCGTTTTACGGCTTCCCACGCGCCGCGCGCCGTGATGCCCATCTTCTTGTGGTCATAGCCGGCCGAACCGCCCGAGGCGAAAGCGTCGTCAAGCCAGAAACCATGCTCCTGCGCGATCTGGTTGGCGATGTCGGAGAAGGTCGCTGTGCCTTTGTCCGCTGCCACGACGAGGTAGGCGTCGTCGCCGTCGCGGCGCACCACCCGCTCCGGCGGAACCACCAGGTCTTCCTTGAGGTTGTCGGTGATCGACAGCAGGCTGGCGATGAACGCCTTGTAGCAGGCAACGCCCTCGTGCATGCGCGCTTCGCGGCTTGCATCGGCCGGGATTTGGCGCGGATAGAAGCCGCCTTTCGCGCCCTGCGGCACGATCACGGCATTTTTCACCTGCTGCGCCTTTGCCAGCCCGAGCACTTCGGTGCGGAAGTCCTGCGCGCGATCCGACCAGCGGATGCCGCCGCGCGCGATCGGGCCGCCGCGCAGGTGCACGCCCTCCACACGCGGCGAATGCACGAAGATCTCGGCATAAGGGTGCGGCAACGGCAGGCCCTCGATCTGCTTGCTTGCCAGCTTGAAGGCAATGGTCGCGGGGCCGCCGTCAACCGGGCCGTTGCGGTAGAAGTTGGTGCGCATCGTCGCCTGAATGACGTTCAGGAAGCGGCGCAGGATGCGGTCCTCGTCCAGGCTGGCGACATCGTCGAGCGCGGCCTCGATGCGCGCGGCAATCGCGTCGGGCTCCTCGGCCTCGGCCGGGTTCATGTCGGGGTTGAAAAGCCGGGAGAACAGCGCGATCAGATCCCGCGCGATCCCCGGATGACGCTGCAGCGTGCCCGCCAGATACGCCTGCCCGAATGGCGCGCCAATCTGGCGCAGATAGGAGCCGTAAGCGCGAAACACCGCCGCTTCGCGCCATGTCAGCCCGGCACGCAAGATCAACCCGTTATAGGCATCGTTGACCGCCTCGCCGTACCAAACGCGCAGGAAGCCATTTTCCAGCCGTGCGCGAACCGTGCCGATTTCGATCTCGCCGTCGGCGCGCGGCTCCAGCAGAATGTCGTGGAGGTAAACCGTTCGCCGTGCCCCGTCGATGATGGGCTCCACCGTGAAGGTGCGTTCCGAACTGGCGGCGAAGCCCATGTTCTCGAAGATCGGCACGCGCCGGCTCAGCGAGATCGGCTCATCGAGCTGATAGAGGCTCACGCGCACCTGCTTTGGGCCGCAGCTCTGGTCCTTGCAGAACTCGACCGCAATCGGGCAGTCAGCGCATAGTTCTTCTAGCTTCTGGATATCGCCGAGCGCCCGGTGGGTTGTGTTGTACTCCTCATAGCCCGCCGAGAACGCGTCGGCGTAGCGCTCGACGATGCTGATGGAATGTTCGCCGTAGATTTCGCGCAGTTGGTCGCGCAGCGTCTCGCGCCAGGAGCGGACGATGCCCTCGATCTGCTCTTCGAGGTCATCCGGCGCCGCGCCGATCGCTTCTGCGCCGGTGCGCCAGACGATCACGTGCAGCCGAACCAGCGGCGCGTTGGTGAAGAAAGGCGTGGCTTTGGTCACCTCGCCGCCAAACGCCTCTGCGAGATATTCACAGATGCGCACGCGCTTTTCCGTCGAGAAGCGGTCGCGCGCGACATAGATCAGCACCGAGGCGAACCGGCCAAAGGTATCGTACCGCACAAAGGCGCGGGTCCGCGGCTTCAGTTCGAGCGAGAGGATGTCGGTGGCGAAGGAGAGGAGCTGGTCGACATCGATCTGGAACAGCTCGTCGCGCGGGTAGGTGTCGAGCACGGTGCGCAGCGCCCGCCAGGAGTGGCTTTGCTCGGGGAAGCCGGAACGGTCGAGCACGAGCTGGGCCTTCCGCCGCAGGAACGGAATATCCTCGACCGAGCGCGTGTAAGCCGAGGCAGTGAAAAGTCCGGCAACACGAACCTCGCCGACCGGGTGGTCCTCCCGGTCGTAGAGCTTCATGCTGATCGTATCCATGTTCACGCGCCGGTGGACGCGCGAGCGCAGATTGCCCTTGGTAATGATCAGCGGCTCGGGGCGCAGAAACACCTCGACCGCTTCCGAGCGCATGCTGGTGCCTTCGCCGGGCTGACGCAGCAGCTTGGCGTTAATGTCGCGGAGGATGCCCAGGCCGGAATCGGGATCGGGGACCAGCTCTGGCGGCTCGCTGTTCGGCTCGAAGCGATAATTGCGCATGCCGAGGAAGACGAAGTTGCGGTCCGAGATCCACTCTAGGAAGCGGATCGACTCCTCGCGCTCATCCTCGGGCACCGGCGGATGACCGGTCTTGTAGCGCTCGACCGCCTCGCGGAAGCGCGCCAGCATCGGCTTCCAATCCCCGACCACCGCGCGCACGTCCCGCAACGTCTGGATGATCGCCCGTTGCAGGACATTGCGGCTGGTCTCGGAGGGAATGTCTTCGAGCTGGACGAGGATAACGCTCTCCAACCCTGATTGCGGCATTTCCTCGACCGGCGGCTCCTTCGCAGTGTGATCGTCAAGGTAGAGCAGCCGGCAGTCCGGGTCGCGCCCAACGTGGAGGATCGGATGCGCGATCCAGTCCAGCTTGAGCCCACGGTCGATGATCTCGCCGAGCACGGAATCGACAAGGAACGGCATGTCGTCATTCACGATATGAATGACGGTCCGGGTTGCGCCATTCGGGCCTGAGGGCGCTCGGCTCATGCTGACATTCGGCGTCCCGCGCTGGCGCTGGTAGAAAAACGCGAAGGTCTCGCGCGCGAGCGCCGCCAGCGTTTGCGGGTCCGACGCGCGCAGGTCCGGCTCAGTCAGGTCGCTGTAGAGCAGTCGCGTGAAGGTCCGCAGATGCTGCGTGTCGCTCGTGTTTGCAGATGCGGCGATCGCTTCGAGAATGTCATCGACGCTGGAACGCGATAAAAGCTCGACCGCCGAGGCCATGAGGGATCCTGCTGTTGCGTGCCGGGGTCCGGAAAGCGCTGCCTGATGTGACGCTTGGACACTGCGTATGATTGGTCACCGTGCCGCAAAATTGGGCAGAGAACAAGGCGCTTGGCCCTCCCGTATCCGAGTTGCACCGGCCGTTTAGGAATTTTCGCGGGAGGCTTTGCCGTGGGCGCGCCGAGCCGTTAGTGTGCCTGTATCAAGATGAAACGGTGGTCCCCCATGAAAGATTTGCGTTTGTTCGTTGTTCTAGGCGCGGTTGCGCTTGTCTTGGGCCTCTCGGCAGATGTGCGGTCCGCCCATGCTATCGGCGATTGGTTCCGGGCCGATTCTAATTGTGTCGTCAGGCACGAGCCGCATGTGCGCCATCGCGTGGTTCGCAAGCATATCGTGAGGCGGCCGGGCATCTATGAAATCGAGCGGCGGCCTGGTCTGTACGGCTACCGCAAGGTGAAGGTCCGCACGCGCTCGGGCCATATCGTGTACCGCAAGAAGCGTGTGCTGCTGCGGCCTTATGAAAACATTGCGCGCTATCACAAGCCCGACCAGCGCTGGGTTCATGAGAGTCAGCGCGTTTACGCGCCAGCGCCGGTCCGCCCGCGCGGAGCTTGGCCGGACGGCTGCTGAGCCGCGTTAACCCCGATTTCACCATTGGCATGGTCCCATGCTGCGTCGCACATTGTTGTTGCGGCGCAGCATTCGCCTGTTATTATGGAAAAAGTGGCGTTACAAATATGGGATCAATGCCGTGTTCTGGGTTTGGCCTTCGCTGACTGTGGGAACGACGACCGCTACGCCTTGCGTGGAGGGCAGCGGCGGCATTCCGGCCAGACCGTCTCAAGGCGCTCCGCGCAAGGCGCCGGATGCTGAGCCGCAGAGCGTGACGCAGATCGCCGAGCGCGCCTCCCGCGAGATGGCCCTGCACGTCACGACGACGCTCAGCCGCTCTTTGCACGATCTCAGCCGCATATTTGGCCGGATGCGCGATGCAATCGCCTATGAGCGGTTCATGCACGCGACCTTCGGGTGGGCGCTGACGCCCATGCAACGGCTGATGCCGTCTGCCGCTTGGCCGCTGGTTTACGCCAATTTCAATGCCTTCGGCCCGCCGACCCGTGGCGCAGGGCCGCTCGCCGGAGCTGGCATGTTCGTAATGGGGTTCGACTGGTGGCGCAGCTTCACGCAGCCTAACGCGCTGCCTCACCGGGGTTGGCAGACGCTCCCGCCTTCTCCGCAGCCGCAGCGGTCCAGTTTCAGCGGCGGCCGTCCGAACGACTTCGCGGCCTTTGCGTTTGCGCCGATGATCGGTTTCGCCGCCGGTCTGCAGCATATGATGCCCGGCATCGCCTTCGCCCTTTTTAGCTGACCATCGGAAGCCCGCCTCGAGCCGGCGCGCCCCGGCTCACCTGTGCTATTCGCGCCACCGCCGCTGGCGAAACCGCGCTGGGGTGCTGTTGGGCGCAGGCGGGACAGCCCTAAACTGCTAAGTAAGCAAATGGCATTATCTGTTTGGTGTCAGTTCTACTTTTTGAAGGGATTTGCAGCATGAAGAAACTGTTGACTGTTGCCGGTGGCGCTGCCCTGGCCGTCTCGCTGGCCGCTGCGCCAATGGACCGTGCGAAAGCAGACGGCGGCGCGATCGCGATCGGCGTGGGCGCTTATCTGGTGGTCGACTATCTCGTTGGCGAGAAGTGCCATATGCACAAATGGCCGTTCAACCTAATCAAGAAGACGGCTTACGAGATTAAAGGCGAGCCGGTGTGCAAGCGCTATCGCGAAGACCGGCACCACAAGTAGGTGTC
>CAZYUT010000098.1:0-8097 GCA_964650735.1 uncultured Hyphomicrobiaceae bacterium
CGCGCATGGCGGCGAGGTCGACGACAGCGGGATCGCCGGTGAAATCCTGCTTCAGCTCGCGGGCGGGACGGTAGGCGATTTCGTGGCTGGAGCGGTGCTCGGTCAGCCAGTCGCGCACCGCGCGGATGTCATCGGCGGTGACGGAACGGCCATCCTCGAAGCGCAGCAGGTTCTCCAGCAGCACCTTCAGCGAGAAGGGCAAGCGCGATATGCCCTCGAGGCCGTTCTTTTCGGCTTCGGGCAGGCTGAAATACTCATAGGTCGTGTCGCCGACCGTCAGCGTCCGGCGGCAGTTGAAGCTGTCGAGGGACTGGGGCGCGTCGCTTTGCGTCATGATGTGCTCCTTGCGTTGCGGCCGGGGTGGCCCGGCGCTGAATTCGACTGGGCCGGAGCGCGTCAAGCGCAGGCTCCGTTGTCACGCGCCGCCGCGGGAGCGCCTCACGACGGGGCCAGGCGGGTAAGGCAAACCGTGATGTTTTCCCGGCGCTGACCACCGTATATATAGAAGGCCGGAGGGCGCCGGGACAAGCACATCACTGTGATCCATGCATCTGCGCCGTTCATGTCTATTCACAAGCTGGCAACGTCCACCGCCGTTCACGCTCCAGCCGGCCAATCCCTAGCGGTCCCCTGCATGAAGCTGATCGTCGACAATCTGACCTGCGCGCGCGGACGCCGCCTCGTGCTGGAGGGCGTGAGCTTTGCTGCCGCCGACGGCGAGAGCGTGCTGCTGAGCGGGGCCAACGGCTCGGGCAAGACGACGCTGCTGCGCACCCTTGCCGGCTTTATGACCCCGCACGATGGCGCGGCGCGCCTCGAAGGCGGGCCGGAAGGCTTCGGGCTGGACGAGTGCTGCCACTATGTCGGGCATTTGAACGGGATCAAGGCGGGCTTCACCGTCGACGAGAACCTTGCGTTTCTCGCGACCTATCTGGGCGGCGACGGGCTTGAGGCGATCGACGAAGCTTCCTATGCCTTTGATCTGGAGCCGCTGCGCCATGTGCCGGCGGGCTTCCTGTCAGCGGGGCAGAAGCGCCGGCTGGGGTTGGCGCGGTTGGTGCTGGCCTGGCGGCCTGTCTGGCTGCTGGATGAGCCTACGGTGTCGCTGGATGTCGCCTCGCAAGGGCTGCTGGCCGATGCGGTGCGCGCTCATGCCCGGAAGGGCGGGATCATCGTGGCGGCAAGCCATGTGCCGCTGGGCGTGGCGTTTTCGCGCACGCTGCGCCTTGCGGGCGGTCACGCCGAGGTCGAGGAGGCAGCATGAAGGCGTTTCTCGCGCTCGTTGGCCGCGATCTCCGGCTTGCCTGGCGCGAGGGCGGGGCGATCGGCGTGGCGCTGGGTTTCTATTTGATCGTCGTCGCCATTCTGCCGCTGGGGCTGGGGCCGGATCTGAACCTGCTGACGCGAATCGCGCCGGGCGTGCTCTGGGTGGCGCTGCTCTTGGCCGCGCTGTTGTCGGCGGACCGCATCTTCTACAACGATTATGAGGACGGCGCGCTGGAGGTGATCGCGCTCGGGCCGCTGCCGATGGAGGCGGTCGCGGCGGCGAAGTGCCTCGCGCACTGGCTGAGCGTCGGGGTGCCGCTGGCGCTGCTCGCGCCCATATTAGGGCTGATGCTGAACCTCGACATCAAGGGCTATGGTCCGTTGATGGCAACGATGCTCGCGGGCACGCCTGCGATTAGCTTTCTCGGCGCGATTGGCGCGGCGTTGACGCTGGGTCTGCGCCGGGGCGGGCTGCTGCTGTCGCTGCTGATCCTGCCGCTTTATGTGCCGGTGCTGATCTTTGGCGTGTCCAGCATGGATGCCGTGCTGACCGGGCCGGGGTCGTTCTGGACGCCGTTCATGATCCTGGGCGCGCTGAGCCTTGCGGCAATCGCGCTGGCGCCGTTTGCGGCGGCGGCAGCGCTTCGAATGAACCTGCAGTAAGCGCTGATGGGCTTGTATAACGACCGCATCCTGCCGCATCTGATCGCCGTGACGATGCGCCATGGCGAACTGACGCCGTATCGGGAGCGCGTCGCCGGCGCGGCGCAGGGGCGCGTGCTTGAGATCGGCGTCGGCGCGGGCGCGAACCTGCCGTTTTACGGGCCGGGCGTCAGCGAGGTGTTCGGCCTCGACCCATCGGAGCGGCTTTTGCGCATTGCGCGCGAGGCTGGGCCGGTCCACCTGCTGGAAGCCTCTGCGGAAGCGATCCCGCTGGATGCGGCGAGCGTCGACACGGTCGTCACCACATGGACGCTGTGCTCGATCCCCGATGCCCACATGGCGCTCACCGAGATGCGCCGGGTGCTCAGGCCCGGCGGCCGGTTGTTCTTCGTCGAGCACGGCCTGTCACCCGATGCGCGCGTGCGGTGGTTGCAGAACACGCTGACGCCCGTGTGGCGGCGGCTCGCCGGCGGCTGTCACATGAACCGGCCAATTGATTTGATGATCCGCGAAGCAGGCTGGAAAATGGAAAAAATTGACACAGGCTATCTGCGCGGCCCCAATCCGGGAACCTACATGTATGAAGGGAGCGCGCTGAAAGGCTGACGCGCGTGATTGCCCGGGCGCAACGGAGAGGCTAGAAGACTGGAATGAACGGTTTTTCGCGGCTTGCCAATCCCTCGGTGTTCCTGCGTCTGAGCGGACGCATCCTGCCGGTTCTTTACGTTGTGACGGGCGGTCTGTTCGCTGTCGGCCTCTACATGGCGTTTTTCGTCGCCCCGCCGGATTATCAGCAGGGCGAGACCGTGCGCATCATGTTCGTGCATGTGCCAAGCGCCTGGCTCGCCATGTTCTGCTATTTGCTGATCGCAATTTCCGGGGCCGGCTCACTGATCTGGCGGCATCCGCTGGCCGATGTCTCCGCGAAAGCCGCCGCGCCCATTGGCGCTGCCTTCACCTTTCTCGCGCTCGTCACCGGCGCGCTTTGGGGCAAGCCGATGTGGGGCGCGTATTGGGTTTGGGACGCGCGGCTGACATCTTTTCTGGTGCTGTTCTTCCTTTATCTCGGGCTGATCGCGCTGTGGGAAGCGATCGAGGAGCCGTCCAAGGCCGGGCGCGCTACGGCGATCCTCGCGCTGGTTGGCGTCGTGAACCTGCCGATCATCAAGTTCTCGGTGGACTGGTGGAACACGCTGCACCAGCCGGCTAGCGTCATGCGGCTTGACGGACCGACCATCGACGCCTCGATCCTTTACCCGCTGCTGGTGATGGCCGTGGCTTTCACCTCGCTGTTCATTATGTTGCACTTGAAGGCGATGCGCGCGGAAATCCTCGGCCGCCGCGTCAACACGATGCTTGTCACGCAGGTCGAACAGGCCGCGCGCCGCCCGCGCACCGGCCCGGCAACCGCGGAGCAGGACGGATGATCGATCTTGGACCTCATGCGGAATTTATCTGGCTGTCCTATGCCGCGGCAGTGGTCGTCGTCGCCGCGCTCATGATCTGGGCCTTCGGCGGCGAAGCGCGCAACCGCGCCAAGCTCTCCGAGTTGGAACGCCGCGGCATTACCCGGCGCTCGCGTCGGGAGCAGGAAGACGACGCGTCGCGGGCAAACCCGCATTAGCAACGGAACACCGAAATGAACAACCGCGACGATCGCTGGGCCGAACGGGACGAGATCTGGGGCAGCGACGAGTTCGTCGATGAACGCGGCGCGTCCAGCAAGGTGCGCGGCATGATCGTGCTGATCCCGCTGCTGATTTTCATCGGGCTGGCGATCCTGTTTGCGTTCTCGCTGCACTCGGGCGACCCCTCCAAGATTCCGTCGCCGCTTATCGGAAAGTCCGCGCCGCAAACCGATCTGCCGCCCGTGCCTGGCTTGGGGGCCAACGGCGAGCAGCTTCCTGGCTTCGACAGCGCCGATCTTACCAACGGCCGGGTCCATGTCGTGAATATCTGGGCATCGTGGTGCGCGCCGTGCCGGCTGGAGCATGAATACCTGATGCAGCTTCGCGATCTGCGCCCGGGCGCTGCGATTTACGGCATCAACTACAAGGATACGCCCGAGGCGGCGGCGCGCTTCATCCGCCAGCTCGGCAACCCGTTTGACGCGGTGGGCGAGGATCAGCGCGGGCGCGCGGGCGTCGAATGGGGCGTGACCGGCGTGCCGGAGACCTTCGTCGTGGACGGCGACGGCACCATAATTCACAAGATCACCGGGCAGATCACGGAGGAGAACCTGCGCGGCGAACTGCTCCCCGCGATCGATGGCGCTGACCCGGCAGCGCGTCAGGCGCGTGCCGGCGGATAATTTTCGACGAATTTTTCCGGCAGGCTAAACCCTTTGCTAACCTGCACTGCCGATCCTGAGCGCGGCTTAAGCCAGCGGCGCTTGGGCCCGGTGCGATGGGGCAAGTCATGGGAACGTCCTGGAGTTACGGCGAGCGGGATTACCGCGCCATTGAAGATGCGTTGATGGGCTCGGATTACGGGCGCTGGTTCTTGAGCGAATATCTAACGCGAAACCGCTCGGATGAGACTCAGCGCCTGCTGGACGCGCTCGACCGGCTGGAGGCCAGTCTCGGCGCAGGCGTGAACGCAGACAGGCTGCCGCGGCTGCGCGAAATCGCGCTTGAGATCGACGCGGCGCTGAGCGATGCGCTGGCGCGGATCGGGCCGCAAGCCGCAGAACCCGCCTGGGAACCGCCTGTCGAGACGATCCTTGAGGCGGTTGAGGATATCAACAGCTTTCTGGGGTCGCTGTCGGCACGGCGCGTGCAACAGCGGCTGGCTGAGAAAATCCGGGCCCGGCTGGCCGATATCGAGACCTCCTGTGCGCAGGTCGACGGGCGGTCCGCAGCTGCGCAGACCCTCATGCAGGTGCTCTGCGATCTGCGGGCGCGGTTGAGCGCGGTCGATCTTGAGCTTGAGGCCGCAGAAAATGAAGCCGAGAGCCGCCGGCGTTTCCCGCGCAAGCTCCTGGACGAGCTGGCCGCCGCGTTCGACCCTTACGCATCTGCGCCCGCGCGCGGTTAGGACACCAGCGCGCAGAAGGTTTCCAGATCGACATTACCTCCCGAAAGAACCACGCCGACCGCGCCGTGACCTGGCGGCTGCCACCGCCCGCTGAGCAGCGCGGCGAGTCCCGTCGCGCCGCCCGGCTCGACCACGAGCTTCAACTCCTTAAACGCAAAGCGCATCGCGGCGCGCACTTCGTCATCGCTCACGACGACGCCGCCTGAAAGCAGTTCGCGGCTCAGAGCGAAGGTGATCTCGCCCGGCTCACCGCTCAGAAGCGAGTCGCATATCGAGCCGGAGAGGCTGGGGTTGCGCTCGCGCCGCCCCGTCGCGAGCGATCGGGCGTAATCGTCGAACCCTTCCGGCTCTACGCTGTAGACTGCGCAATCCGGCGCCAGATGCTTGATCGCCAGCGCCACTCCCGATACCAGCCCGCCGCCGCTGGCCGGCGCGAGTACGGCGCTCAGGCGCGCATCAACTGCGGCGGCTTGTTCATGCAACTCCAACCCGGCGGTACCTTGGCCGGCGATGATGTCGCGGTGGTCGTAAGGCGGGACGAACAGCGCGCCCAGTTCGCCGCAAAGCCTGCAGGCGATCTCCTCGCGGTCTTCAAGGTCCCGGTCAAAGAGCACGACCTGGGCGCCGGCGCGACGGGTGCGCTCCAGCTTGAGCCTGGGCGCATCGCGCGGCATCACGATCGTCGCGGGCAGGCCCGCAATCCGCGCGGCTTCGGCGACGCCCTGCGCATGATTGCCGGAGGAGCAAGCGACCACGCCGCCTGGCCATGCCCCCTTGTCGATCTGGCTGATGCAGTTGTGCGCGCCGCGAAACTTGAAGGCGCCGGTGCGCTGCAGGGTCTCGGCCTTGAGCAATACGCGCGCGCCGACCCGCTCGTTCAGGATGGCCGACTCAAGCGTGGGCGTGCGTACGGCAAAGCCTGCAATGCGTTTGCGCGCGGCGAGCACGTCGTCAAATGCGGGGATCTTCAGGCGGCGGTGCGAACCCGCGCTCGTGGCATCGTACTGCGGTTCTGTCATCTTGCCCTCTCCCGCGCGCGAGGCCGGGCTCAGGCGCAGTTCTCAAGCGGTTCGGATTCGGCAATGCGAATGTTCTCGAGCAGTTGCCGGGTGCAGGCCTCCCAGGAGAAGTTAAGCGCATATTCGCGGCAGGCGCCACGATCAATGTTGAGCGCCGCGCGCGCAGCCCGCTCCAGATCCTCGTCGAGAATGCCAACGCGGCCATGCGCGATCACGTCTTTCGGCCCGGTAACGGGGTAGGCCGCGACCGGCGTGCCGCAGGCAAGCGCTTCAAGCAGCACAACGCCGTAGGTGTCCGTCCGGCTGGGGAACACGAACACGTCGGCGGAGGCGAAATGTGCGGCGAGCTCTTCGCCGAATTTCGGCCCAGTGAAGGTCACTTCCGGATAGCGCCGCCTCAGCCTGTCGAGATGCGGTCCAGGCCCGACGACCACCTTCTTGCCCGGCAGGTCCAAATCGAGGAACGCGCCGATATTCTTCTCCGGGGCGACCCGGCCGACATACATGAACACAGGCGTATCGCTGCCGAATAGCCGCTCGCTCAGCGGGCGAAACAGCTCGGTGTCGACGCCGCGCGTCCAGAAAAAGATGTTGTTGAACCCGTGCGCGGCCAGTTCGTCGCGCAACGACGGGGTCGAGACCATCACGCCGTTGCCGCCGTTGTGGAACCAGCGCATGTAGGCGTAACCCCACGATAGCGGCATCGGGATGCGCGCGGCCACGTATTCGGGGAAACGGGTGTGATAGCTGGTCGTGAAGGGGAGGCCGGCGCGCAGGCAAAAGTTCCGCGTCGCCAGGCCGATCGGCCCCTCGGTGGCCACATGGATGAACTCCGGCTGGAACCGCTCGATCTCCCGGCGCACGCCGCGCGGCGTGATGAGCGCCAGGCGGATCTCGGGATAGGTGGGGCAGGGCAGGCTGGGACGGTTGTTTGGCGTGAGAAACGCGACCTCATGGCCCATCGCCTCGGCGTACTTGGCGAAATGTTCGTAGGTGCGCACCACCCCGTTCACCTGCGGATGCCAGGCGTCTGTCGCCACCAGAAGGCGCATTGGCTGCTGCGAATGGATGTTCACGGGGGCTGGTCCAGTTCTGCCGGGGGTTACGCGGCTTTGGTGACGTCGGGCTGAGGTTCGACGGACGAGGTCTCTTTCCCGGATACGTCCATCCAGCGGATCATTTCGAGCTTGCCGTCGATCGTCTCACCCACGGCGGTTCCGCTCTCGACCCAGTCGCCGGTGTTCACGTAGAGGATGTCCTCAAACTGGCGCATGGCGGGATGATGGATATGTCCGCAGATAACGCCGTCAGCATTGTGGCGGCGCGCCTCTCCGATCAGCGCATTCTCGAAATCACCGATGTAGTTCACCGCCTTCTTCACCTTGTGCTTCAGGTAGCCGGATAGCGACCAGTACGACAGGCCGAATGTCCGGCGCACCTTGTTGAAGGCGGTATTCAAGCCAAGGGCCACGACATAAGCCCAGTCGCCCAGCAGCGCCAGCCATTTGACGTAGCGGATGACCACATCGAACTCGTCGCCGTGCATGACAAGGAAGCGGCGGCCATCGGCTGTTTCGTGAATGTCGTTGAGCTTGAACTCAACCCCGCCAAACTGCTGCCCGCAGTAGGATCGCAGCGCCTCGTCATGATTGCCGGGAATGAAGATCAGGTGCGATCCCTTGCGCACCTTGCGCAACAGCTTCTGGATGACGTCGTTGTGCGCCTGAGGCCAATGCGGCGCGCGTTTGATCCGCCAGAAATCGATAACATCGCCCACAAGATAGATCGTGTCGGCGTCGAATTTTCTGAGGAACTCGAGGAGCGCCTCGGCCTGGCAGGCCTTGGTGCCCAGGTGAATGTCGGACAGAAAAAGCGTCCGGTAATGCTTCGTCTGCTCGGCTGTCAGGGCTCGCTCCTGCACTCAGTTTATCCCGTTAACCTTCAAACCAACCCGATTCATGTTTCAGTCATGTGACAACGGCCCGCCGCGCGCAAGCTGCGACCAAATGCGCCGCCATCTGCCGTTTCGTCCCAAAATCGCCGCAAGCCGCCGCCAGCCTCCTGTAGCAGTTGACGGGCGCTCCATGGGACAAGGACTTGGCATGACACAAGG
>CAZYUT010000099.1:0-8030 GCA_964650735.1 uncultured Hyphomicrobiaceae bacterium
CCTCGCCGAGCCGCATGTCGAAATCCAAAACCGGCCGCTTGCCCAGCGCCTGCAACAGTCTGCGATGCCCCGGCTCCGCGCTGACGTGGCCGATCAGCGCGTGATCGAGCAGCCGCTCGTCAACCGCGTGCAGCACGGCCGCTGCCGCTGTGCAGATGAACCCGTCGAGCAGCACAGGAATGCGCCGCGCCCGCGCCGCCAGCACCGCGCCGCAGATCGCCGCCTGTTCGCGCCCGCCGAAGGTGCAGAGAACGCTGACCGGATCCCGCTCCGGGTGCAGGGTCAGCCCGGCCTCGATCGCAGCGACCTTGCGCGACACGCCCGCAGCGTCCGCGCCCGCGCCCGGGCCCGCCCAGTCCTCCGCGCGCCCGCCGAAAAGCGCGCAGGCCAGGGCCGCCGCGATCGTTGAGTTGCCGATGCCCATCTCGCCGAGGATGAGGATGTCCGCGTCCGGCGCGACCGCCTCCGCGCCGCGGTTGAGCGCGTCGAGACACTCAGCCTCGCTCATTGCCGGCTCGGTGGTGAAGTCGCGCGTCGGCTTGTCCAGATCGAGGGGGATGACGGACAGCTCGGCGCCGTTCACCGCGCAGAGCTGGTTGATCGCCGCGCCGCCTGCGCGGAAGTTCGCGACCATCTGCGCCGTCACGACCTGGGGGAACGGGTTGACACCCTGCGCGCAGATGCCGTGATTGCCCGCGAAGACCAGCGCCTGCGCGTGGTTGATGGTTGGGCGTACTGTGCCCCGCCAGCCAGCCATGAAGACCGCCAGTTCCTCCAGCAGTCCCAGCGAGCCGGGCGGTTTGGTCAGCGTATCCTGGCGCGCGCGGGCGGCCTGCGCGGCTGTTGCATCGAAGGTCGGCAGCTTCTCGGCCAGCCCGGCAAGATCATCGAGGCTGGCAAGGTTAAATGGCGTGGTCATTCGGTTTCACCCTTACAGGAATTCCCGACACGGTCAGGTAAACTTCATCAACCGCGGCGGCGATCATCTGGTTGAGCTGCCCGGCGGCATCGCGGTAAGCGCGGGCCAGGGCGTTGTCAGGCACGATGCCGCTGCCGACCTCGTTGGTGACGAACACGACCGGCGCGGCCTGGCGCGGGATCGCTTCGGCCAGGGCGCGCCCCTCCGCCTGCCAGTCGCGCTCGGCGAACATCAGGTTGCTGAGCCAAAGCGTGAGGCAATCGACAAGGCGCGGAGCCGTGCCGTCCGTTGCCGCCAGCGCGCCGATGAGATCGAGCGGCGCTTCGCGCGTGGTCCAGCCGCCGCCTCTCCGGGCCCGATGCGCTTCGATGCGCGCGGCCATCTCGTCATCATGCGCCTCGGCGGTGGCGATATAGACCGCCTCCGGCCCCATCGCCTCCACAAGCCGCTCGGCAAAGGCGCTCTTGCCTGATCGGGCGCCGCCCGTCACGAGTATCGACTTCGACATGGTTTCATGAGAAAGCAGAATCCGCGAGCAAAGGGAAGATCGCGTGTCAATCGAACCTTCGCAGCCGGGATTGTTGTTGATCCGTCATGCGCCGTCGCAGCCGCGAGGGCGGCTATATGGGCGGGTCGATGTGCCCGCGGGCATCGACGGGGAGCCGGAGGTCGCGGCGCTGCGCGAACTGTTGGGCCGGGTTGCACAGCGGGTGAGCAGTCCGGCGCGGCGCTGCCGGGAGACGGCGGCGGCGATCTGGCCTGAGGGGCCGGCGGCGGAGGTCGATGCGCGGCTGTGGGAGCAGGATTTCGGCGAATGGGACGGCAAGCCGTTCGCGGAAATCCCCGATCTCGGCCCGCTGCCGCCGGAGCAACTCGCTGCGCACCGCCCGCCTGACGGCGAGAGCTTCGATGATCTGGTGCGCCGCGCCGCGCCTGCGCTGCGCGAGATCGCCGGGCGGAACGCCGATGCGCCCGTGGCAGTCGTCGCCCATGCGGGCACCATCCGCGCGGCTTTGGCTCTGGCGCTGGGGGCGAACGGCCCGGCGCTGGCTTTCGAGATCGCGCCGCTGTCGGTGACGCGGCTGCGGCTTTTGCCATCCGGCGACTTCTCGATTACCTGCACGAACTGGCGTCCGGCATGACGATGGCCGCGGCCATGCTGGTTGCGCTCGCGCTCGATGCGCTGGTCGGTTGGCCCAACCGGCTCTACGCGCGGATCGGGCACCCGGTCACCTGGCTGGGCGCGCTGATCGACGCGCTGGATGCGCGCTTCAACCGCGAGGGCTGGCGCGCGCGGACGCGGCGGCTTTCCGGCGTTGCCGTCACCGTCGGAATTACGGTGCTGACCATCGGGATCGGAGCCGCACTGCAGGCGCTCGCGCCGGAGGGCGTGGCTACAGTGCTGCTTGTTGGCGTGATGGCCTGGCCGCTCGTGGCTGCGCGGTCGATGTATGATCATGTCGTCGATGTCGCGCGTCCGCTGGCGGCCGATGACATGGACGGCGCGCGCCGGGCCGTCGCCATGATCGTCGGGCGCGACCCGAACCCGCTCGACGCCGCCGGCATCCGGCGCGCGGCGCTGGAAAGCCTCGCTGAAAACACGTCGGACGGGATTGTCGCACCGCTGTTCTATGGCGCTATCTTCGGCCTGCCGGGTATCATGGCTTACAAGGCGATCAACACGCTGGATTCCATGATTGGGCACCGCACACAACGCCACGGCGACTTCGGCTGGGCCGCTGCGCGGCTCGATGACGGCGTGAACCTGATACCCGCGCGGCTAACAGGGCTGATCTTCGCGGTGATCTCGCGGCGGCCGGGGACGGCGCTGCGGGTTATGTGGCGCGATGCGGCGAACCATCGCTCGCCGAATGCGGGCTGGCCTGAGGCGGCGATGGCCGGGGCGCTGGGCGTGCGGCTGTCGGGGCCGCGCGTTTATGGCGACCGCGTGGCAGACGAGCCTTGGCTGAACGGGACCGCCCCTGATCCGGCGCAAAGCGACCTGGCGGACGGGCTGGCGCTGTTCCGCCGTGCGATGTTCGCGGTGGCCGGCCTGCTGGCCGTTCTGGCGCTGATTTGAGGAGCGAGATGCGCGATCACGGCGGCAATCTGGACGCGGCGATGGCGCGCTTCGGCGGCGCGGCGCGCGACTGGATCGACCTGTCCACGGGCATCAATCCGCGCGCCTATCCGATCCCCGACATCCCGTTGCGGGCCTGGGCGGCTTTGCCGACCGAAGCCGATATGGCGAGCCTGTGCGAAGCGGCGGCGCGGGCCTATGGCGCGGCGTGCGCGATCGCGCCAGTGGCCGGGGCGCAGGCGGCGATCCAGATGATCCCGGCGCTGATGCCGCCCGGCCAGGCGCGCGTGCTGGGCCCGACCTATAACGAGCATGCGGCGTCGTTGCGCGCGGCGGGCTGGCGGGTGCGCGAGGTTGGGCGCGCGGATGATCTGGCTGACGCCGATTTGGCGGTCCTCGTCAACCCGAATAACCCGGACGGGCGGCGGCACGCGCCGGAATCACTCCTGGCGCTGGCTGAGCGGGTTGGACTGCTGGTGGTGGATGAGAGCTTCGCGGACGCCGCGCCTGAGCTGTCGGTGATCCCGCATCTGACTCGCGAAAGCGAGCGGGTCATCGCGCTGCGCTCCTTCGGCAAGTTTTACGGGCTGGCGGGGCTGCGGCTTGGATTTGCACTTGGCGGCGCGAGGCACGTTGCGCGGCTAAAGGAAATGTCTGGCCCTTGGCCGGTCTCCGGCCCGGGGATCACGATTGGCCGCGCGGCCCTCATCGACACCGCATGGCAGGAGGAGACGCGCGCGCGCCTCAGCGCCGATGCCGCGCGGCTGGACGGTCTGGCGGAGGCGGCGGGCTGGGCGCTGGTTGGCGGCACGCCGCTGTTCCGGCTTTACGAGACGGGCGATGCCGCGGCGGCGCATGACCGGCTCGCCCGCGCGCGCATCTGGTCGCGGATCTTCCCCTATTCGCGCGGCAGGCTCCGGCTCGGCCTCCCGGACGGCAATGAACAATGGGCGCGCGTCGAGGCCGCGATGAACTGACGGATCTGATTAACGTGGGAACCGGTTTTGCGGTCGGACACGCGACAAAACAAGGACTTAGAGCCTGTTCAGCGATTCGGATTTCGTTGAACAGGCTCTAGAGCGCGGTCAACGCCTCGCCCTGCTGCGCGCGCCTGCCCTTAGCCAATTATTCAAACCTTGCGCGCAGTGTTGTCGGCGGTCCCGCGTCAAGAGTGAGCGTCCCATGCCCTATTGCCTGATCGCTGACGACAGCCCGGCCATACGCAAAGTGCTGCGCGGCCTGCTGACAGAACTTGGCTTCGAAGCCGGCGAGGCGGCCACCGGTCTGGAAGCGCTCGAGAGTTGCCGCGCGCGTATGCCGGATGCCATCCTGCTCGACTGCAACATGCCGGTGATGGACGGGCTCGAAGTCCTGAGGGCGCTCGGCCAGGTCGCGGGTCGGCCCAAGGTGATCTTCTGCACGGCCGGGGCCGAAACTGCGCCGATCATCCGCGCGATGGCCGCCGGCGCCAGCGAGTATCTCGTCAAGCCCTTCGACCGGGATTTGCTCGCTGCCAAGTTCGATACGCTGGGATTAGCCAGGCGGAAGGCGTAGGTCATGCGCCCGCGCTGCATTCGCAGCTTGCGCATATGGTCAATTCGTCGCACCATAACAAATTCGTGAAAGAAGAACGCGCTTCGAGCGCGCACTCAATCTTGGAGGAAACGCGCCGCGCAAACTTCAGCCGGCCGCGGCGCAATGCGTGGGAGGTGAGTCATGAATGTGGCATCCATCCTGAAGCACAAGGGCCGCGATTGCGCGACCATCAAGCCGCACCAGACAGTTCATGAGGCGGTGCAGGTGATGGCAGGGAAAAACATTGGCGCGCTCGTCGTCGTTGATGATCGCGGGGATATCGCGGGTATTGTGTCGGAGCGCGACATCGTCGCAAATCTAGCCAATGGCCAGGCCGACCTGCTGGCCGCGCCGGTGGCCCGGATCATGACGCGCTCTGTTTTCACATGCAGCCCGTCCGACACGACCGAGCAGCTCATGGCGCAGATGACTCATAGCCGGATCCGGCATCTGCCGGTCAAGGAAGATGGGAAACTGGCCGGGATCGTGTCGATCGGCGACGTGGTGAAATGGCGGATCGCCGAGATTGAGTCCCGCAACGCGGCGCTTGAGGAGTACATCGCGACGGGTTAATCGCCTTGGCCGTAGACCTCCGCGGGGTCGAAAAGCCTTTCGCCGTCGCGCATCTCCAGCCGGGTTTCGTCGTCAGACTGGCCGAGCAGCACGGCGCGGTAAAAGCACGAGCGCCGGCCCGTGTGGCAGCAGCCGCCCGAGCCAGCCATGCGCACCTTCAGCCAGACCGCGTCCTGATCGCAGTCGGTGCGCATTTCGACGACCTCTTGCGTGTTGCCGCTGGTCTCGCCCTTGCGCCACAGCTCGCCACGCGAGCGGCTCCAGTAATGCGCCTCGCCGGTTTCGATGGTGCGCGCGAGCGCGAGCGCATTCATGTAGGCGAGCATCAGCACCTCGCCCGTTTCCGCATCGGTCACGACCGCGGGCAGCACGCCGCCCTCGCCGAATTTCGGCGCGAAAATCTCGCCTTCCTCGATGTCCACATCCTCGCGCGCGGCGAATCGCGGCTGATCGTTCTTGTTCATTGTCCGTTCCTTGCCCAGGCGCGGCTTGCCACGGCGGCGCGCCGGGGAAGCCCCTACACATCGCCCTAAAATGTTGTACAACGCTGGCCATGGTGCAAGCCAAGCCATCCGAAACCGCCCCGGCCGCTGAAAGCCCCTCGCGCCTTTCGCCAGAAGCGATCGCGGAGATGTTCGCCTGCTTCCAGGCGCTTAAGCCCGCGCCGGAAAGCGAGCTGGATTACCGCAACCCGTTCACGCTGCTCGTGGCCGTTGTCCTCTCGGCGCAGGCGACCGACGCCGGCGTGAACAAGGCCACCGAAAAGCTGTTCGCCGCCGCCGACACGCCTGAAAAGATGGTGGCGCTAGGCGAGGAGCGCGTGCGCGACATGATCAAGACGATCGGGCTTTTCCGCAACAAGGCGAAGAACGTCATCGCCCTGTCGCAGAAGCTGATCGAGGAATTCGGCGGCGAAGTTCCGCGCGACCGTGCGGCGCTCGAGAGCCTGCCCGGCGTCGGCCGCAAGACTGCCAATGTGGTGCTGAACGTCGCCTTCGGCGAGCCGACCATGGCTGTGGATACCCACATATTCCGCGTGAGCAACCGGACCGGGCTTGCGCCGGGCAAGACGCCGCTGGAGGTCGAGCAGGGGCTGGAGGCGGTGGTTCCGGCTGAGTATGCGCTGCATGCGCATCACTGGCTGATTCTGCACGGGCGCTATGTCTGCAAGGCGCGAAGGCCGTTGTGCGGGGATTGCGCGATCCGTGACCTGTGCCTGTATCCCGACAAGACCGCCTGAGCGCGGCCATTCACGAACACCAACCCGAAAGAGTAGCCTATGAGCACGGAACTTGATGTTGTCGGTATTGGCAACGCTATCGTCGATATCATCGCGCGCTGCGACGACGATTTCATCGCCTCAGAGGGGCTTGCGAAAGGCGGGATGCGCCTGATCGACGCCGAGGAGGCCGACCGGCTCTACAGCAAAATGGGGCCGGCAACCGAGATGTCCGGCGGCTCGGCGGCAAATACCTGCGCGGGGCTGGCCTCGCTCGGGGCGCGCACGGCCTTCATCGGTAAGGTCGCCGACGACCAGTTCGGCACGGTCTTCGCGCATGATATCCGCGCCATCGGCGTGGAATACGAGACGCCGCAAAGCCATAGTCAGGCGCCGACCGCGCGCTGCCTCGTGTTGGTGACGCCAGACGGCGAGCGCACCATGAGCACCTATCTCGGCGCGTCCACCGAGCTGGGGAATGGCGAGATCGTGCCCGAGCTGATCCGCTCCGCGCGCGTGACCTACCTGGAGGGGTACCTGTTTGACCCGCCAGAGGCGAAGGCCGCGTTCCACGACGCCGCGCGCATCGCCGCCGAAGCCGGCCGGCAGGTCGCGCTGAGCCTGTCCGACACCTTCTGCGTCGAGCGCCACCGCGCCGCGTTCCGCAGCCTGATCCAGGGCGGAGTGGATGTGCTTTTCGGCAATCAGGAAGAGGTCTGCGCGCTTTACGAGACCGGCACGCTGGACGACGCGTTGGCGCAGCTTCGCGCGGAATGCACGCTGGCGGCGGTGACGCGCAGCGGCGAGGGATCGATCATCATGACGCCGGAGGACACGATTGAGGTTCCCGCAGCGCACGTCGATGAGGTGATCGATACGACCGGCGCGGGCGATCTGTACGCGGCCGGCTTCCTTTACGGTCTGGCGCGCGGGCGGCCGCTGGATGAGTGCGGGCGGCTGGCGAGCCTCGCGGCCGCGGAGGTCATCTCGCATATCGGCGCGCGGCCCGAGACTTCGCTGGCGGAGCTGGCGCGGAGCAACGGCTTGGCCGCCTGATGCCTGAGCCGGTGAGTGCAGGGCGCATCCGGCCTACACCCGTTCGTCGATCCCGGCGTCCTTCAAAATGCGATTGGCGGTGTGCCTTGACTTGATCTTGCCGTCGACCGTGACCATCCGGCTTGTGATCGGACTCCACCAAATCTCGTGGTCGCCCTTGCCCTGCCGGTGAAACGCGCAACCGTGCTCGCGCAGCAGCCGCTTGACTTCCGGCGTATAGCTTTCCATCAGGCGTGGCGCGGGTTCGGTATGCGCGCCGTCGTTTCGGCCAGAATATGGATGGGGATTTCCGGCAGGTCGGAACTGTCTGGCAGATTGCCCAGCTCGATGAGTTCGCCCGCCATGACCATCACCTTGGCGCGCAGTTCCTCCAGCGTCTCGGCCTCCGTCACAAGCCCCTTGAGGTCCTCACTGGTCGCGACCCAGACGCCCGCTTCGTTGTCCCAATCGGCCCGGACGAAGATAACCGCATGACGCATGACGGCCGCTGTCCTTTCCCGTGCGTTTTCAACTGATCCCATCATCGGTCATATGGCGTCTGCCCGCAAGGCGCACAAACCGCTGTGGGGCGAGCGCTGCTCCCGCGCTCAAATCTTGCGCAGATGCAC
>CAZYUT010000100.1:0-7807 GCA_964650735.1 uncultured Hyphomicrobiaceae bacterium
CTGGTTTGCGTCTGCCCCACGGGCCTCGCAAAGACGGCCGCCGCACGCTTTCCCGTCATTGCCGGACGTGATCCGGCAATCCAGAGGCTGTGCCGAGCCGCTGCTGGGTAGATCACCGCGTTCCCCGGATCACAGTCCGGGGACAGGCGTGCCGGTGATGACGAAAGATTGGCCACCCGCGAGCGCCGTCCAGGTCATGAACCATCCGAGTGAATGAAGCGACGAACGGCCCTGGCAGCCGCCCCCGGTTGCGGATTGTTAAGGACGTCTCCGCGTGCGCGCGCTACCATCGCTGGCAAATCGCTTTTGCTGAAGGGAGACAAAACCGATGACCGCAAATGTTGGACGCATCGACCGGATCATCCGCGCCGTCGCTGGCGTCGTGCTGCTGGCGCTCGGCCTTGGCTATCTCGGCGCGGGTGTGGCGACGCCGTGGGACTGGGTGCTCGGCATCGTCGGCGCGGTGCTGCTGGCCACCTCGGTGTTCAGCATCTGCCCGGCCTATGCGCTGCTGGGCGTGCGCACCTGCGAGCAATAAAAGCGCGATCCGGAAAGCATGTCCCCGGCTTGATCGGGGGTGGGGCGCGATTTTCGGATAAATCGCGGATCAAAAAAATCGCGAGGCTACATGCGGCGGCGGGTCGTTCGTCGTCTTCGCGAGCGCAGCGACGCGATCCAGCCGCAAACGCGTTGGCCAGCTTGTAGATTGCTTCGGCCGGATGGCCTCGCAATGACATCACAGCCTGGCGATGCTGGCTCAAAGCCAACGCGCGCCTGCGCGCCGCGGCTACCCGCGGATGACGCCGCCGGTCGCCTTTTGCACCGCCTGAACGATGCGCTTGCCCGCCGCGTCGATCTCATCATCGGTCAGCGTTTGCTCGCGCGGCTGCAGCGTCACCTCGACCGCCAGCGACTTCTTGCCCGCGCCCAGCGCCTCCTCGCTCTCGAACACGTCGAACACGCTCGCCTCGGTAATGAGCTTCTTGTCCGCGCCGCGCGCAGCCGTCAGCACCTCACCTGCCGCCACGCCCTTGTCGACGACAAATGCGAAATCGCGCTTCACCGCCTGCAGATCGCTCAGGCTCAGCGGTGGGCGCTGCGTGCCCTTACGCTTCGGCTTTGGCAGGGCGTCCAGATAAATCTCGAACGCCACGGCAGGCGACGCCACATCGAGCTGCTGCGCGACGCCAGGATGCACCGGGCCGAACACGCCGAGCCGGGTCTTCGGCCCAAGCTGGATGGCTGCCGATTGGCCGGGATGGAACCAGTCCGGCACGTCACGCGCAAGTTGTATTGTCGCGGTTGACAGGCCAAGCGCCTCCAAGAGCGCAAGCGCGTCCGCCTTGGCATCGATCCACGAAACGGCTTCGCCCGCGCCGTCCCAGTGACGGCCGGCCCCCTGATGCCGCGCCGTCCCCGTGCGCACACCGGCCACCGCCATGACCTGATCGCCGGGCTGGTCGCCGCGATAGATATTGCCAACTTCGAACAGCGCCGCGTCGCGGAAACCCCGGTTGGCGTTGTTGCGCGCCGCGATCAGCAGCCCCGGCAACAGGCTGGGGCGCATGTCCGACAGATCCGCCGAGATCGGATTGGCCAGCTCAAGCTCCCGCTGGCCGCCGCCGAACATCTTCGCTTGCGCCTTCGGGATAAATGCCCAATTCACCGCTTCGGCCATGCCCCGCGCGGCCAGCAGCCGGCGCGCGCGCGGGATGCGCCGCTGCACCGGGGTGAGCACTGGCCTGGCGACACCCGATGAACGCGGCAGCGGCGTGGCCGGCACCTGATCGACGCCGGCGATGCGGATGACTTCCTCGACCAGATCGACGCTTGCCCCGACATCCGGCCGCCAGCCTGGCACCTGAACCTCCAGCGATGGCTCGCGACCGGAAATCTTGAAGCCCAGCTTTGTGAGCGTTTTGGTGATCTGCGCGGGCTTCAGATCCACCCCCGTCAGCCGCTTAACCTCGCGCGTATCGAATGAGATCATGTGCCCGGTCGGCGGCGCCGCTCCGGCCTGCTCCAGCTTGCTCGGGCTTCCGCCGCAGAATTTCAGGATCATCGCCGTGGCGAGATTCGCGCCCAGGTTGTGCGAGGACGGATCAATTCCGCGCTCGAAGCGGTAGCGCGCGTCGGACTGGATGCCGGTCTTGCGCCCGGTCATCGCCGTGCGGACCGGATCGAAATAGGCGGACTCAATGAAGACGTTCGTCGTTTCTTCGGTGCAGCCGGTCTCCGCCCCGCCAATCACGCCGCCAAGGCCGAGCACGCCGCGATCATCCGCGATCACGCACATGCTCCGGTCGACTTCGTACTCAGCGCCATCAAGCGCCAAAAAGGTCTCGCCCTTGTTGCCGAGCCGCGCGCGGATGGCCCCGCGCAGCTTGTCCGCATCGTAGACATGCAGCGGGCGGGCGCGGTCATAGGAGATATAGTTGGTCACATCGACCAGCGCGTTGATTGGGCGCAGGCCAACGGCTTTCAGGCGCTTCTGCAGCCATTCCGGACTGGGGCCGTTCTTTACGCCGCGAATGAGCCGGCCCGTGAAAACAGGACAGGCGTCAGCGTTCTCGGGTGCGAACTCCAGCAGGATGTCCACGGGGCAGTCGAATTCGCCCTCGCCCTCATAGCCGCGGTCCGCGCGCTTCAGCTTGCCCAGCCCCGCCGCGGCGAGATCGCGCGCCACGCCGCGCACGCCCAGACAGTCCGGCCGGTTGGGCGTGATGGCGATATGGATCATCGGGTCGTCGAGGCCGGCCGCTTCGGCATATCGCTCGCCGACGCGAGTGGCGTATTTCTTGGGCAGCTCGATAATGCCGTCGTGCTCGTCGGACAGCTCAAGCTCGCGCTCCGAGCATAGCATGCCTGATGACTCCACGCCGCGGATGCTTGCCTTCGACAGCGTTATATCAGTGCCGGGGATGTACGAGCCGGGCGGCGCGAACACGCCGATCATTCCGGCCTTCGCATTCGGCGCACCGCAGACGACCTGCACAGTGCCGGTGCCGGTATCAACCTGGCACACCTTCAGCTTGTCGGCGTTGGGGTGCTTCTCCGCTTCCAGAACCCGCGCGATCGTGAATGGTGCCAGGTTCTCCAGCGGATCGACGATTTCTTCCACTTCCAGACCGATCAGGTCGAGGGTGCGGCGGATGTCGTCGAGACTGGCCTCGGTCTGCAGGTGGTCCTTCAGCCAGGACAGCGTGAATTTCATCGGCTCAGGCCCCCGGCAAGCGTCGGCACATCGAGCATGGAAAAGCCGTAATGGCGCAACCAGCGCAGGTCGCTGGCGAACATGGTGCGCAAGTCGGGGATGCCGTATTTCAGCATGGTGATGCGGTCCAGGCCCATGCCGAAGGCAAAGCCCTGGTATTTCGCCGGATCGAGGCCGACACCCATCAGCACGTTCGGATGGACCATGCCGCAACCCAGGATCTCTAGCCAGGCGTCCTGTTTGCCGATCGCCTCGGCGCTGATGTCCACCTCCATCGACGGCTCGGTGAACGGGAAATGCGACGCGCGATAGCGCATCTTCACATCATCGACCTCGAAGAAGGCGCGGCAGAACTCTTCCAGCACCCAGCGCAGGTGGCCCATATGGGTGGTCTCGTCGATCACCAGCCCTTCGACCTGGTGGAACTGCGGCGTGTGGGTCTGGTCGGAATCGGAGCGGTAGACGCGCCCCGGCGCGATGATGCGCAGCGGCGGTCGCTGCTCCTGCATGGCGCGGATTTGCACCGGGCTGGTGTGAGTACGCAGCAGCAGGCGCGAGCCATCGTCCTTGGGGTGGAAGTAGAAGGTGTCGTGCTCCTGCCGCGCCGGATGCGCATCCGGGATGTTCAGCTTGGTGAAGTTGTTTTCGTCCGTCTCGATGTCCGGGCCTTCGGCGACCTCGAAGCCCATATCGGCAAAAATCTCGGTCACCTCGTCCCAGACCTGGCTGAGTGGGTGGATCCGCCCCTCAAGCTGCGGGCCGAGCCGGACCGGGAGGGTGATATCGGCTTGCTCCCGCGCCAGTCTTTCGGTCAGTTCGCGGTCGTTGAGCTCGGCCTTGCGCGCTTCGATCTCATCGCTGACCTTGCGCTTAAGCTTGTTCGCCGCCTTGCCGAAGGTCTGCTTTTGCTCCGGCGGCAGGCTGCCGATCTGCTTTGTGAGCGCCTGGATTTCGCCGCTGCGGCCCAAGAGCGCCACCCGGACATCTTCCAGATCGGCGAGCGTGCGCGCATCGCGCACCCGCTTTAATGCGGCTTTTTCCAGCGCCTTGAGGTCCTGGCCGGATTCGGTTGCGACGCTCATCATGGTCCCGTTCGCTGCATCACTGGTCGAGGCGGCGCGTGTTCAGGCGCTAACCGCGTCGCGCGCCCTCGTCACGAGCGAAGCGAAAGCGTCTGGCTCACGCACGGCGAGATCGGCCAGCACCTTGCGATCCACCTCTATGCCCGCCTTCGACAGGCCGTGAATGAAGCGGCCATAGGTCATGCCGTGCTCGCGCGCCGCCGCGTTGATCCGCTGGATCCAAAGCGCGCGGAAGTTGCGCTTGCGGGTCTTGCGGTCGCGATAGGCGTACTGCCCGGCCTTCTCCACAGCCTGGTTGGCAGTTCGGAAGGTGTTCTTCCGGCGGCCGTAATAGCCCTTGGCGGCCTTGATGACCTTGCGGTGACGAGCGTGTGTTGTCACGCCGCGTTTTACACGAGCCATAACTGAAACTCCTTGAAGTCAGGATGTCGCGCTCGGCGCGCCGCCCCTACCGCTTGCCGTAGGGAAGAAACTTCTTGACGATCCGGGCATCGCAATCCTCAAGGATGCGTGTGCCGCGCATCTGCCGGACAAATTTGTTGCTGCGCTTGATCATGCCGTGGCGCTTGCCCGCATGCTGCGTGCGGACCTTACCGGAGGCTGTGAGGCGAAACCGCTTCTTCGCCCCGCTTTTGGTCTTGAGTTTGGGCATTTGCTTTCCTTTTAGTGTCTGGACGGCCTCTTGACCTCTTCGTCGAGCGACGAGCCCTCACGCCGGGTGCTGTGGATCTCGCGCCGCGTTGCTCTGCTGAAAAGCGTTAAAAGCCGCCTCGGCATGCCCAGAACGCCGGACGGCTCGACGGTGCGCGAAGCTATATCCAATCGCCCCGATGCGCAAGGGGCTTCGCGCCGCAGAAACGCCATTGTGTTGCGAGGCAGCGTGGCGTTTTCGCGCCAGCGGCGGCGAAAATGCGGTGGGCTGGGGCACAATCTCTTGCCGGGGACGTGCCCAAGCATCTACACGCTATCTGCGCGCGATGCGCCGACAACAACCGAAGTGAGTAAACGGCAATGCTTTTCAAGGCGGAACGGATTTGGGTTGCAGTGCTGGTTGCGGGCCTCAGCTTGGCAACAGGATCGGGCGCCCATGCGCGCGAGTGCACGCGTCTGGCCTTCTCCGTGAACGACTATGGTATCGAGATCCCCCGCCGCGACTCGCAGCGCCTGCTCGATGCGTACATCAAGGAATGGACGTCTGAGCGCGGCATCGAGAATTACACCGTCGGCGAGAAGGAAGTCACCTGCAAGCTGTTTCTCGATCTGGTGCTCTTCGATGAGCACACCTGCCGCGCAGAAGCGCCTGTCTGCTGGTAAGCCGCGCATCTGAGCCGGCGGCGCGCGCGGGCGGAACGCCTGTTCGCGTTTTGCGCGTCAGTCCTTTTATTTGGCCGCAAATCTCTCTATATTATGGGCGTCGGCTCGGCCGACTATGGCGATAAACGGTCGTCGGAATAAGCCCATCGGACCCGGGGGCAGTACCCGGCGCCTCCACCACAAACCCGCTCAACTTGTTAGGCTTTCCGCTGGCCGACGCGGGTTTCTGATGGGGGCGAACCAGGATCGACGAGGGTGTAAAGGACGAACTTTCGCCCGGCATGGTACCGCCGTTACAGGGCCAAAAGAGTAGTTGCGAATGACAACTATGCTCCGGTTGCTCAGGCTGCGTAACGCAGCTTAGGCACCGAAATTCAAGTCCTGGGCATTAAGCACGCTCAGGCGCGGTACGGAGGGCACCGGGCAACAGAAGCCCTCCATTTTATTATGTGCCAGCCTGCGTGGGCGCGCTGATTTCAGCCTGGTCCGAAAGATGCCCAACGACGAATTTCGTTACGACATTCTTGCGCAAGAAGCCCTCCGCGGCATGGTCCGCACCGTATTGCGGCGGGTCGAGAAGCGCGGCCTTCCTGGCGATCATCATTTCGTTATCACGTTTGACACCACGGCGCCTGGCGTCTCGCTCTCGAAGCGGCTGCTCGACCGCTACCCGCACGAGATGACCATTGTGATCCAGTATCAGTTCTGGGGCCTGAAGGTGTATGAGAACGCCTTCGAGATCGGCCTGTCATTCAACAACGTGCCCGAGACGCTGGTCATCCCGTTCCGCGCCATGAAGAGCTTCCAAGACCCGAGCGTCAAGTTCATGCTGCAGTTTGGCGGGCTCGAAGCCCTCGCCGAGCCGGCGCCGGGGACAGCAGGAGAAGACGGGACCGCGCCGGGCGAGGGTGCGCCGCCCGTCAGCGGCGCCAAGCTGCCTAGCCCGGTTGAGCCAGCGCTGCCGGGGCCGAGCGCGCCGCCGCTCGCGGACGCGGGCGATGCCGCGAGCCGTGAAGGGACCGCCAGCGAGACAGGCCGCGATAAGCCGGAAAAGGAAGAGCCGGGCGAGCCGAAGAAGGGCGCCGAAGTGGTCCATCTCGACGCCTTTCGCAAGAAGTAGCGCGGCGCCCTTTTCCTACAAGTTCGTATAGTTCGGGCCGCCGCCACCCTCGGGCGGCACCCAATTGATATTCTGCGGCGGGTCCTTGATGTCGCAGGTCTTGCAGTGCACGCAGTTCTGCGCGTTGATCTGGAAACGCATCCCGTTTTCCGTCGAAACCACCTCATACACCGCCGCCGGGCAGTAACGCTGCGCCGGCTCGTCATACTTCGGCAGGTTTTCCTCTATCGGGATCGACTCGTCGCTGAGGACAAGGTGGACCGGCTGGTCCTCCTCATGGTTCGTGCCGGACAGATAGACCGATGACAGCCGATCAAAGGTGAGCACGCCGTCCGGCTTCGGATACTCGATCGGCTGGAACTGCGAGGCGGGCTTTAGCGTCTCGTGGTCCGGCTTGCCGTGGCCGAGCGTATAGCTTAGCGACGGGATCAGCGTGTTGAGCCACATATCCGCGCCGCCCAGCACGGTGCCCAGCCGCGTGCCGAATTTCGACAGGAGCGGCTTCACGTTGCGCACCTTCTTGAGGTCTTTGGCGATCACGCTGGTCTCGTAAGCGCGCTCGTATGCCTCCAAACGGTCATTCGCACGCCCCTCGCTGACCGCCTCGAAGGCGGCCTCGGCTGCGAGGATGCCCGACAGCATCGCGTTGTGCGAGCCCTTGATGCGCGGCACGTTGACGAAGCCGGCGCTGCAGCCGATCAGCGCGCCGCCGGGGAAAGTGAGTTGCGGCACGGACTGATACCCGCCTTCGCTGATCGCGCGCGCGCCATAGCCGATGCGCTTAGCCCCCTCCAGCATCGGCGCAATGGCTGGGTGGGTCTTGAAGCGCTGCAGCTCGTCGAACGGCGAGATGTATGGGTTCTCGTAGTTCAGATGCACGACGAAGCCGACCGAGGCCAGGTTTTCACCCCAGTGATAGATGAATGAGCCGCCGCCTGTTCTGTCATCCAGCGGCCAGCCGAGCGTGTGCTGCACCAGCCCAGGCTGATGTTTCTCCGGCGGCAACTCCCACAGTTCCTTGAGGCCGATCCCGTATTTCTGCGGCTCGCGGCCGTCGTTCAGATGGAACGCGCGGAT
>CAZYUT010000101.1:0-7666 GCA_964650735.1 uncultured Hyphomicrobiaceae bacterium
ACGCCAATGCGGCTTGCACTGCGCGCCGCGCGCATGCCTCTGGGGCAGACCTGGCCTAATCCGGCCGTTGGCGCGGTGGTGACGAACGAAGCGACGGGCGAGATCCTCGGCGTCGGCGGCACAGCGCCGGGCGGGCGGCCCCATGCGGAGGTGATGGCGCTGCGCATGGCCGGTGAAGCGGCCAGAGGCGCGACGATGTTCGTCACGATGGAACCGTGTTGTCACTACGGCAAAAGCCCGCCCTGCGTGGGCGCGATCGCCGCGGCCGGCATCAGGCGCGTGATCTATGCCGTCGAGGATCCGAACCCGCTGGTTGCCGGCAAGGGGCTGGAAGCGCTGCGCGCCCAGGGCGTTGAGGTGCGCCGTGCGGCCGACACAGACGAAGCGCACTGGATTTCGCTCGGCCATATCCTGCGGATGCGCGAGAACCGGCCCTTCGTTCAGCTCAAGCTCGCAGTCGGCTCGGACGGACGAATACCGCGCGGCGGCGGCAAGCCGATTTTCGTCACCGACGAGGTCGCGCGGGGCCGCGCCCATCTGATGCGCGCCCGCGCCGACGCGATCCTGATCGGCAACGGCACGGTCAAGACCGACGACCCGTCATTGACCTGCCGCCTGCCGGGGCTTGGCTGGCGCTCGCCCGTGCGCGTGGTGCTGGCGCGGCGGGCCGACCTGTCGCATGACAGCAAGCTGGCGCGATCCGCGAAAACACATCCGGTCTGGGTGCTGCACGGGGTGGACGCGCCGCCTGGCAACATTGCGCGGCTGCGCTCGATCGGCGTCGAGTGCTTGTCCTGCGCGCTCACGCCCGATGGACGCCTCGCGCCCGGCAGCATCCTGCAGGTTCTCAGCGAGCGCGGCATCACCCGGCTGATGGTCGAGGGCGGCCCGGCGGTGGCGCGGGCGTTCCTCGATGGCGGTTATGTCGATGAGCTGGCGCTATTCCGCGGCGCGCGGGCTGCGGGCGCGAACGGCCTTCCGCCATTCCCGCCGGATGGGCTGGACCTGATCCCGACGCTTTCCCACTTCGTTATCCACGAGGCGCGCGAGCTCGGCCCGGACCGGCTCACGCTCTATCGCAACGCACGGCGCATGGACCATGTTCACCGGGATCATCACTGACGTCGGCACGGTCGAAGCACGCGAGGATGGCCGGTTCCGCATCGCTTGCGCCTATCCGGCCGATGAAATCGCCATCGGCGCGTCGATCGCATGTGACGGTTGCTGTCTCACGGTCACAGAGATCGCGCCCCGCCCAAGCGGCGCGGTGTTCGCCATCGACGCTTCGGCAGAGACGCTCTCGCGCACCACGCTGGGCAACTGGACGGTGGGCCGCCGCGTCAATCTGGAGCGGTCGCTGCGGCTGAGCGACGAACTGGGCGGGCATCTGGTCACCGGCCATATCGACGCGGTCGCGAACATCGTCGCGGCCACGCCGGACGGCGAGTCGACCCGCTTCGAGATCGAGACGCCGCCCGAGGTCGCGGCGTTCATCGCGCCGAAAGGCTCGGTCGCGCTGGACGGCACCTCGCTCACCGTCAACGAGGTCAACGGCACGCGCTTCGGCGTCAATCTGATCCCGCACAGCCTTGCGGTCACCACCTGGGGCGAAAAACGACCCGGCGACCGCTTAAATCTGGAAATCGACCTGCTAGCGCGTTATGTAGCGCGTCTGTTGGCCGCGCAGAAGCAGGGCCTGACGGGCCATAGCGCCTGACCCTCAGCCCTGTCCGCCGCAAGTCGCGCGGCCGGAAAGACCATGCCGATGAGTTCACAATCGCCCTTAGACGGGCCGCAAGTGCCCGCGATCCTGATCGTGGAAGCACGCTTCTACGACGACATCGCCGATGAACTCTATAACGGTGCGGCCGCGGAGATTGCGAAGCGGGGCGGTACCTCTGAGCGCATTTCCGTGCCCGGCGTGCTGGAAGTGCCGCAGGCGGTCGCGATGGCCCATCGCGCCGGTCTGCTGCCCATGCGCAGCCACGCGGGCGGTTACGATGGCTGCGTTGCGCTTGGCTGTGTGATCAGAGGCGAGACATCCCATTATGACATAGTCGCTGGCGAGAGCGCCCGCGCGCTGATGGACCTCGCTGTGCAGCACGCCATCCCGCTTGGCAACGGCATCCTGACGGTGGAGAACCATGCGCAGGCGATGGAGCGCGCCAGGGCAGACCGCCGCAACAAGGGCGCGGGCGCGGCGGCGGCCTGCATGGAGCTGATCGCGCTGTCACGGCGTTTGCATGTGACACAGTAAGCCACTCGCAGCGAAGCACTCATGACGGACCCAGCGAAACCGCCCCAGAAACGTTCGCTCGCGCGCAGCGCCGCGCGGCTGGCTGCCGTGCAGGCGCTTTATCAGATGGATGCCACGCGGATCGGCCTCGATGACGTTATCGCCGAGTTCAGCAGCTATCGCTTCGGCCAGGGCGACAGCATGGACGAGCGCGCCAAAGGCGAAATTCCGGCCGAACCCGACCAGCCGTTTTTCGCCGACCTGCTGCGCGGCGTCGTGCGCGAACAGGACCGCGTCGACGGGCTGATCGCAGCGCACCTGCCAAAAGGCTGGCGGCTGAGCCGGCTCGACAGCACGCTGCTGGCGATCCTGCGCTCAGGGACCTACGAATTGATTGCGCGGCAGGACGTTCCGTTTAAGGTGGTGATCGACGAATACCTGAACATCACCCATGCCTTCTTCGCGGGCGAGGAACCGGGCCTCGTGAACGGCATTCTCGACCGGCTGGCCCATGAGCTGGGCCGCGCGGGAGGCGCATAACACACAGGATAAGCGGTGGCAGTTTACACGGTTCACGCGCCTGACGAGAGTGCGTTGCAAAAGGCGGGCGACCTCGGCGCGTTCACCGAGCGCTTCGTGTTCGTGCCCGAGCGGTTCTCGCTGCTAGCGATGCTATTCGCCCTGCCCTGGCTGCTGGTGCACCGGCTCTGGCTTGCCTCGCTGGGCTTCGTAGCAATCGTCATCGCTCTGAACGCAGTCGGCGCAGCGCTTGGCCTCGGCCAGCAGGCGCTCGGTTTCCTGAGCTTCGCGCTTTCGGTGATCGTCGGCTTCGAGGCGCACAATTTGCGCCGCTGGTCGCTGGAGCGCTCCGGCTACAAGCTGGCGGGCGTCGTGTCCGCATCGACCCGTCAGGAGGCCGAACACAAGTTTTTCCGCGAATGGCTGCGCGACCGCGGGCAGGCGATGGAAGCGCGTCCCAAGCAACCCATGAATGACGGCCAGGCCGCAGCTCCTGCATGACGCTCATCATCGACTACGGCTCGGGTAATCTGCATTCCGCCAAGAAAGCCTTCGAGCGCGCCGCGCGCGAGACCGGCGCGGCCGATCCCGTGGTTATCTCCAGCGACCCGGAGGATGTGCGCCGCGCCGAGCGGATTGTGCTGCCGGGCGTGGGGGCGTTCGCCGACTGCCGTGCCGGGCTGGAGCGCATCGACGGGATGCTGGAAGCGCTGGCGGAGACGGCGCGCCGGCGCGCCCGCCCCTTCCTCGGCATCTGCGTAGGCATGCAACTGATGGCCGAGCGCGGGCTGGAGCATGGCGACTGGCCGGGACTGGGGTGGATCGCCGGGACCGTGGAGCGGATCACGCCGGACGACCCGGCGCTCAAGATCCCGCATATGGGCTGGAACACGCTTGAGACGCCGCGCGAACACCATCTGTTCGCGGACATCCCCACCGGCCCAGACGGCTGGCATGCCTATTTCGTGCATTCCTACGCGATGCGGCCAGCGAACCCTGAAGTCGTCATCGCCACGACGGATTACGGCGGGCCGGTCGTCGCCGCGGTTGCGCAGGACAATATGGCGGGAACACAGTTTCACCCGGAGAAAAGCCAGAGACTGGGGCTCAAATTTATCGGCAACTTCCTCCATTGGTCGCCCTAAGCCCCGAATCGGCTTTATTTTCCTGCTCGCCTCGGCTACCAAACGATTTGAGACGACCCGTGTCCGATCAGCGGCCGATGCGCAGACGTCGAACCTTGCGCGCATCGCGATCCGCCGTGACCCTCGAAACACGTTGCGCGTGACCGCCGGCTGGTTGGCAGAACCAAGAGGCGCCATGATCCTTTTTCCCGCTATTGACTTGAAGGACGGGCAATGCGTGCGCCTGCGCCGGGGCGAGATGGATCAGGCCACGGTCTATGGCGACGATCCGGCCGCGCAGGCCCGCGCCTTCCAGCATGATGGCTTTGAATACCTACACATCGTCGATCTGAACGGCGCGTTCTCCGGCCAGCCGCTGAACGCCAGCGCGGTCGAGAGCATTCTCGCGGCGGTGGATGTTCCGATGCAGCTTGGCGGCGGTATCCGCGATATGGCAGGGATAGAGGCGTGGCTGGGCCGCGGCGTGCGGCGTGTAATCCTCGGCACGGTGGCGGTGCGCGATCCTGACCTCGTCAAGGACGCTTGCCGGCGGTTTCCGGGCCGGATCGCTGTTGGCATCGACGCGCGCGACGGCAAGGTGGCGATCGCGGGCTGGGCCGAGACGAGCGAGCTGAGCGCGGTTGATTTGGCCCGGCGTTTCGAAGACAGCGGCGTGGCCGCGATCATCCACACGGACATCGCGCGCGACGGTATGCTCGAAGGGCTGAACCTTGCCGCGACGCGCGAACTGGCGGAAGCCGTAGACACCCCCGTGATCGCTTCTGGCGGGCTGGCCGGGATGGACGATATCGAAGCCTTGCTGCGCCCGGAAAACGCGCGCCTCGCCGGTGCGATCGCAGGCCGCGCGCTTTATGACGGGCGGCTCGACCCGCGCGCCGCGCTCGCGCGCATGGCGGAAGCCCGGAGCGCAAACCATGCTTAAGGTCCGCGTGATCCCCTGCCTGGACGTGAAGGACGGCCGCGTCGTCAAGGGCGTCAACTTTGTCGATCTGCGCGACGCTGGCGACCCTGTCGAGGCCGCCACCGCCTACGACGCTGCGGGCGCGGACGAACTTTGCTTTCTCGACATCACCGCCAGCCACGAACAGCGCGGCACCATCCTCGACGTGGTCCGGCGCACCGCCGAGCGCTGCTTCATGCCGCTGACCGTGGGCGGCGGCGTGCGCACCCTCGAAGACATCCGCAAGCTGCTGGAAGCCGGCGCGGACAAGGTCTCGATCAACACGGCGGCGGTGAAGAACCGCGACTTCGTGCGCGAAGCCGCCGACAAGTTCGGACGGCAATGCATCGTCGTCGCGGTTGACGCCAAGAAGGTCTCCGAACCGGGCGAACCCGACCGCTGGGAAATCTTCACCCATGGCGGGCGTGAGCCCACTGGCATCGACGCCGTTGAATACGCGCGCGACGTCGTCGAATTGGGCGCGGGGGAAATCCTGCTGACCTCGATGGACCGCGACGGCACGCGCGCGGGCTTTGATATCGCGCTCACCCGCGCCATCGCGGATGCCGTCGAGGTGCCGGTGATCGCCTCGGGCGGCGTCGGCACGCTCGATCATCTCGTTGAAGGCGTAAGGGACGGCGGCGCAAGCGCGGTGCTCGCCGCGTCCATCTTCCATTTCGGCGACCACACCATCCGCGAGGCGAAGCAGCACATGGCCGATGCCGGCATCGCCATACGGATGGACGACTAACCCGCACCCAACGCAACAAGGGGGGTTGTGACATGGCGGACGATACACTTTCGCAACTGGCAAGCATCATCAAACAGCGGCGCGAGGCTTCAGCGGAGTCCTCGTACACGCGAACGCTGCTGGATGCCGGCCCGGCCTATTGCGCGCGCAAAATGGGCGAGGAAGCCATCGAGACGGTGATCGCCGCCTTGCATGACAGCGACGACGCCCTCAAGCTGGAATCCGCCGATCTGCTCTATCATCTGCTCGTCCTTCTGGAGGCCCGGAATATTCCGTATGAGGATGTCATGGCTGTGCTTGCCCAGCGCATGTCCGCGCCCACTCAGGCGGGGCCGCAGGAGTAGCGCGTCACGTCGGCGCGAGACCGGGTGCGCATGACGACAGACCAATCCTCACCGCTGTCGCCCTATCTGACATTCGATAAGCAGGAATGGGCGAAGCTGCGCGCGGAAACGCCCATGACTCTGGACGCCCAGGATCTGGAGCGGCTGTCCGGCGTGATCGAGCGCGTCTCCGAGCAGGAGGTGATTGAGGTCTATCTGCCGCTATCCCGCCTGTTAAATTTCTATGTCGGGGCGTCGCAGGCGCTGCACGCGGCCACCTCGCGCTTTCTCGGCCAGAGCGAGGGCAAAACACCGTTCATCATCGGCATCGCCGGCAGCGTGGCGGTGGGCAAGAGCACGACGGCGCGCGTACTGCAGGCATTGCTCTCGCGCTGGACCAATTCGCCGCGCGTGGACCTCGTGCCGACCGATGGCTTCCTGCTGCCAAACGCCGTGCTGGAAAAGCGCGGGATCATGAACCGCAAGGGCTTCCCGGAAAGCTTCGACACGCGCGCGCTCTTGCACTTTCTCGCCGAGGTGAAGGCGGGCCGCCCGCAGGTCCAGGCGCCGGTCTATTCGCATTTTCATTACGACATCATGCCGGACAAGACGATCTGCGTCGACCGGCCGGACATCCTCATCGTCGAGGGGCTGAACCTCTTGCAGCCCGCCAAGCTGCCGAGCAACGGCGAGGCGATCCCGTTCGTGTCGGATTTCTTCGATTTCTCGATCTATATCGACGCCGACCCGGGGCTGATCGGGCACTGGTACATCGAGCGGTTCATGCGGCTGCGCAAGACGGCCTTCCGC
Organism: uncultured Hyphomicrobiaceae bacterium; assembly: GCA_964650735.1. Taxonomy (GTDB): domain Bacteria; phylum Pseudomonadota; class Alphaproteobacteria; order Rhizobiales; family Rhodomicrobiaceae; genus Dichotomicrobium. The sequence goes on from CAZYUT010000101.1 coordinate 6,725, forward strand.
GACCCGGCGGCGTATTTCTACCGCTACTCCAAGCTGTCGGAGGAGGAAGCGCGGGCGACCGCGCAGCATATCTGGGAGACGATCAATCTGGCGAACCTGCGCGCGAACATCCTGCCGACGCGCCAGCGCGCCCGGCTAATTTTGGAGAAGGTGCGCGATCACACGGTGCAGACCGTGCATCTGCGCAAGATTTGAGCGATCACGCCTGATTGGGTCGACCTGCACAGAGATACGCAGGGCGGCGGCATCTTTTGGCTACGGCTGTATCAGTTCCACTGCACGATTTTTCAGGTGACACCAGTTAGCGAAGCCACCTATATGGCTATAGTCGAACTCCTGGCCATTCAGTTCCGCAAGATTGATGGTCGTCGTCATGCCTGGGAGTGAGAGTGCAAATTCGCGTTGATACTTGGGATGAACACGCCATTGTGGGTACGCCATCCCGTGAGCGAACGAATTCCTCACTGCGTATACAACGCTCCAAATTAGAAAAAATTCTTCATTTGAGTTTGGATTGCGTCGTTCTCCCGTAGCCTCAAACAGATTATCCAATACAATTGCTGATACACCGAAGCTCGCGCCAACAGCCATGTCGGCAGTCCGCACCGCGCTTTTCTTGGACGCGAAGTAGCTATCATTGAACTGAAGATTTTCCGGCTCGAGACGTATGAGACTGTCGCACCCGAACGATTCCATCTTGACCTTATCCAATTTGAAATAATTCGACACACGTATTGAAAATTCTAAAAGCCTGAATGCATGATTTACGTCTTGGATAGCGTAGTCAAGGTTTGCGGGCATGCCGCACCTCACATCATCACGAGCAATTATATGAAATACAATTTATCCGCGATCTTGTCGGGATAAAGGCGTAGGTCGCGGATGGCGCGCTCGCCCCACAGCGGTTTGTGCGCCTTGCGGGCAGACGCCATATGACCGATG
>CAZYUT010000102.1:0-7586 GCA_964650735.1 uncultured Hyphomicrobiaceae bacterium
CCGTACCGCACAAGCGATGCCGAGCCGACCTTTTTCAGCCTGACGGATGCGCATTGCGCATGCCCTGCGCCGCATGGCCGACCCTTCCCCACCGCGCTCGATCCGCTATACTGCAACCGGTATGAGATCGGCGCTTTCGCGAAACAGGCGTTCGACATCGGCGTGCGCTATCTCGGCGTGTGTTGCGGGGCTGCGCCCATGCATATCCGCCAGGTGGCGGAAGCCGTGGGCCGGACGCCCGAAGCCAGCCGCTATTCCGAGCGCATGGAGAATCACTTCATGTATGGCTCGAACGAGCGGCTTCCCGAGCATATCCGGGCGCTGGGCGATAGCGCGTAGGACGAAGCGGTCCGCCTAGAGCTGGCGGGCCGCATCACGCGAGAGCAATGGCGACGTATTTTGCATGAGACAATCGGATCTTGAGGCCGCGCGGGCGGCAAGCCCCTGCATTGGCATTTGCCAGATCGATGCGGCCTCGGGCTATTGCCTCGGCTGCGCGCGCACCGGCGCGGAGATCGGCGGCTGGGCCGGCATGAGTGATGCCGAGCGCCGCGCGGTGCTTGATGCGCTATCTGGGCGCTGGCGCGCGCTCGGCTTTGAGCCGCCGGGCAGGCAAGAGTGAGAGGCGTTATGCCCGAGACGCTGCGCAGCATCGTGCATCCGTGGGAGTGCGACGCGGTCGATCACTTCACGACCGGCTTTTATTTCGCGGCGTATTCGGCGGCGCAATGGCACCTGTTCCGCCTGCTCGGCTACAGCAGGGGTGATGTTGCCGCGCTGCGGCCAGTGTCCTGCCGCACGACCTTTAAGCGGGAACTGGCCGCGGGCGATGCCTACCACATCGAATCCGGGGTGATCGCGCACGACCCTGGGCGTGTGCGTATCGGCCACCGGCTCTACAATTCCGAAACGAACGATCTGGCGGCGACGCATGAGATCGCCTTCGAGGGCGATGTGACCCGCCCGCGCCCGGATGCGCCGATCGACTGGGCGGACGAGGAAGCCGGTCGCGAAATCGACTTCGCGGCGCTGACCGGTTGGTTGACAACGGCGCAGACGCTGGTGCGGTCCGAGCATCTCGACGCGACGGGCCGGCTCGATCTGAGCGCGCTGATCCTGCACGCCTCGGACGCCAACGTGCAATTTCAGAACCGCGTCGGCATGACCTCGTCCTACATGCGCGCCGAAAAGATCGGCTTCGCGACCTTCGCCTACCGGATCGCGCTGCATGACCTGCCGCGCGAAGCGGGCGCGGTGCTGAAGACGCAGAGCGCCGTGGTGCAGATCGGGCGTAGCTCGCTGTGGTTCGCGCATCGCGTGACCGAGGGATTAAGCGGCGCGCCCATCGCGGATGTGGCGCAGTTCGGCGTGCATTTCGACCGGCGCGCGCGCGCCTCCGCCCCCATCCCGGATCACATCCGCGAGCAGGCGCAGCGGCTGATGGCCAGCGGTTGAGGTTAGGCCGTGGCGGCCTCGCCGGTGCGGGAGCGGCACGGTCCGAACAGCGCGGCCAGCGCGAGGATGACACCCGAGACGGTGGCGATCATTCCGGCTGCGCTCACCGAATGACTGGCCCCCAGCCACAGCGGCCCGTAGCCTCCCAGTACATAACCCAGCACGGCTGACAGCACGCCGAACGTCACGGCCCAGAACAGGACAATCTCCAGACGGTTGCTCATCAGCCGGGCCGCAGCCGGCGGGCAGATGAACAAGGCGATGACCATGCAAATGCCCACGGCATCGAACGCCGCGACCGCGGCTGCCGCTGCGGTCATCACCAGCCCGAGGCTCAGCAGCCGCGTCGGGATGCCCATCGTCCGCGCAAAGCCTTCGTCGAAGGTCGCGATCTTCAGCGGCCGCCAGAAAACCACCGTGAGCGCGACGACGATCGCGCAGATCACGACGACGCGGATCAACTCATCCGGCAGTCTCGCGAGCGCCGCCGGGTCGAGGAGCGCTCCCCAATCGCGCCCGGCCAGCCAGATGAGGCTTTCCAGATTGCCCTCCAGCGCGTGCTGCACATCGAGGTGAACATTGCTCGTGTCGGTCTGTTCGAGGATCAGGACGCCCGCCGCGAACAGCGAGGTGAACACCACGCCCATCGCCGCGCCGGGGTCGATATTCCCAAGCCGCTTCAGCGCCTCGATCAGCACGACAGCCACAAGCGCGGCGGCCCCCGCGCCGATCATCATCGGCCAGCTGGCGACGGTGCCGGTGACGAGAAACGCGACCACGATCCCCGGCAGCACCACATGCCCGATCGCGTCGCTTATCAGCGCCTCGCGCCGCAACAGCAGGAACGTGCCCGGCAGCGCGCAGGCAATCGCGGCGAAAACGGCGATCAGAAGCGGCGTCAGGCTGAGCTGGACGAATTCCGATCCCATCAGGCTGTCACTTCCTTCGGCGGTCCGAGCTTCCGGTCGATTTCCGCGATCTCATCGCGCGTGAGCACCTTTTCGATAGGCGTCACGCCGTCATAGCGGCCGGCGTAGGCGGTGTTGGCGTATAGGCGTCGGACGAGGGCCCAGCGCTGCTCATCCAGGAGCGCCTTGGCGGCTTGGGCGCGGCCCGCATCAGTGGGCATGCCGTCGCGGCGGATCAGCCCGGCTTTGCGCAGCACCGACAGCGTCATCCGGTCGTGGATCGGCTCCTGCCGCGCGAGCGCCAGCAGGCCCTGACGCCGGTGTACGTCGCGTTGGAACCCGTAATAGTGAAGCGCGGCGGCGAGAACGCCCCTGTTTGGCGCGAACAGCAAGGAGATCAGCAACAGCGCCGCACACAGCAGCACGATGATCGGTCCCGTCGGCAGGGCGGCCGCGGACGCCGAGATCGCCGAGCCGACATAGCCCGACACGGCGCCGATCACGCCCGCGATCCAGATCATATGCGTCGCGCGCTCGGTCCAGAAGCGGGCGGTTACGGGCGGGATGATGAGCAGCGCGACGACCAGGATCAGCCCGACCAGCTTCAGCCCGACCACCGTGATGGCTAGTACGAGGCCCATGATGGCGATGTCGATGGCGCGAACATTGTAGCCCGAGGCGGCGGCATATTCAGCGTCGAAGGCCACCAGCGTCATCGGTCGGCGCAGCGCCCATGTGAAGGTGACGGCGAGCGCACCACCGATGGCGATCACTACAGCGTCCTGGAACAGCATCCCGGCCGTCGAGCCGAGCAGGAAAGTTTCAAGGCCCGCCTGCCGCCCGGACGACATGGTCTGGATGATCGTCAGCAATACGATGCCCATGCCGAAGAAGACGGAGAGCACCGCGCCGATCGCTGCGTCCTCGGCCAGGCGTGTGCGGCTCACGAGCCAGTCCACGACCAGGACGCCGAGCCCGGCCGTGATCGCCGAACCGGCGAGCAGCCCGACGAGATTGCGTCCATCGCCGCCGAACGCGACCATGAGCATGAAGGCGAGGCCGATGCCGGGCAGGGTGGCATGGGCCAGTGCGTCGGAGACAAGGGCCCGCTTTCGCAGGAACATGAAGGTTCCGCACGCCCCCGCGGCGAAGCCGAGCAGGCCAGCGCCGATCGCCACAAGAGCCACGTTATAGCCTGCGCTGAGCAGGAGCGCGTCAACGAAGCCTTCCAACGTCAGGCCGTCTCCAGTTCGAGCTGGTCCATATGCGTGGCAGCGAGCCGCCCGCCATAGGTCGCCTGCAGGTTGTCAGGGGTGAAGACCGTAGCGACCGGGCCTTCGGCGATCTTGCGCACATTCATGAGCAGCACGTTGTCGAAATAGTCGGTCACCGTCGCCAGGTCGTGATGCACGCAGACCAGCGAAGTGCCCGCCCGCTTCAGATCTTGCAAGACCTGAATGATCGCCTTCTCGGTGGCCGCATCGACGCCCGCGAACGGCTCATCCAGCAAATAAAGATCGGCGTCCTGCGCGAGCGCGCGGGCGAGGAACACGCGCTGTTGCTGCCCGCCGGAAAGCTGGCCGATCTGACGGTCGGTGAAGTCGCCCATGCCAACGCGGTCGAGGCAGTCGAGCGCCCGCCGGCGGTGTTCCGCGCGCACGCGGCCCAGCAGCCCCAGTTCGCGGTACTGGCCCATGAGCACCACATCGATGACGCGCGCGGGGAAGTCCCAGTCGACGCTGGCGCGCTGCGGGACATAGGCGATGCGGCGCCGGGCCTTCTCCAGTGGTTGTCCAAATACCTCCACGCTGCCTGACAGCGGGCGCACCACACCAAGGCACGCCTTGAGCAGCGTGGACTTGCCCGCGCCGTTCGGCCCGACAATGGCGGTCAGCTTCTCGGCCTCGAAGGTCGCATCGACCGAGAACACGGCGGGTTTTGCGCCGTAGAATACCGTCAGGCCCCGCACGGCGAGCGGCGCACTCTCCGCAGTGGAGGGACTGAAAGCCCGTCCGTGTGCGGCAGCGATGTCAAGCGATGGTGAATACATGCGTTAGCTTCCCAGTTTTCCCTGCATGCCCCTATCAGGAGCGTCGCCGCCGAGCGCGCGGGCGATGGTCGTCGCGTTATGATCGATCATGCCGATATACGTGCCCTCGTAGGTGCCGGGTTCGCCCATTGCGTCAGAGAAAAGCTCACCGCCGATGACCACCTCGTGACCCTCGGCCGCCGCGCCTTCGATCAGCGCGCGGATGTTGCGATCAGCAACGGTGGTCTCAACGAATACGGCGCGGATGTCGCGTTCGACCAGCATGTCGACCAGCTCGGCGATCCGCTGGAGACCAGCCTCGGATTCGGTCGAGATGCCCTGGATGCCGACCACCTCGAAGCCGTAGGCGTTGCCGAAGTAGTTGAACGCGTCGTGGGCGGACAGCAGCACGCGGCTCTCCACCGGGACAGAGGCCAGAACGCCGGCGGCGTAGCGCGACAGCGCGCGCAGCTCCTCAAGATAGGCGTCGGCGTTGGCCGTGAAGGTCTGCGCGTCCTCGGGGCGCGCCTCGATCATTGCGTCGCGGATATTGAGCACGACGCGCGCCCACAGGTCCGGGTTCATCCACAGATGCGGGTCATAGCGGCCCTCATAATCCTCCGACCCGATCAACAGGTTCTCCGGCACCGCCTCCGCCACGGCCACGACCGGCTGCTCCTGCGCCAGTTCGAGCAGGAAGTCCTCCATCTGGGCTTCGAGATAGAAGCCATTCCACAGGACCAGATCCGCGTTTGTCATGGCGACGATATCTGAGCGGGTCTGGCGGTAGGCGTGCGGGTCGATGCCAGGGCCCATCAGCGCCTGAACCTCCACAAGATCGCCGCCGATCTGGCGCGCGGCGTCCGCGATCATGCCGGTCGTGGCGACGACCTTGAGCGGCGCGTTCTCGGCGCGCGCCGTACCCGCCAAGACCGCGCAGATGACTGCAAACCCTGAAAGAGCAAGAAACCCGCGTCTGAACAGCTGCATCACGCCTCCCCATGCCAGCGCGTCTCGCACCACCGCTCACTCCAGAGTTATGCAGCACTCGGCCGGGAGTCAATGCAAATGCGAATTATTTGCAATTCAAGCAGACGCGCTTCGCCTGAGGGGGAGCCGCGTCTTGTGACGTTCCGGAGTGAGGTCAGATCAGGCGCGCTGGCCGGAGCGCTGCGCGTTAGCCGGACGGTCGTCGCACGCAGCGTGGTCGCTGAGTTCGCGCATCGCCTGATGCTGCGACAGGAACACCTTGCCGGTCAGATGCTCCAGGAAATGCGTGCTCTGCAGCCGGTCCATCACCGGCCCCTTGACCTCGCTGAGGTGAAACTTGACGCCTAGCGCACCGAGCCGCTCGTTGATGGCCTCAAGCGATTCCAGCGCGCTCATGTCGATCTCGTTGACGGCCGGGCACATCAGGATGACGTGGCGCAGATCGTCGCGCTGCGCGACCATGTCGTAGATCCGGTCCTCCAGATAGCGGGCATTGGCGAAATAGAGGCTCTCGTCCACACGCACGGTGAGGATGTGCGGGTCGGTGATGACCTCGTGGCGCAGCACGTTGCGGTAATGCTCGGTGCCGGGCACGCGGCCGACCACGGCCATGTGCGGGCGCGAGGTCTTGTAAAGGTGGATCAGCACGGACAGAACCACACCCGTCGTGACGCCCAGTTCGACGCCGAAGCCGAGCGTGACGAGGATGGTCGCGCTTACGGCAGCGAAATCCGCTTTCGAGTAGTCCCAGGCGCGCCTTAGGATGCCAAGATCAACGAGCGAGAGCACCGCCACGATGATGGTCGCGGCCAGCGTCGCCGTTGGCAGGTAGAAGATCAGCGGGGTGAGCGCTATTGCGGCGATCGCCAATCCAACGGCTGTGAACGCGCCCGCTGCCGGGGTTTCCGCGCCGGCATCGAAGTTCACCACCGAACGCGCGAAGCCGCCCGTGACCGGATAACCGCCGGTGAACGCCGCGCCGAGATTGGCCGCGCCCAGCCCGATCAGCTCCTGGTCGGGGTCGATGCGCTGGCGCTTTTTCGCGGCAAGCGTCTGCGCGACCGAGATCGACTCCACGAAGCCGATGATCGAGATCAGGATCGCGGGGCCGATGAGCTTGAGGAGCAGATCGCTGGAGAAATCCGGCATGGTGAAAGGCGGCAGGCCCTGCGGCACCGTGCCGACGATATCGACGCCCTGCGAATCCAGCCGTAGCCCGCCGACGATCAGCGTCGTGACCGCCACCGCCGCGACCGGCCCGGCCTTCGCCGCGACATCGGCGAGCCGCCTGTTCAGCCCTGCGGCGATGAGCAGCGGTTTGAGGCCCTTGCGCACCCAGAACAGGAACGCCGTCGCCGCCGCGCCGATGATGAGCGTGATCGGGTTCAGGTCGGTGATGTGCAGCGCCAGTGAGCGAAGCAGCTCGAACAGGTTATGCCCCTCGGCCTGAATGCCGAGGATGTGCTTGAGCTGGCTCGCCGCGATGATAAGGCCCGAGGCGGTGATGAAGCCCGCGATCACTGGATGCGACAGGAAATTCGCCAGAAAGCCCAGCCGGAACACGCCCAGCAGCAGCAGAAACCCGCCCGATAGCAGCGCCAGCGTCAGCGCCGCCGTGGCATAGCCCGCCGTGCCGCTCTGGGCGACATCGCCGATCGCTGCCGCCGTCATCAGCGAGACGACCGCCACCGGCCCGACCGCGAGGCTGCTGCTCGTGCCGAAAACGGCATAGAGAATGATCGGCACGATCGAGGCGTAGATGCCCGCTTCCGGCGGCAGCCCGGCCAGCAGCGCATAGGCCAGCGACTGCGGGATCAGCATGATCGTCACGATCGCCGCGGCCACCAGATCGTTGGTGAGCGCCTCGCGCGTATAGGCCGGACCCCATTTCAGGATCGGCAGATAGCGGGCGAGTCGATGCGGGATCATTGGCTGGTTCTCATCTGGCAATAACAAGACCACGCCGGCGGGGCGCCAGCGCGCAGACTCGCGGATCGGTCACGCTGGCGGGTCAGGCCGCCTCTAGCTTCTCCGGCTTGGCCATCCACTCTTTGCCGCGCAGCATCGCCTTCCAGTAGACCGGCGGCAGGATCTTCTCCTTCAGCAGCCAGGCCATGTAGCTTGGCTTCGTGCCGTCGATCAGCCAGCTCGGGAAGCTCGGCAGCAGCTTGCCGCCATAACCGAACTCGGCCAGCACGATCTTG
>CAZYUT010000103.1:0-7459 GCA_964650735.1 uncultured Hyphomicrobiaceae bacterium
TCCATTCCACGTTGGGCGGCGGATAGCAAGGGCCTGTCAACACGATCTGCAGGCAGCGCCGGCGGAAGATCGGGTCGGCCAGGAAGATGCTTTCCTCGATGTCGAGGGTTGCGCCCTTTGCCGTGAACTGCCAGCGTTCGCCGTTCGGCAACGTCAGCGCGGCGCCGCGTTCGTCCGTCAACAGGCTCACCTTGACCCGCGGATGCAGATGGAAGCGGATGGCGAACATCGTGTCGGCGGATGCGCTCGAAGCGCCCTGCCGAGGGTCAAGGACTTGGTCAACGCCATCCAGCCGCTCCCCGTCATTAGACAGCTTCAAGTGGCGCTGATGCAAGAGGCCGAAGCGATCGCGGTAACCGTCGTGTGCGCCGCGCAAGGTGACTTGCTCATCACCGATCGAGATTTCACCGCGCACGGCTTTCGGGTTCGAGAGGAGATAGATCTCGCGCGGAGGCTGCAGAAGCTGGCGCTTGATCAGCCGGGAAGAGGATGCGTCATTGATCGTGAGCGTCGAATGCGCGGCGGTCGCGCGGGAGACGATGTGCCACTCGCTTTCTTCGTCGCCGGGCGCGCCGCAGTTCACGACGATCTCGTTTTCGCCGGAGCTGAACTCGAAGGCGAGGCAGCCGGCGCAGGCCCCTTCGCTCGCCGTTAGCGGCGGCGGTTCGCCCACGTCTGCGATGACCACCGAGCCGCCCTTCGCTAGCCGCGCGTAGCCGGATTTCGTCACGAGGTTTTCCGCCGGCGCGAACGAGTCGTCATAGGCGAGAACGTTGGCGATCTCATCGATGCGGGTCGCCGCCATACCGTGGAAGCGCGCCAGCGAACCGTTGCCGAGCCGCATGAAGCGCAGCATGGGAACCATCCTGGCGATCGCCTCGTTAAGCGCGTCAGGCACGTCGAAGCCGCGGCTGACGAAGCACTGCCGTAGCGGCAGCAGATCCAGCAGGATGTCAACGATCGCGCCGGGATTTCGCGACACGTGGCCGCCATCCGCCAGAATCTGCCGGTCCAGCTCGGACGCGAGCGACGGCGTGTAGGACGACAGATGCGTCTCGAACTCCGCGACGCATAATGTCGCCAGCGTTGAAGCGATCAGCGCGCGCAGCCGCGCGACATTCTGGCCCTCGTCGCGCCCGCTCAACGAGAGCGTGTGCAGTTGGCGGGTCAGCCCGGCCATATACGCGTCGTAGAAATCGGCGTCTGAGCGTTCCAGCACGAAGCCCGCATGGGATAGCCACGCGCTCAATCGGCGCGCGGCGATATCCGTCTCCCACGCAAGGTCGGGCGTGCGCGCGCCGAGCGCAAGCCAGTCCCGGATCAGCGCGCGGGCGCGTTCGCGTGCAACATCATCTTGCGCGGCATGAAGGTGGCGCAGCCAGCCAAAAGCATGAAGCTCGCGCAGCCACGGCTGCGAGGGCGGGCGCACGTCGAACGGCGATTGCGACCCAATCGGCGCGACTGCCCCGGCCAGACCGAAATAGCCGTCATACATCTCCGCCGAGAGCGAGGGATCGGCCGTGCGCAAATCCTGGGGAATGAGCACGAACTGGTACGCGGCGGGCGGACCGGCAACCCATCGCATCGGGGCAGAGCCGATCACGGTTTTCATCGCGGCGCGCCCGGCATGTGAAGCCGCCATTGCGGCCAGACGCATCTTTTCGGAAATATCGTTGGTCGCCATTTCGGCTGTGTTCTGATTTTTCGTTTTAGCGCGATTTACTGTCCGACCCATTCGCGGCGGAATCGCGACAGCTCGCAACTATCGATTATGCGGCGGTCTTGCGCAACCGCGCGACGAAGAAGCCGTCGATGCCGCTCATGGCGGGATCGTCCGCGGGAAGTTGCCACGGCAGCGTGCGGATCACACCGGGCGGGCGAACCCATTCCGGGTGCGCGCCAAGCGGAACCGGGTCGATTGGCTCGAGCGTAAGATCATCGCGCCGCGCAAGCAGCCGTTCGACTTGGTTGATGCCTTCCTCCGGCTCGAGCGAGCAGGTGCAATAGACCAGGGCGCCGCTGGGCCGCAGAAGGGTCACAGCGTGATCGAGCAGGCGCATTTGCAGACCGGCGAGCTTTTCCAGATCGGCCGGGGTTTTCAGATGCAAGATGTCGGGGTGGCGGCGGATGGTGCCGGTCGCGGTACAGGGTGCATCCAGCAGAACGGCTTCGAAAAGCGCGTCTGCCCGCCATTGAGTGGCGTCGGCGGCGACCGTTTCCGCCTCGAGGTTTAGTCGCGCGAGGTTCTCGCGCAGGCGCTCCAGCCGCTTGTCGGATTGGTCAATCGCTACGACCTGCGCGCCCGCCTGCGCCAGTTGCGCGGTCTTGCCGCCCGGCGCGGCGCACAGGTCGGCCACGCGCCGGTCAGCCACATTGCCCAGCACGCGCGCAGGCAGCGCCGCGGCGGCGTCCTGCACCCACCACGCGCCCTCGCCATAGCCCTCCAGCGCCTCGATCCGGCCGCGCGCCGCAAGCCGCACGGTGCCGGTCGGCAGAGCCACGGCCCCAAGGCGCTCGGCCCAACCGTCGGGGTCGGCCTTCACGGTGAGATCGAGCGGCGGCTCGATCAGGTGCTGCGCGGCGATCGCGCGGGCGGTGTCTTCGCCATAATGCGCGGACCAGCGGTCCCACAGCCAGTCCGGTGTGTTGAGCCGCGCTGCGTCCTGCGCCGCGACAATCTCCGCGCCCGCGCGGGCGACCCGCCGCAGCACGGCATTGGCGAGCGAAGCGAAGCGGCGTGCGCTCCGGTCGCGGCGGGTTTGCTCCACGGCGATATTGATGACGGCGTGCGCAGGCGTTTCCATGAAGAGAAGCTGCGCGCCTGCAGTCAGCAGGATTTCGTCGAGCAGCCCGCGGTTGCCGGGTAGCGGCGCGGTGATGAAACGCGTGAGCGCGTCGTCGATCTGGCCCTTGCGGCGCAGCACCGTGCTGACCATCGCGCGGATAAAGGCGCGGTCGTGCGGCGCAAGCGGCGTCTCAACGCGGTCGAGCAGGCCGAGCGCCTCATCGAGCGGCTGATGCTTGGCGAGGATTTGCCGGAGGATTCGCGCGCAGAGATCGCGCGTGTCAAAGCCTGCGGGCCGCGCCTGTGCGCTAGGTTCTCGCCTCGTTGACTGGCTCACACGTGTCGCGCCCTGACTGGCGCTCTGCTTGGCTTAGGCTTGGCTTTTAGCCCCACGGGCCTTCGCTGCGCGCGCCCCATGGCCCGCCCGCCGCCGCGCTCGCGCCGCCGCCCTGACCCATCTCACTCGCCATGGCGCGCAAGCGGGCAATACGCTCCTCGGTCGGCGGGTGCGTGGAGAACAGGCTGTCCATGCGCAGGCCCGCCAGCGGATTGATGATGAACATGTGCGCAGTCGCCGGGTTGCGCTCGGCATGGTCGTTCTGGATGCGCTTGGCTGCGCCAGAGATCTTTTCCAGCGCCGAGGCCAGCCACAGAGGCCGCTGACAGATTTCCGCGCCAAGCTCGTCCGCCTTGTATTCGCGCGCGCGGCTGATCGACATCTGGATGAGCGCCGCAGCGATTGGCGCGAGGATCACCAGCAGGATAATGCCGATGACCCCGAACGGACTGTTGTTATCACGCGAACCGCCGAACAGCAGACCGAATTGCGCCAGCATCGAGATGGCGCCGCCGATCGTCGCTGCGATGGTCATGATGAGCGTGTCGCGGTTCTGGACATGCGCAAGCTCGTGCGCCATGACGCCGGCAACCTCTTCGCGGCTCAGCGTTCGCAACAGCCCGACGGTCGCGGCGACTGCGGCGTTCTCCGGGTTGCGCCCAGTCGCGAAGGCGTTGGGCTGATCCTCGTGGATCAAATACACCTTGGGCATCGGCAGGTTCGCATTGCGCGCGAGCTGGCGGACGATGTCATACAGCTCGGGCGCCGTGCGTTCATCGACCTCCTGTGCGCCGCTCATGCGCAGCACGATCTTGTCGGCGTTCCAGTAGCTGATGAAGTTCATGCCGGCGGCGACCACAAACGCGATCAGCATGCCCGTCTGGCCGCCGATGGCATAGCCGACAAGGACGAAAAGGGCGGTCAGCAATGCCAGAAGCATCGCCGTGCGCACATAATTCATGTTCCCACTCCTTTTCAGGTCGCCGCGCCGGCATCGGCTGAGCGCCTAGATGAACTCCACTTTTAGGATCTCGTAATCCTTGCTGCCCTTCGGCGTGACGACCTCGACGCTGTCGCCGGCGGATTTGCCGATCAGAGCGCGCGCGATCGGCGAACTAATTGCAAGGCGGCCGCGCTTCACATCGGCTTCGTCATCCCCGACAATCTGATAGCGCAATTCCTCATCGGTTTCTTCATCAACAATCGTCACCGTCGCGCCAAATTTCACCGAATCGCCCGACAGTTTCGATACGTCGATGATTTGTGCGCGCGATAGCTTGTCTTCGAGATCGGCGACCCGGGCTTCGTTCAGGCTCTGCTGCTCCTTCGCTGCGTGATATTCGGCGTTTTCCGAGAGGTCGCCGTGCTCGCGCGCTTCGGCGATGGCCTGGATAATGCGCGGTCGCTCCACCGACTTCAGGCGTTTCACTTCTCGCTCCAGCGAAGCATAACCTTCAGCAGTCATAGGAACTTTTTCTTGCGACATTTCCAGCCGTCTCCTGATTCCGGTTCATTGCCGGATTTCATTCTAGCATTTGTGATTGAAGCAGCGTTTCGGGTCGTAATGCAATGCCCGCCGCCTAGCGCTGCCGCGCGATATATTCCTGCAGGGGTGCAACTTCAAGGATGCCGGCTCGCATTGCCCTGATCGCCTGGGTAACCGCGAGGGCGCCAGTGACCGTTGTGTAGTACGGGATATGATAAAGCAGCGAGGTGCGCCGGATCGAGGCGCTGTCCGCGAGCGCACGCACGCCCTCGGTGGTGTTGAAAACCAGATGAACCTCGCCGTTCTTCATGGCGTCAACGATGTGGGGACGGCCCTCCAGCACCTTGTTGATTTTCTCGCAAGGGATGTTGTGCGCCTCCAAATGGCGTTTGGTGCCCCCGGTTGCGACGATGCGAAAGCCCATTGCGACGAGGTCGTGAGCCGGACCGAGAATGCGGTCCTTGTCCTCGTCTTTGACCGAGATGAACACCGTTCCGGAGGTCGGCAACATGTGGCCCGCAGCGATCTGGCTCTTGGCGAACGCTACCGCATAGTCGTCGTCCAGCCCCATAACCTCCCCGGTCGAGCGCATTTCCGGGCCCAGAACCGGATCGACGCCGGGGAACCGCGAGAACGGGAACACCGCCTCTTTCACGCCGATATGCCTGAACTCGGGCATTTCGAGCCGTAAATCGGTCAGTTTCTTGCCCGCCATGACGCTTGCCGCCAGCCCTGCGATCGGCAGGCCGATGACCTTGGCGACGAAAGGCACCGTGCGGCTGGCGCGCGGGTTGACCTCCAGCAGGTAGACCTCGCCATCCTTGATGGCGAACTGAACGTTCATAAGCCCAACGACGGCAAGCTCGCGCGCCAGCCTGCGGGTCTGCTCTTTCATTTCGTCCAGCAGATGGGACGGGAGCGAATGCGGCGGAAGCGAGCAGGCCGAATCGCCGGAATGGACGCCAGCCTCCTCAATATGCTCCATGATCCCGCAGATAAAGACGTCCTCGCCATCGGCGATCGCATCGACATCCACTTCGATCGCGTCGCGCAGGTAGGTGTCGAACAGCAGCGCGTTCGTCGCCAGAAGCGCGTTAATGCGCGCGGTGCTTTCCTGGTACTTCTGGCGCAGATCGGGCGGGACGAAGCCGGCAAGCGTCTGCTCGAAATAATCCTGCAAGTCGGTCTCGTCATAGATGATCGCCATTGCCCGGCCGCCCAGCACATAGGATGGCCGGATCACCAGCGGATAACCGATGTCCTCGGCGACGATCTGCGCCTGTTCGACGCTGGAGGCGATGCCGTTCTTCGGCTGGCGCAAATCGAGCCTGTCCACCAGCATCTTGAAGTGGTCGCGGTCCTCGGCGAGATCGATTGATTCGGGGGCAGTGCCGAGGATGGGCGCGCCGGCTTCCTTGATCGCGCGGGCGAGCTTCAGCGGCGTTTGCCCGCCGAACTGCACGATCACGCCCTTCAGCGTGCCCTTCTGCTGCTCGACTCGGATGATTTCCATCACGTCTTCATCGGTGAGCGGTTCGAAATAGAGGCGGTCGGAGGTGTCGTAATCGGTGGAGACCGTCTCCGGGTTGCAGTTGACCATGATGGTCTCGAAGCCGTCATGCGCGAGCGAATAGGCGGCGTGGCAGCAGCAATAGTCGAATTCGATGCCCTGGCCGATGCGGTTCGGGCCGCCGCCGAGGATGATGACTTTTTCGCGCTCAGACGGCTGCGCCTCGCAGACCGGCTGCTCGAACAGGCCGCTCTCATAGGTCGAATACATGTAGGCTGTGGGCGAGGCGAACTCCGCCGCGCAAGTGTCGATACGCTTGAAGACCGGATGGACGCCGAGCGCGCGCCGCCTCGCCGTTACTTCTGCCGGCGTTGTGTCCGTCAGCGTGGCGAGCCGCGCATCGGAAAAGCCCATAGCCTTGAGCGCGCGGAAGTAGGGGGCGTCTTCCGGCAGGCCGTTCTCGCGCACCCAGTTCTCCCAGTCCACGATGGCTTGAAGCTGCTCGATGAACCACGGGTCGATCTTGCACGATGCGTGCACTTGCTTGGCATCGACGCCAAGGCGCAGCGCCTGCGCGACCTTCAGGATGCGGTCTGGCGCCGGGGTGCCGAGCGCGGCGCGGATGACATTTTTGTCGTCGCCGCGGCCAAGGCCCTCCAGCGTGATGTCATCGAGCCCGGTCAGACCCGTCTCCATTGAGCGCAGCGCCTTTTGCAGGCTTTCGGGGAAGCTGCGGCCGAGGCCAAGCACTTCGCCCACCGACTTCATCGACGTGGTCAGCGTGCCTTCTGCGCCAGGGAATTTCTCGAAAGCGAAGCGCGGGATCTTCGTGACGATATAGTCGATCGTCGGCTCGAAACTGGCTGGCGTCGCGCCACGCGTGATGTCGTTGTCCAGTTCGTCCAGCGTGTAGCCGACCGCCAGCCGCGCCGCGACCTTGGCGATCGGGAAGCCGGTAGCCTTCGACGCCAGCGCGGATGAGCGCGATACGCGCGGGTTCATCTCGATGACGACCAGCTTGCCGTCTTCCGGGTTGACGGCGAACTGCACGTTCGAGCCGCCGGTCTCCACCCCGATCTCGCGCAGCACCGCGATCGAGGCATTGCGCATGAGCTGATATTCCTTGTCGGTCAGCGTCTGCGCCGGGGCCACGGTGATCGAGTCGCCGGTGTGGACGCCCATCGGGTCAATGTTCTCGATGGAGCAGACGATGATGCAGTTGTCCGCCTTGTCGCGGACCACCTCCATTTCGTACTCTTTCCAGCCAAGCACGGATTCCTCCACCAGCACCTGATTGGCCGGGGAGGCGTCCAGCCCGCGCTCGATGATGTGGAGGTATTC
>CAZYUT010000104.1:0-7458 GCA_964650735.1 uncultured Hyphomicrobiaceae bacterium
GTGACGATCCGCGCGCTGGCCAGCAGTTGCTCACGTTCGGCGTCCGTCAGCGCGGACCACAGCGGCGTGTTCTGAAGTTGAGTTGCAAGGGGCGGACAATCACTAACGGGGACTCGCGGGGTCACGGGTTTCACTCTTCCTGGTTAGACGCCGGGATGTTTTCCCCGCGCAAGTCATGGGGCCGGACGTGGCGAGGCAATGACCGGCAACTGCTGGCGACCATGTTGGAGGATGACCAAAGCAGCCCTCGCGCTCGGTATCTGCAACTTAATGGAAATCCTTGGAAAGAGAAAGGATGAGCAATGCTTCTGCGTAGCCTTTTCTTGACACTTGCGCTCTGCCTGATTGCCGTTCCGGCTGCCGCACATACCGGGCACGGCGAAGTGTCCGGTTTTACCTACGGCTTGATGCACCCGATCGGCGGGCTGGATCACGTGCTGGCGATGGTCGCCGTCGGCCTCCTTGCCTATCTGCTCGGCGGCGCGGCGCTCTGGGGGTTGCCCTTGGCGTTCATCACCGCGATGGCCGCAGGCGGCGCGCTGGCGCTGGCCGGTTTCCATTTGCCCTTCGTCGAAGCGGGGATCGGGCTGTCGGTCGTCGTGATCGGGGCAATGGTGGCGCTGGGCAAAACCACGCCCGGACTGCTCGCCGCCGCACTCACCGCCGTCTTCGCTGTGTTTCATGGCCACGCGCACGGCGCGGAGATGCCTGCAACAGCGTCAGGCTTGAGTTACGGCATCGGCTTTGTGCTGGCGACGGCGCTGCTTCATGCCGGCGGCATCGTGGCGGGCTTTGCGCTCGGGGCGGCAGGGAACCAGACAGGACCAAACATCGCGCGCGGAATTGGCGGCGTGATGGCAGTGAGCGGCGTCGCCATCCTAAGCGGCGTTATCTGATCGGAACTTGAAACAGTGAAAAGGATGAGAAGCATGAAAGGACTGCTTGCAACGCTGGTCGTGGCTGTCGCCGCAGCCTTTGCCGGACAGGCGATGGCCCAGGACGGCAAGAAACTCGTCACCATCGTCGGAACGCCGGAGCCGCAGACCCAGCTGATGAGCATGGTGCTCAGCATGCAGGCGCTGCAACAAGGCGCATCGGTCTACATCCTGCTGTGCGGACCCGGCGGCGATCTGGCGCTGAAGGATGCGCCGGACAGTGCGACCGCCCCGCAGAAGCCACGTGACATGAGCCCGCAGGGCCTGATGAAAAAGATCATGGCCGAAGGCGGCACGGTGGAGGTCTGTGCGATCTATCTGCCGAATAAGGGCATGGGCCAGGAGGCGCTGATCGACGGCATCGGGGTTGCGAAGCCGCCGGAGATGGCCGCGCGCCTGCTCGAAGACAACGCCCGGATCATGTCGTTCTGATTGCGGACAATGGACGTCTGCTCCCAAGCGCGGGAGCAGACCTCTATCCGCGAGCCTCAATCATGAGCGGGACCGAATGGCCAGAGCGTCCGATAACAAGGAACGGGACCGGGTCTCCGAGGCGATGGACAGGGTGCTTCAGGCCGAACGCCGCGCCCAGGATGCGATCGAGGAGGCGCGCGAGGAAGCCAAGCGCATTGTGCAGGAGGCTCGCACGCGGGCGCAACGGATCGAGGACCGCGCCGATGCGCGCATCACCCGCGTGCACCGCGACTATTCGGCCGAAACGCAGGCCGCCGTCGACGCAATTCTTAGGGGAGAAGGCGGCAACAACGATCTGATCGAACGTCCCGGCGACGGCTTAATCGACACTGCCGTCGCCCGTCTGGCGGCCCGTCTGAGCGGAGGGTCAGATGACGGCGCTTCATAGCTTCGCTTACGCGCAAGCGCGGGCGCAGGCCCGCTATGGCGACCGGCTGGACGACTCCGGCTGGCAGCGCCTCGGCGCGTTGCGCTCGGTCAATCAGTATCTGGAGACGGCGCGCGCTACCAGCCTCGCGCCATGGGCCGGACCAGTGTCGCAAGACATGGACCACCATCAGCAGGAGCGCATGCTCCGTGCGGTCTGGCGCGACACGGTGGATGAGGTCAGCGGCTGGCTGCCGGCAGAGTGGCGGGAGGCGGCGCGCCTGTGGGCCGAACTGCCCGAACTGCCGGGCGTCGAGCATGTCCGCCGCGGCTGGCCCGCGCCCGAATGGGCCGAGCGCGATGCGCATCTGGCCGAGGCCCTGGCCGAAACCGCCGAGAGCGAGCGGAACGCCGGCGCAGCCTGGCTGGCGCGCTGGCGCGCTGCGTGGCCCAAACCGGCGCGCGCCCAGGTTGACGCGTTGGAGGCCATCGGCGTGGCCCTGTTCCCCGGCTTCGAGGCGACCGACGTGCCCGTCCCGCCGCCCGCCTATCGCGCCGCCGACAAGGCCATCGAGGCTGAACTGGTCCGGCTGTTCCGCCGTCACGCCCAGACGCCCGCGGCAATCTTCGCCTATCTCGCTTTCGCCTGGCGCGATTTCGAACGCTTCCGCGGCGGGCTGATCCGCCGCCAGCTCTTCCAGGACGGACGCGAAAGGAGCGCCGCATGACGCTGCGTCCGGTTCCGGCCCAATGGTTCGAGCTGGTCACAACGCGCGAGGAGCTCCCGTCCGTGCTCGATACGCTGGCGCGCACCGGCGCGGTGCAGCTGGAGACCTACAGCCGCAGCGCCGAGGCGCTGTTCCCCGAAAGAATCCACGACGAGTTGGGCGATTACAACAGTCTCTTCGAAGATTACCGGACCTACTGGCCCGAGCCTGAGCAGATGGCTCCGGCGCGCATGCCGCAGCCGGACAAGGTCGTCGCCGAAAGCGTCAAGGCTCTGAGGGCCTGGGCCGCGGACGCTGACCCGGCGATCGCCGAACTCGAAGAGCTGACCGATCGCAAGCGCGAACTGGAGCGCCTCCACGGTCTGCTCGCGGGGGCCGAGGAGCCGCTGCCCGACCTTTCCCGGCTCGGGACAACCGGCCCGGAGCTTGCCGCGCGGCTCTATCTGCTGCCGGCGAACATGCAAGCCCTGAGCGTGCCTGAGCGCGTCCTGCACAAGCGGATCGAGACGGAAACCGGCGAATACCTGCTTGCGCTGGGCGGCGCGCGGGACATGCGCTCGCTCGACGACCAGTTGCGCGCGCAGAAGGCCCGGCCAGTGCCGATCCCGGATGACCTGCCCTCAAGCGCGTCTGAGGCCGCCGAAGCGATCAAGGAGCGGCTGGCGGAACTCGACAAGCAGGTCGAACAGACGCAGGACAACCTTGCCTCGCTCAGCGCGCAATACGACCTCGCCAACGTGATCGGCCGGATCGAGCTGATCGCCTGGATGGTCACGCACGCCGAGGAGGTGTCGGCATCCGCCGATCTCGCCTGGGTGACAGGCTGGACCACGGCCGAGGATCGCGCCAGCTTCTGCGAGCCACTGAACGAGAGCGGCCTGCGCTGCCTGGTCGACTTCCCCGACCCACCCGGCAAGGCCGAAGCGCCGACGCTTCTGCGCAACCCGCCCTGGGCGCGCGCCTTTGAAACCATCACCCAGCTTCTCGGCGCGCCGGGCCGCGACGAAGCCGACCCGAGCATCCTGCTGGCGATCTTCGCGCCGATCATGTTCGGCTACATGTTTGGCGATGTCGGGCACGGCGCGGTGCTGCTCCTCGCCGGGCTGATCCTTCGGCGCAGGATACCGGTTTTCACGCTGCTGGTGCCGGGCGGCATCATGGCGATGGTGTTCGGCGTCCTCTACGGCGATGTCTTCACCCGCAAGGACATCATCGAGCCATTGTGGCTCCACCCGCTCGAAGCGCCCATCGAAATCCTCATCGGCGCGATCGTGATCGGCGTGGTCGTTCTTGTGACCGGCCTGCTATTGAACGCCGCGCAGGCGCATTGGCGCGGGGCGGCGCGCATGTGGTGGCTGCGCGAATGCGGTCTACTGGTCGCTTATGGCGCGCTGCTGGTCGCGATCTTCTGGCCGCCGGCGCAGTGGGGCGCGCTTTTCGGCGTCGTCTGGTTCGTGCTGGGCGAGGCCATCCTTGAGCCGTCGGCACCGATCTCGGCCACGCTGCGCGGGATGGGAAGCCTGCTTGAATCCGGCCTGCAGCTCATCGTGAACACGGTCTCCTTCGCGCGCGTCGGCGCGTTTGCGCTCGCCCATGCCGGGCTTTCGCTCGCCGTGGCCCAGGTTGCTGTAGCCACTGGCGGCATCGGCTACTGGATCGTGCTGTTTATCGGCAACGTGATCATCATTCTGCTGGAAGGCTTGATCGTGAGCATCCAAACGGCCCGCCTGCTTCTGTTCGAGTTCTTCGTGCGCTTTCTCAAGGGTGAGGGCCGCATGTTCACGCCACTGACGCCGGCACGGACGAATACCAACACCGACGGGGGGATGAGATGATTTCCAAAGGCATGAAAGTCGCGCAGGGAGTCGCGGTCGCGGCGATCGCCATCGGCGGGGTGAGCCTGCTGGTGCTGCTGACCTATTCCGGCGTCGCTGGCGCGCAGGAAGCCGCGGCGCAGAACGTCGATCCAGTCATCCTCAAATGGGCCTTCATCGGCGCCGCCGCAGCCGCCGGCCTCTCTGCGCTCGGGGCGGGCTATGCCGTGGCCGTCGTGGGCGCGGCTGCCGTGGGGGCGCTTGCGGAAAAGCCGGAACTGCTCGGGCGCGTGCTGATCCTCGTCGGCCTCGCCGAGGGCATCGCGATCTACGGGCTGATCGTCGCCATTCTGATCCTGAACCGGGCAGGCTAACATGGCGGCCATCGTCGTCATCGCAGACGAGGTCACCTGCGCGGGCTTCCGGCTGGCGGGCGTGGACACGCGCTCGCCGCCGCCAGAAGATGCGGTGGAAGCGTTCGCCAGCGCGCGCGCGGCGGCCGAGGTGGTCATAATGACCGCAGAATACGCCCGGCATCTGCCAGAGGCGATGCTGAAGAAGGCGCTCACCGCAGAGCGCCCGGCCTTCGCGGTCATCCCGGACATCCGCGAGCGGGAAAGGCCCGAAAACCTCCCTGCCAAGATCCGCGCCACGCTGGGCATCGAATGATGAACAAGGCCGACCAAAATTTGGCCGAGACGCAGGCTCAGGCGCTCATCGACGCGATCAATGCGCGCAGGGACGGCGAGCGCAAGCGCATCCTGAACGAGGCGCACAGGGAGGCCCGCGGCATCGCGCGACAGGCCCATCGCAGCGCGCGCGAGCGGTTTCATGCGGCGTCTGAACAGCTGCGGCGCGACCGCGCCAAGCGCATTGACCAGGCCAAGGCGCAGCGCGACACCGAACGCCGTAAGCGGCACCAGTCAGCGCTTGCGGACATCGTCAAGCAGGCGTGGCCGAAGCTGACGGGCTCGCTCAAGGCTCGCTGGCAGAACGCTGAAAACCGCGAGGCATGGGTCAGGGAGGCGATCGACAGCGCGTCGTTCCGCCTGCAGCGCAAGGGCTGGCGGGTCGTCTATCCGGCGGACACCGACGATGCCTTCCGCGACAAGCTCAAGGGCTGGCTGGACGAAAAAGGCGTGGAGGATGCCGAAGCGGAGGCCTCCGGGGACATCGACGCGGGCCTGCGCATCGAAGCGGATGGCGCGACGCTCGACGCCACGCCAAACGCCCTGCTCGCGCAAACGGGCCGCGTGCAGGCCGCGCTGATCGCGGAAATCGAGCGGCTCGCCGAAACGCAGGCCAGGGAGAACGGCGAACAGGAGGCGGCGCATGGCTGAGGCGCGCATCCGCTGGATCGGCGGGCCGGTCCTGCACGCGCTCACCGACGACGCGTTCCAGCTTGGCGAGGCCGTGGAGGTCGGCGAGGCCCGCGTGCCCGGCGAGGTGATCCGGCTGCGCGGGCGCGAGTTCGTCGCGCAGGTCTATGAGGACACCACCGGCCTGAAACCCGGCGATCCGGTCTACGGGACAGGTCAGCCGCTGTCGGTGCCGCTCGGGCCGGGGCTGCTCGGCAACATTTACGATGGTCTGCTGCGCCCGCTCTCCGAGGAACGCTTCGTCGAGGACGACGACACTAAGACCCGCTTCCAGCCGCAGGTGAGCGCAGGCGATGAGGTCAAGGGCGGCCAGATCTACGCCCGGGTGACGATGCACGGGCTGGAGGAACCCTGTCTCGTGCCGCCCGAGGTTTCGGGCACGGTCGAGGAGATCGCGGACGAGGGCGAAATCGACCCCGAACAGATCCTCATGGTCGTGCGCAGCGCCGATGACAAACGCCGCGAGGTCCATCTTTACAACCGCTGGCCCGTGCGCCGCCCGCGCCCTGTGCGCGACCGCCTGCCCGGCGACCGCCCCCTCATTACCGGCCAGCGCATTCTCGACACGCTGTTCCCGATCGCCCGCGGCAGCCGCGCCGCGATCCCCGGCGGCTTCGGAACCGGCAAGACCGTGCTGCAGGAAACGCTCGCCAAGCACGCGCACGCCGATGTCATCATCTATGTCGGCTGCGGCGAGCGCGGCAACGAGATGGCCGAAGTGCTCAACGAATTCCCCGAGCTGACCGATCCGACCACCGGCCGCCCGCTGATGGAGCGCACGGTCATCATCGCCAACACCTCGAACATGCCAGTGGCCGCGCGCGAGGCCAGCATCTATGCCGGCGTCACGGTCGGCGAATATTTCCGCGACCAGGGCAAGCATGTCGCGCTGATGGCTGACTCTACCAGCCGCTGGGCCGAGGCGCTGCGCGAGGTCTCTGGACGGCTGGGCGAACTGCCGGCGGAGGCCGGCTATCCCGCCTACCTCAGCTCGCGGCTGGCGGACTTCTATGAGCGCGCCGCGCGCGTCACGACGCTGACCGGCGAGGAAGGCTCGCTCACCATCATCGGCGCGGTCAGCCCGCCCGCGGGCGACTTCTCCGAGCCGGTGACGAGCCACACCAAGCGTTACATCCGCTGCTTCTGGGGGCTGGACAAGGAGCGCGCGGAGGCGCGGTTCTATCCGGCGATCCATCCGCTGCAGTCCTATTCCGAGGACGCGGAAAAATTCACCGGCTGGTGGACCGAGATGGGCAACTCCGACTGGTACCGCCAGCGCGAGCGCCTGCTCACGCTCCTGGAGCGCGAAGCGCATTTGCAGCGTATGGCGCGCATCGTCGGCAAGGACGCGCTGCCCCCCGACCAGCAGCTCACCCTGACCTGCGCGCAGCTGGTCAACGAAGCCTTGCTGAGCCAGTCGGCCTTCTCCAAGACGGACCGCTACTGCTCGCCCGAGCGGCAGATCGAGATGCTGCGCCTCGTCATCCGCTTCATCGACCAGGCCTTCGAGGCGCTGGAGCGCGGCGCGGACCCGGACGACATCGCCGGGCTTGCGGTCTACCGGCGGCTGCAGCGCATGGGCGAGGAAATCGGCGAGGACGAAATCGAGCGCTTCGACGACCTGCGCAGCGAGCTGGATGATCAGCTCGGCGGGCTGAAAGCGCGGGAGACGCAGGAATGAGCATCTGGGCGGATTTGCTGGTGCGTGGCCGGGCCAAGGCGGTCGAAGGCCCGCTTCTGTTCCTGGAGCGCAATGTCGAGG